>JBBTDS010000033.1:25817-42551 GCA_038060875.1 Acidobacteriota bacterium | reverse complement strand
CAATACTGCCCGCCGCGTAGCGTGAGGCATACTTGTTGGGCCGAGCGCGACTGAAGTCGTACTCCGGAAGTATTTCGTCGGCATCGACCCGGCTGGCTTGGCTAGCTTTACTGTCACGGAAAGACCCAGCGGGGCGGCCAGCGCGGTCTGGTTGAGGACCTGGCCGCGGCGAGTGGCCGGGCGCGACGGGCGCGGCCAGCGGGAACGTTCCGTCTGTCCCCGGTTTTCCGGTTGGGTGAAACCGGCTGGTCAGCCGGCGCGTCCACCGCCTTGGTATACTGTTGGATTCCAGCACTCGCTGTAACCCTATGAAGCGTTTAGCGGTCATTCTTCTGGCTGGGGCGGCGGCCCACGGAGCCGACTTCGCCACCGGCCAGGCAGCGCGCCTGGTGATCGGCCAGCCCACCTTCACGCGACAGCACCCGACGCCGTCGGATGTCATTCTCGGCGGGGTGAGCGGCGTGGCCTACGCCAACGACACGCTGTTCGTCTGCGACGCCAACCGCATCAGCGCCAGCCCGGTCAATCACCGGGTGCTGATGTACAACCGCCTGTCGCAGATGCTGCCCGAACCCACTGCGGAGTTGCCGCAGGACACGCGGTGCCCGGTCTGCACCGGCGCCGCAACGCTGGTGCTGGGCCAGACGGACTTCACCAAGTTCGAGCTGGGCCTTTCGCAGAGCAGCCTGCGGCTGCCCACCTCGGTGGCTTCGGATGGACGCATCCTGGTGGTGGCCGACACGGACAACAACCGGGTGCTGATCTGGAACACCATCCCCACCGGCAACAACCAGCCCGCCGATGTCGTCATCGGCCAGCCGGACTTCAAGAACAGCCTGGTGAATAACGGCACCGGCGATCCGCGCGTGCCGGGGCAGAAGACGCTGCGCGGGCCCGAGGGCGTGTGGGTGCAGGACGGCAAGCTGTTCGTAGCCGACACCGGCAACGACCGCATCCTGATCTGGAACTCGATCCCGCGGGCGAACTTCCAGGGGGCCGACGTGGTGCTGGGCCAGGCCAACTTCGGCACCGGGGCGCAGCAGGACCTCACCAAGGCGCCGCTGAACCCGCAGGCCGACACGCTGCTGACGCCGGTCTCGGTGACCTCCGACGGCCAGCGGCTCTACGTCGCCGACCTGGGCTATAACCGGGTGCTGATCTGGAACAGCATCCCGACCCAGAACCGGCAGCGGGCCGACGTGGTCATCGGCCAGCCGGACATGACCAGCGCGGTGTCCAACAACGCGGATAAGCTCTGCGACCCGGTCGGCAAAGACGAAGAGGACAAAAACATTTACCCGAGGATGTGCACGGCGACGATGGATTTCCCGCGCTATGCGCTTTCCGACGGGCGGCGGCTGTTCCTGGCCGACGGCGGCAATGACCGGGTGCTGATCTTCAACCGCGTGCCGACGGAGAACGGGGTGAAAGCGGACGTGGTGCTGGGGCAACTGGGCGGCCTGGTGAACCAGTCCTCCGACAGCGTCTACCCGCTGCGGCGCGCGGGGGCCGATTCATTGCGCACGCCGATGTCGCTGGCTTGGGACGGGACGAACCTGTACGTCAGCGACCCTTACAACCGGCGCGTCATGGTGTTCACCGTCGGGGCGCCGGCGTTGCCGATCACGGCGGTGCGCAACGCCGCCAGCCGCGATGTGTACGCGATCGGCGCGATCATCCTGGGCGGCGCCATCAAGGAGAACGACGAGATCACCGTCATCCTCGGCGAGAAGCAATACAAGTACAAGATCGCCAAGGATGACACGTTCGCGAAGATCGTCAATGCCTTGGCCGCGGCGATCAACGCCGGCGAGGGCGATCCCCAGGTGCTGGCCACCCCCAATCCCGACGTGCCGGCGGTCATCCTGACCGCGCGCGCTCCCGGGGAAGCGGGGAACAACGTCGAGTTCTCCACCAAGCTGTCGGAGAACGCCACCATCGCGGTGACCACCAGCGGGGCGAAGCTCTCGGGCGGCATGGACGCGGCCCAGATCGCGCCGGGCACTCTGATCAGCGTGGTGGGCGTGGAGTTGACCGACACCAGCGAGAGCGCGCCGGCGGACGCCGATCCGCTCCCGACCGAACTGGGCGGCGTGCAGCTCTACCTGGACGGCATCCGCGCGCCCCTGCTGTTTGTCTCGCCCACCCAGATAAACGCCCAGGTGCCCTTCGAAGTGCTGGATACGACCAGCATCAACGCCTACGTGCGGACCCGCCGCGCCGACGGGCGGGTGAGCATTACCACCCCGGTGGGCGTGCCGATCATCCCCAGCAACCCCGGCATCTTCGCCTTCGACGGCCCCGACCCGCGCCGCGCCGTGGTGTTCCACGGCTCGAGCCAGGCCTCGGGCACCGTCTCGGTGGACGGCGCCGCCAAGGCGGGCGACACGGCCACGGTCTCAATCGAGAACCGCGCCTACACCTACACGGTGAAAGAGGGCGGCACGCTGGAGAGCATCCGCGACGGGCTGATCGCGCTGATCAACGAAGATCCCAAGGTGTACGCGTTCCCGGCCGGGATGTTTACGCGCATCCGGCTGCGGGCCCGCGTGCCTGGGCCGGAGGGCAACGGGATCGTCTACACGGCCCAGGCGGTGGAGGGCGCGCAGGTGATCCTCACACCGACCACGCCGGACCTGTGCTGCGCCAACGTGGCCGGCAGCCCGGTCACCGAGGAGAACCCGGCCCTGCCCGGCGAAACCATCATCGTCTATGCGACCGGCCTGGGGCTGGTGATGCCGGACGAGGCCCGGCTGGCCATCGTGACCGGGGCCAAGTACACGGGGCCGGAGCTGAACGAGCCGGTGGAGTTCGTCTCCTCGCTGGCCGGCGGCAAGACGGCCAACGTGCTGTTCGCCGGATTGCAGCCGGGCACGGTGGGCACCTACCGGGTGGACCTGGAGCTGAACTCCGACCTGCCCACCAACCCATTGACGCAGGTCACCATCGCACAGGATGTCTACGTCAGCAACATCGTGACCGTCCCGCTGGTGAATCCGAACCCGCAGCCGGCGCCGTGATCTCCACCACCCGCCGCGCGTTTCTCGCCGCCCCGGCAGTCCTGCTGGCGCGGGCGCAGCGTCCGAACGTCCTGGTGGTGATGTCGGATCAGGAGTCGGCGCGGCGGCCCGGTCCGGTGAAGCTGCCGCATCGCGCCCGCCTGGCCGAGCGCGGGGTTACCTTCACCTCCGCCTTCTGCAACACGCCGCAGTGCTCGGCGGCGCGGTCCGCGCTGCTGACCGGGCTGGAGCCGCACCGGACCGGCGTGCTGACTAACGTCGATGCCGGCTCGCTGGGCAAGCCGCTGCCGGCGGCCATTCCCAATGTGGGCAGCGTGTTCCGTGAGGCCGGCTACAGCACGGGGTACTTTGGGAAGTGGCATCTGGGCGGCGACCGCGAGGGACTGGAAAGGTTCGGCTTTCAGAGGTACGAACACCCGCGCGGCGACGAAGAAGTCGCCCGGCGAGCGGCGGAGTGGATCCGCGGGCAGAAGGCGCCCTGGCTGGCCTGGGTTTCCGTCATCGACCCTCACGACATCTACGGGCTGCCGGGGCTGCTCCCAAAGGTGCGGCCGCGGCAGGGTGTGAAGCCGCCCGCGAGCAATCTGTCGAACCTGGCCGGCAAGCCCGCCGAGCAACAGGAGTATGTAGACAAGGACCAGGGGCGCGCAACGCGCCAGTACACGCCGGAGGACTGGGTGCGCTACCGCAGTCACTACTGTGAGCTGGTCGAGAAGGTCGATGCCTGCCTGGGGACGGTGCTGGCGGCGGTCTCGGACTGGGACTCAACGGTCGTCGCGTACACCAGCGACCACGGCGACGCGCTGGGTGAGCACGGCCTGCCATTCAAGGGCCCGTTCATGTACGAGGAGCTGATCTCGATTCCGCTGGTGATCGCCGCGCCGGGCGGAGCGCTGGGGCGTGGCCAGCGCGATGACCTGGTGACCCAGGCCGATCTGGCGCCGACGCTGGCGGCGCTGGCCGGGCTGGAGTGGCCCGGGCGGGCGGCGGGAATCGAGGCCCGCGGCGAGGTCTTCCTGGAGTACTACGCCAAGCAGAAGTGGGTGAACCCGATCCGCACCGTGCGCACGCGCCGCTGGAAACTGAACTGGTACGACCGGGGCAACAAGGAACTCTACGACCTGATCGGCGATCCCCACGAGCTGAAGAACCTGGCGGGCGAGCCGGGTGTGCGGCGGATACAAGCCAACCTTGAGGCCAGGCTGGCGGCGTGGCGCAAGCCGCTTATCACCTGAGTTTGTCCGGGTACGGCGGCGGCGCCGGCACCGGGACGGGCTTGAGGCGGATCTGCTCCAGCAGGTAGTCCACCGCTTTCTGGAGCTGGGCGTCCTCGCCGTTGAAGGTGGCGTGGGGCGGGTTATCGACCACGATGTCGGGATCGACGCCGTGCCCTTCGATCAGCCACTGGCCTTCGGGACCGTAGACGCCGATCTCGGCCGCTGAGGCGATGCCGCGGTCCACCAACAGGTTGCTGGCGGAGAGCCAGATCTCACCGCCCCAGGTGCGGGTGCCGATGGCCTTGCCCAGCCCGAGGCGGCGGAAGCCCTCGGTGAAGGCCTCGCCGTCGGAGGCGGTGCGCTCGTTGCAAAGCGCGACCATGTGGCCGCGGAAGGCGTATTGCATGTTCCAGGTGGGCTCGCCGACGCGGGGCTTCCAGTAGAACCAGGCCTTGCGCTGTAGCTTTTCGAGGATCCAGCTATCGATGTTGCCGCCGCGGTTGTGGCGCACGTCGATGATGAGGCCCTGGCGGTTGAACACGGGGTAGAAGTGGCGCGCCCACTGGGCGATGTCGCGCGACCCCATGGCGCGCAGGTGGACGTAGCCGATCTGGCCCTTGCCCATCTGCTCTACCTGGAGGCGGCGGGTGTATTCCCACTCCTCGTAGCGCAGGTCCTCTTCCTTCTCCGGCGTAATGGGCTTGGCGATGAGGTCCGTGGATTCCGCTTTGCCGGCACGCTTGACGCGGAGCAGAACCTGCTTGTCGGCCTGGTTGCGCAGCAGCACGCCAGGATCGGCCGCCGACAGCACGGGCACGCCGTTGATGGCCTCGATCAGGTCGCCGTCGGCGAGTTCGACGCCGGGCTGAGCCAGCGGGGAGAGGTTGTTGGGCAAATCGGGATCGGCGCGGTAGATGTGGCCGATCCGGTAGCCGCCGGCGCTCTCTTCGCGCGCGAGCACAGCGCCGAGGAAGCCGGGACGGATCTGGTCCTGGCCCTGGCGGTGATCGCCGCCGAAGACGAACATGTGTAAAGCCGAGAGCTCGCTGATCATCTGGGCCAGCAGGTCGCTCAACTCGGCGCGGTCGGTGACGCGCCCGGCCAGCGGCTCGTATTTCTTGCGCACCGCCGGCCAGTCGAGGCCGTGCATGCTGCGGTCGTAGAAGTAATCGCGCTCCAGCCGCCACGCTTCGGTGAACATCTGGCGGAACTCCTCGCGCGGGTCGAGCGCGAAGGTCCAGTCCTTCAGATCGACCTTGCTCTTGTTGAGGTCCTCGGGGTTCTTGAGCGCCGCCGCCTTGGCCGTCGCATCGACGACGAAGATGTCGTCCGCCTTGCGGAACATGAGCTTCTTGCCGTCGCCGGAGAGCTCGTAGCCGCGGATGTCGGCCATCAGCGTCTCGGGCTTGTCGCCCTTGTTGGCGATGTCGAGGCTCTGGAGCGAGCGGACCGGCGGCGTGCCGCGCTCGGTGTTGACCCAGTAGAGGCGCTTGGGGCCGGCGGTGAACACGTAATAGTTGCCGGGCGGCGCGGGGACCTCGGTGATCCGCTGATCGAGGCCGTCGAGATCGATGTCCACTCGGGGTGCGGCGGCGGCTTCCTTCTTTTCTTTCTCGCCTTCGGGCGCTTTGGCGCTTTCGGGGTGCAGCTCGTCGGCGGGTTGGAAGGGCGAGCGCAGTCCTTTCTTCAGCGCCGCCTGGTAGATCTTCATGGGCTTGTCGAAGAAGGGCTCGGGCTGGCGCGGGCCCCAGGGGCTCCCGACCAGCGACTCCAGGTTGCGGTCGGAGAGGAAGTAGAGCCACTTGCCGTCGGCGCTCCAGGCCGGGTTGGCGCTGTAAAAGCGGTCGGTGGTGAGCGCGGTGGTCGCCTGCGTTTCGATGTTGTGCAGCATGACCTGCGGGAACGAGTTGGCCGCCGTGGCGCAGTAGGCCAGCCAGCGGCTGTCCGGGGACCAGCGGAGATCGGAGAAGCCGCCATGCGCCGAGGTGCCGATTCGCTTTTGCTGCCTGGTCGAGACCTCGAAAAGCCAGAGCTGCTGGTCCTTGTCGTGGTGCGCGATCCATTTGCCGTCGGGGGAAGCCGCGGCTTCCCAGCGCAGGACCTTGCCGTCTGACGTCAGTTGCTCGGCGGCGCCGGCCCCGTTGGCGGGCATCTTCCAGATCTCGATTTCACCGCTTTCGTCGGAGAGGGCGAGCACGGTCTTGCCGTCCGGCAGGAAACGCCCGTCGCGGTAGCGCACGCCGCGCTTGCGGGTGGCCTCGACCAGCCGGCCTTGTGGCGCGGGCGCGATGAAGACCTGCCCGCGGGCGGTGAGAACGACGCGGTCGCCGTCGGGTGAGAGGTGAATGGAAGTGACGTAATCCATCGGCTTCTTGACCCAACGCTCGCGTTGGTGCTCGAAGTCGGTGGCCAGGCGGATGGGGACGAGCGTGTCCTTGCCGGAACGCAAGTCGAGCAGGCGGATGTCGGCGCCGAGTTGGTAGACGATGCGCCCGGCGTGGAGCGAGGGGGACTGGATGTCCCAGCCCTTGTGGACAGTGTGCTGGCGGAGGTTCTTGCCGTCCTCGTTCATCGACCAGATGTTCATCGAGCCGTCGCGGTCGGTGGCGAAATAGACGCGGCGCTCCCACCACATGGCCGCTTTGCTCGTGCCGGGGTAGTCGGCCGTGAGCGGGACGGCTTCCTTGTCGCCGGCGGCAAATCGCCAGAGGTTCTGAGCGGTGCCGCCCTTGTACCGCTTGGCGTGGCTGCCCTGGAAGGGGAGGCGGGTGAAGAACAGCGTCTTGCCGGAGGGTTCGAAGGCGCCCTGGTCGGCCTGGCTCAAGGGGATGATCTCGTAGCGGCCCGAGCGCGGATCGATCTTCACGAGCTGGTTGTCGGGCAGGGTGGAGAACTGCCGGGTGGAACACAGGACCTTGCCGTCGGGCGTCCAGCCTGCGACTGCGGCGCCGCCGCTGTAAGTGAGCCGCTTGGGCAGGCCGCCGTCGGCGGGCATGACGTAAGCTTCGGTGGGTCCTTCGTAACTGGCCGAGAAGGCGACCATGGCGCCGTCCGGGGAGATGGCGGCGCGGCTCTCCTCGCCGAGGTGGGAGGTGAGCCGGCGGGCCACGCCGCCTTCGATGCCCGCCTTCCACAGGTCGCCTTCGGCGGTGAAGATGATGGTGTTCTGGTTGATGGCCGGGAAGCGGTAGTAGCCCTGGGGGGCCTCGGCGCCGAGCGCCAGCGGGAGCAGAGCGATGAGGAGTCCTCGGGTGGAAGCGGACATGAGACCTATGATATCGGGCGGGCGGCTATGCTGGTGGTATGCGAAAATCGGCGACTCTCACCTTGCTGTTGCTGCTGGCCGCCGCCGCGCCTGGCGCGGGCCGGCATATCGTGTTAATCGGCGGCGACGAGGAGTACCGCTCCGAGGAGGCGCTGCCGCAGTTGGCTAAGATCCTGGCGAGGCGCCACGGCTTCAGGTGCACGGTGCTGTACGCCATCGATCCCAACGACGGCACGATCGATCCCAACCGCCGCGACAACATCCCCGGCCTGGAGGCGCTGGACCGCGCCGACCTGATGGTGATCTTCACCCGGTTCCGCGACCTGCCGGACGAGCAGATGAAGCACATCGTGGACTATGTCGAATCGGGGCGGCCGGTGATCGGCCTGCGAACGGCGACGCACGCGTTCGATCCCAAGGCGAGCAAGACGTACGAGCGCTACGGCTGGCGCAGCAAGGAGTGGGACGGCGGCTTCGGCCGCCAGGTGCTCGGCGAGACATGGATCAGGCATCACGGGCAGCACGCGAAGCAGAGCACGCGCGGCATTCTGGTGAAGGGGCAGGAGAAACACCCCATCCTGCGCGGCATCCGGGACGGGGACATCTGGGGACCCACCGACGTGTACGCGGTGCGGCTGCCGCTCACGGGCGACAGCCAGCCGCTGGTGCTGGGCCAGGTGCTTGAGGGGATGAAGCCGGCCGATGCGCCGGTGGCGGGCGCGCAGAACGACCCCATGATGCCCGTGGCCTGGACCAGGACTTACACCGGCGCTGCTGGCAAGAAGGCGCGCGTGTTCACCATCACCATGGGCTCCTCGCAGGACCTGGAGAACGAGGGTTTCCGCCGCCTGCTGGTGAACGCCTGCTACTGGGCGCTGGGGCGGGAGAAGAAGATCCCGGCGAAATCGAAGGTGGATCTGGTGGGGGAATACAAGCCGCTGCCGTTCAAAGCCGGCGGCTTTGCGAAGGGGGTGAAGCCGTAGGAGGTGAATCGATGACTATCCCGGGTTTGCGGGCGTGGTGGTGGCGGCGGCAAGGGCTGGACGGAAACCTGGCGGGTCGCGGGGCCAGTGAGGTGCTGAAACGAACAGGGTGGGCGCGGTCGGTCGGCGGCGCGGCTCCGTACCTGGCGCTGTTCGCGCGCGCCGGTATCGGGCGGCAAGCGGCGGACGAGGCGGTGGCGAAGCTGGAGATCCACGAACTGCCCAGCGCGCGCGGCTGCACCTACGTCGTGCCGGCGAGCGACTTCGCGCTGGCGTTGAAGGCCGGCCAGGGCTTCGGCGGTGAAATGAATACGGCGCGCAAGCTCGGGGTGACCGATGCCGAAGTTGAGAAGCTGTGCGCGGCGGTGGTGGCCGCGCTGGCACGGGGCCCGCTGGCTCCCGACGAGTTGCGCGAGTCAACCGGAGGCGCGGCGCGCAACCTGGGGCCCGAGGGCGCCAGGAAGGGCCTGACGACCACGCTGCCGCTGGCGTTGGGCCAGCTCCAGGGGGAAGGCGAGATCCGGCGCATTCCCGTGAACGGACGGCTGGACCAGCAGCGCTACCGTTACGCGCTGTGGCGGCCGAATCCGCTGGCCGGTTCCAGGCTCTCCGCCGAAGAGGCGCATACG
Organism: Acidobacteriota bacterium; assembly: GCA_038060875.1. GTDB lineage: Bacteria > Acidobacteriota > Terriglobia > Bryobacterales > Bryobacteraceae > JBBTDS01. The sequence continues at coordinate 33,437 of JBBTDS010000033.1, read as the reverse complement.
GAGCTGGCGCGGCGGTTCTTCCGGTGGATCGGCCCGGCGAGCCTGGCCGAGTTCCAGTGGTTTTCCGGCCTCGGCGTTAAGGCAGCCAGAGCGGCGGCCGGGCCGCTGAAGCTCGTGCCGCTTAAGGATGGCAGCGAACTGCTCATGTTCACCGAGGACCGCGAGGAGCTGATGAAGTTCGAGGTTCCCCGCAAGCCGCAGTACGCGCTGGTCAGCAGCCTGGACGGTATCACTCACTTGCGGCGGGACCTGAAAGGCCTGCTGGAGCCGGGCGACCTGAAGCGCCGGGGGTTGGCGGACCAGGTCGGCGAAATCGCGGACCTGCCCAGTCACGCGATCCTGGATCGCGGCCGCGTGGTGGGCCTGTGGGAGTACGACCCGGAGACGCAGTCGATCGCGTGGGCATCGTTCGGCACGCCCGACAAGGCGCTGAAGGAAGCCGTCGCGCGGACTGAAAGCTACGTGCGCTCGGATCTGGGCGACGCGCGCTCGTTCAGCCTCGACAGCCCGAAGAGCCGTGCGCCTCGCATCGCGGCCCTGCGCAAGGCGGGGGCGGGGTGAGCGACTGCGTCAGCGCCGGGGGGCATCGCGGGCGGCTTGGCCGGACACCGGGGTTTCTGGGACAATGTGTGGGCAAGAGTGCCATGACGTTGCCATCCGGTTTGGTGCTTCCCACGGCCGAGATTGCGAACCTCTGCCGCCGCACCCGGGGGCCTGCTCCATTACGCTGGCCTGATGCTCGATCTCTCGCAACTACTGCATCGGCAGGTGGACCTGGTGGGGAGGGAGGGCCTCAAGCCGCTCATACGGAAGGCCGTACTTTCCGAAGCCCGCACCATCTATGCGGCCTGACGCCCTGTATCTCCGGGACATCATCGAGGCGGTCAGCGATCTCGCGGATTCGTGTGCAGCGGCTGACGACTTTCGGCAGGGTATTGTCCCCCCGCTCTCGCGGCTGTGGTATAGTGACTCCCTCGGGTTCGAGTTTTGGGTGAGTGAACGCTCCCAAGGGTGGGGGAGCGGGATGGGGATTGGGTGTGTGCGGGATCGCGGGGTATACCCACAGCAACGGCGCCGTTGATCCGGCGCGCATCGAACGAGCCACGCTGAGCCTGTTGCATCGCGGGCCGGACCAGCACGGGTTCCACCACTCTCCGCACGTCTCCCTCGGGGCGGTGCGGCTGAAGATCATCGACCTGGAGACCGGGGATCAGCCGATGGCGAGCACCGACGGCGACACCCTCATCGTCTTCAACGGCGAAATCTACAACCACCGCGAGCTGCGAGCCGAACTCGAAGCGCGCGGTCATCGCTTCCGCACCCGCTCGGACACCGAGGTCCTGCTGCGGGCCTTCCTGGAGTGGGACACGGGATGCTTCCCGCGGCTGCGCGGGATGTTCGCCGTGGCGCTGTGGAGCGAATCGCGCCGCCGGCTGGTGCTGGCCCGCGACCGGCTGGGCATCAAGCCGCTGTACTTCTGCCGCCGCGGCGGCGAGTTGTACTTCGGCTCCGAGCTCAAGGCCATCCTGGAGCATCCCGAAGTCGAGCGCCGGCTCAACCTCCCAGGTCTCGACTACTACCTCTCGCTGAACTACGTGCCCTGCCCGCACACGCTCATCGAGGGCATCGAGAAGCTGCCGCCGGCCCACTGGCTGGAGTGGCGCGACGGCAGGATCCGTTCCGAGGCTTACTGGAAGCTCGAGTTCCGGCCGCGACGCTGGCGCCTCCAGGAAGCCAAGGAGGAACTGGACCTGTTGCTCAGAGAGGCCGTGCGCGAGCACCTGATCTCGGATGTCCCGTTAGGCGTCTGGGCCAGCGGCGGCCTCGATTCCTCCACCGTCCTTCACTATGCCGCCGCCCAGACCGCCTCGCGGCTCAAGACGTTCTCGATTTCCTTCCGGGGGCGCAGCTTCGACGAAAGCCACTACTTCCGCCTGGCGGCCGATCGCTTCGGCACCGAGCATTATGAGCTGGACCTGAACCCGGAGCAGGATCTGGCCGGCGCCGTCGAACAGATGGCTTACTACTCGGACGAGCCCAGCGCCGACGCCGGCGCGCTGCCGGTCTGGTTTCTCTCGCGAATGAGCCGCGAGCACGTGACCGTCGCGCTGAGCGGCGAAGGGGCTGACGAGTTGTTCGGCGGCTACCTCACTTACCGCGCCGACCACTGGGCGCGCCTCTTGCGCCGCGTCCCCGCCCCGGCCCGGCGGCTGGCCTGCCGGCTGCTCCGCCATTGGCCCGTCTCCGACGACAAGATCAGCTTCGAGTACAAGCTCAAGCGCCTGCTGGAGGGCTCGCTGCTCGCCCCCGAGGAGGCGCACTGTTACTGGAACGGGGCTTTCTCGCCCGCGCAAAAGCGGGAGCTCTACCCGTCCTACAACGGCTGGAACGGGCATCTCGGCCTGAGGGCTAACCATGCCCGCCAGGCCGGCCACGTCAACCAGTTCCTCTGGTTCGACCAGCTCTGCTACCTGCCCGACGACATCCTCTACAAGGTGGATCGCATGAGCATGGCGCATTCGCTCGAGGTGCGCCCGGCGTTTCTGGACCACCGCATCGTCGAGTTTGCCGCCTCGCTGCCGGAGAACTTCAAGGTGCGCGGGCGAACGCTGAAGTTCATCCTGCGCGAGCTGATGAAAGACCGGCTGCCGCCGCCCATCCTGCGGCGGGCGAAAGAAGGCCTCGACATCCCGGCCCACCAGTGGCTCCGCACCGTACTGCGGCCGCTGCTGCTCGACACGCTGACGCCGGCGGCGTTGCGCGAAGCCGAGGTTTTCCGCCCCGGCGCCATCGAAGCGATGGTGCGCGACCACCTTGAGCGCCGTGTTAACCTCGGGTTTCACCTGTGGGGGCTGTTGACCCTGTTTCTATGGATGAGACGCTGGAAAGTCCAGGCGGCGCCCAGCCGCCGCGAGACGCTGGAGAGCGCGCCTGTCCGAGTTACGCGCTGACCGTTGTCGTTTTTGCCGCTGCCATCTTCCTCGGCGCCATTTTCAGCCCGCCCTCCCTGATGGACGACGTCGATTCGGTGCAGGCCCAGATCGCGCGTACGATGCTGGAATCCGGCGACTGGGTGACGGCGCGCCTCGACGGCGTGAAGTACCTGGAGAAGGCGCCGCTGAAGTACTGGATGATCGCGCTCGCCTACCTCGTCTTCGGCGTGCACGACTGGGCGGCCCGGATTCCGATCGCGCTGGCGGCGGTACTGCTATGCTGGCTCACGCTCCGCATCGGCGCCTGGGCCTTCTCGCCGCGCGCGGGTTTCTACGCCGGCCTCGCCCTGGCCACTTGCGCCGGCCTGTTCCTGTTCACCCGCGTCCTGATCCCGGACGTGGTGCTGACGCTGGCTGTGACGCTGGCGATGTGGTCGCTCGTGCGCGCGCTGGAGGAGGATGAGCCGCGGCCGCGACTGTGGGCGGCCGCCCTCGCGGCCAGCCTGGCCGCCGGAGTGCTGCTGAAGGGGCTGATCGCGGTGGTGATCCCGGCTGGCGCCGGCGCCGTCTACCTGGCGCTGACCCGGCAACTCTTCTCGCGGCGCACATGGCGGCGGCTGCGCCCGCTCTCGGGGGCGGTGATCTTCCTCGCCCTCGCCGCGCCCTGGCACGTGCTGGCCATCCTGCGCAATCCCCCGTACTTCGATTTCACCCTCAGCGCCGAGCCGTTCCGGTATCGCGGCTTCTTCTGGTTCTACTTCATCAACGAGCACCTGCTGCGGTTCCTCAACCTGCGGCATCCGCGCGATTACAACACCGTGCCGCGGCTGTGGTTCTGGCTGTTCCACCTGCTCTGGCTTTTCCCGTGGAGCGTGTTTCTGCCGGCCGCCGCGCGCCTGGGTTTCAAGCCCGTGGACCGCGCCGCGCGCACTCGCCTCCTCGCGCTCTCCTGGACCGGCTTCGTGCTCGTCTTCTTCACCTTCTCGACGACGCAGGAGTACTACTCGATGCCGGTCTACCCGGCGCTGGCGCTGCTGGCGGGCTGCGCCATGGCCGCGGGAGGCTCGTGGATCGCCACCGGCGCCAGAGTGGCAGCCGCGCTCGCCGGCGCCGCGGCGGTGGCGGCGGCCGCCATCCTGTTCCTGGTGCGCGGCCTGCCGGCGCCGGGAGACATCTCGGTCGCGCTGACCCAGCATCCGGAGCTCTACACGCTCTCGCTGGGGCACATGGCCGACCTCACGCTCGCCTCCTTCGCTTACTTGCGCGCGCCGCTGGCGGTGGCCGCCGCCGCTTTTCTGATCGGCGCCGTCGGGGCGTGGCGGACGCGGGGCCAGCGGGCGTTTGTGGCGCTGGCGATAATGATGGTGGTGCTGGCGCACGCGGCCCGGCTGGCGATGGTCGCCTTCGATCCCTATCTCTCCTCGCGCCCACTGGCCGAGGCGCTGCGGCGCGCGCCGGAGGGGAAGCTGATCGCCGGCGACCAGTACTACACCTTCGCTTCGGTGTTCTTCTACGCCAACCGCCGCGCGCTGCTGCTCCATGGCCGCGTGAACAACCTGGAGTACGGGTCGCTCGCGCCGGGCGCGCCGGCGGTCTTCATCGACGATGGCGAGTTTCGCGGCTTGTGGCTGGGGACCGAGCGTTACTACCTTGTCGCCGCGGGCACGCTGGCGCCGCGGCTGGAGGCGCTGGTCGGGCGCGAGTCGCTGCACGTGGCGGCTGCGGCAGGCGGGAAGTTCCTGTATGCCAACCGCGCCGAGGTCCGCGATGCGCGTCGCAATTGACGCCACGCCCTTGCTGCTGCGCAGCGCGGGGGTGAAGAACCACCTCTATCACTGGATCGTGCACCTGCGGCGGCTGGCCGGCGAAGGTGCGGTCGTCACTTTTCCGCTCCGCGCGCCCCTGGGCGAGCTGAGCCACGAGCGCTCGGTCTGGGGCAGCGCGGCCACGCTGGCCGGGCTGGCGCGGCTGCACCTGACTAACTACTCGCCCCTGCCGCTGGCGGACTGGCTGGGGCCGAAGGCGGACGTCTTCCACGCCTCGCAGCAGTTGTGGAATCCTCCGCGGCGAACGCCTGTCACCGCCACCCTGTACGACATGACCTGCTGGCTGATGCCCGAGATGCACACGCCGGCCAACGTGGCGGCCGCCAGGCGGTTCGCCGAGCGGGTGGTGAAACGGGCCGCGGGCCTGCTGGCCATTTCGGAGAGCACGCGCGCCGATGCCATCAGGCTGCTCGGCCTGCCGCCGGAGCGGATCGACGTCGTTTACCCAGGGGTGGCGGATGGCTTCTTCGCTGTAACCGGGGATGCCGTGCGCGCGGCCCGTCAGAAGTACGCGCTCGCGCGCCCCTATGTGCTGTTCGTCGGCACGGTGGAGCCGCGCAAGAACCTGCCGGTGCTGCTGGATGCGTTCGCGCGGCTGGCGCCGGCGACGCGCGAGCAGCACGAGCTGGTGGTGGCCGGTCCGCTGGGCTGGGCCGACCGCGCCACGGCGGCGCGGTTGCGTGCGGCCGCGGGCGGCGTTCGCTACCTGGGCTACGTTCCGGAACCGGACCTGCCCGGGATCACCGCCGGCGCCGCCGTGCTGGCCTATCCCTCCCTTTATGAGGGGTTCGGCTTCCCGGTGGCGCAGGCGATGGCCGCCGGCGTGGCCGTGCTGACCTCGAATGTCTCTTCCCTGCCCGAGGTCGCCGGCGACGCCGCGTTGCTGGTGGACCCGCGCAGCGTCGAGGAGATCCGCGCCGCGCTGGAACGGCTGTTGGGTTCCCCCGACTTGCGCGCCCGGCTGGGAGCGGCCGGCGTGCGGCGCGCCCAGTCCTTCCGCTGGGAGGCCTGCGCCCGCGCCAGCCTGCGGTTCTTCGAAAAAGTAGCCGGAAAAGAAATTCGGTGACAGGCTACGCTTTCACTAATTCAATCTTTCGGCGACGGCATGAAATAAGTGAAAGCGTAGCCTGTCACTGAATTGCAGGCGGCCGATCCGCCCGATCCTTCCGGCAACCACTGCCTGCGGTTCAGCGGAACTGAGGCGGCCCTCGGCGAGTACTGTTTCAACCTGGAGTTCAAGCACCATCGCACCGGCGCGCGGCGGACAGGAACTGGCGGCCGTCGGGCCGATCGAAATCGCGGCCGCCCCTCGGCTGGAAGCCAGGCCCAGTCTGGGACACTGACGCTGGCCACCAGCGATCCTGCCCGTCCGCAGGTCCGGGTCGCGGTGCGCGCCGGCGGGAGCTGAGCGGCCTCAAGCCAAATCGAGGCTCTTCAGCTCGATCTTCTTCTCGTCGCTCTCGCCGAGGCCGAGGGCGCCGGCGATCTCGACGTGCTCGGGCTGCATCCGGACGTAATTGCTGTCCTTGTCGGCGGGCGCCAGCGCGATCGGCTGCATGCCGGTCTGCGCGCGCCGGGCGTCGAGCACACCCCAGCCGATCCTGTCCACCGCCACCGGGTCGGTGGTGAAGTACAGCGTCTTGTGCTCCCACACGTACTTCTCGATCCGGCGGCCCGGCCCGCCGTGGCAGGCGCCCTTGACGCCATCGATGATGTTCAGCACCGTCTTCTGGCGGATCACCGGCAGCTCGACGACCGCGGGGATGAAGGCGCCGCAGGCGTTGTTGGAGGGGCTGATGTGGCTGCGGGCCACGTTGTTCACCAGGCCGTGCGAGAGGTTCTTCAGCGCAATGGTGACGCCGGCCGACTGGTGATGCTTCAGCACCCCGAGGTTGATCAGCTTGTTGACTTCCTTGGTGAGGAACTTCGCCACGTAAGAGCGGCGGTAGTGGGCGTCGCGCGGGTTGGCCTGGGGCAGCACCAGGGCCATCTCCATGTACACGTCGCGGTCGTAGCCGTCCATGTCGAGCTGGAAGCGGTCGGTCTTGCCCGAGGCGCCCATCCAGCGGACGCCTTCCGGCAGCCACTTGTCGAAGCCGGCGCTCAAGAACTGCTCCCGGTAGCGGTCGTAGGCGACGATGTCGGGCCGCCTGACCCCCACCGCCTCCAGCCCCGCCACGATTTCCTGGAACACCTCGGGCGCGGAGATGTGAAACGGCTGGCCGACCGGGTTTACTTTGATGCCGACCACGTCGCCGGGCTGGAAGAAGAAGCGCCAGGCTTCGGTGGGCGTGGGCGCGCCGGTCAGCTCCGTCATGCCCTTTTGGATCATGGCCCGCACCGGCTCGCGCTGGTACTGGCCGGAGATGATGCTGCCCGGGTGCTTGACGGCCACCACCCGCCCGCGGAACGGCCCAGGGATTCCCAGTTGTGCCGGCCCCGCCGCCCCGGCCAGCAACCCGCCGAAGAGAAATGGTCTGCGTCCGATGTCCATGCTTGCCCCTCCTATTAGCTCCATCCTAAGGAGTCTGTCTGGCAAAAGTCAACCAAAGTCGCTGCGCAGCAGCGCAACCGCCTGCCGCACCCCACCTCGCGCGCGTTCTCTCACGGCGCGGGCAGCCGCAGGCTCTCGATCAACGCGCGGAACCGGGGGTGGGAGCGCAAGTCCTCGAAACCCGGATGGATTTTCACGAGGGGAACCATGGCATCGCGGGCTTCGAATGCTTTCTCCAACCATGCGACTGTAAGGTCGCTGTCTCCGAACCCATGGTACGCCGCCGCAAAGGCAAACGGACCGACGTAGCGCTGTGCCGACATTCGCTCCATTTCCCGCAGGATTTCCTCGGCCTTGTCTCGCCGGC
>JBBTDS010000033.1:9429-25717 GCA_038060875.1 Acidobacteriota bacterium | reverse complement strand
TGTGCCGACATTCGCTCCATTTCCCGCAGGATTTCCTCGGCCTTGTCTCGCCGGCTGAGCTTCGCCCAGGCGCCCGCCAGGATCCCCATGGCCACAGGGAAGACGGGCGCGGCTTTTTCGAGCAGGGGGATCGCCTTCTCAGGTTGCCCGATGTCGGAGAAAAGGCGCCCCAAGTGGAAATTGGCCAGAACGAAGTCAGGATCCATGTCGAGCGTTTCCAAAAGCCATTCGATGGCGCGCTCGAACTGGCGCGCCTCGTGCAGGATGGCGCCCATGTGGGCGCGAACCAACAGTGAGAGCGGATCGAGTTCGAGCGCGCGCTGGTTTTCCGCGATGGCTTCGTCAAACCGGCTCAGGCACAGAAGAAGCCAGGGGCGCCACGTGCGCGCTAACACGTAACTCGGGGCCAGGTCCTCGGCAAGAAGGAAGCGGCGGTCGGATTCGACCCAGTCCCAGTCGTGAAAGGCGGCGGCCCATCCTAGGATGGTATGAGCCTCGGGCAGGGCCGGATCAAGCTCGAGCGCCTTCCGGGCCGCCTCCTTCACTTTGGGAAACGCGCCCTGCGGCGCCAGGTAGCCGAGAAATCCCATGCCGCCATAGCACTCGCCAATGGCTGCGTATGCCAGCGCGTAGCCAGGGTCTTTCTCCAGGGCCTGCTCGAAACATCGGATCGCCTTCGGCGCCGTATCAGGCCTCCGCCGGCTCCAGATATGGCGCCCTCGCAAGTAGAGATCGTGGGCCTCGGGATCGCCGGTGTGCCGCTTCAGCAGCCTCTCCTGTTCGTCTCCCAGCAACGTGACCCTCAACTCGCCGACCACGGCGCGCGCAATCTCGTCCTGAACGGCGAACACGTCGCCGGTCGCGCGGTCGAAGCGGTCCGACCAGAGATGGCAGCCGTCGGCGGCGTTGATGAGCTGCACCGTGATGCGCAGGCGGTCCCCGATGCGCTGTACGCCGCCTTCGAGGATCGCGCCGACGTTGAGTTGCCGGCCGATCTCGCGCACGTCCACCGCCTTGCCCTTGAAGGCGAAGGCCGAGGTCCGAGCGACGACACGCAGCCCGCGCAGGCGCGTGAGAGCGTTGGTCAGTTCCTCCGCCAGGCCGTCGCAGAAATACTCCTGGTCCTTTTCGCGGGCCATGTCCGTGAACGGCAGCACGGCAATCGAGGGCTGCGTCACGGCGCGGTCTTCGTATGAGACGGGGGCGATCACACGATAGCCACGCTTGGCAATGGTCTCGATGAACCCGGGTCTTTTGACATCGTCCTGGAGACACTGCCGCAATTCGGCGAGGCAATGGCTCAGCACCGACTCAGCGATAAACTGCCGCTCCCAGACGTGCTCTATGATCTCGTCCCTGGTCACGACCCGACCCGCGTTTTGCGCCAGAAACACGAGCAGGTCCATCAGCTTCGGCCGCAGGTGGGCAACTTCCTGGCCGCGCGAAATCCGGTCCAGGCTCGGCTGGACGAGCCATTCGCCGAGCCGGAAATCGGACTTCGGGGTGGTGAATTCCACCACCCAAGAGTATACTGCTTGCTTACGCGCGCGGCTCGGCTTCACTTCCGAGCCGTGACCGGGCGCCCCCCTGGGCGGGGAGCGGACGCTCAGCGTCCGGTATACAGTATCGTGGCGACCGCTTTGGCGCTGGCCCCCTTGGGGTCGGTGACGGTCAGCTCGAAGGAGTATTCGCCGTAGCCTTCCGTGAACTGAACGATTGGCTTTGCGGTATCGGCCCCCATCATCGCGGCGGATTTGCCGGTGCGCTTCCAGGAGAAGGCCAGCGGTTCGCCTTCCGGGTCCGAGGACTCTGAGCCGTCCAACTGCATTTCCCGCTGAGGTGTAGTCATGCTCTGCGGCTTTACGACCGGTACGGGAGGCTTGTTCTCGGCCGGGGCGAGACGGTAGAGTACGTTGGCGCGGTCTCCGGTCACGTAGATAGTTCCCGAGGGTCCGACCGTGACGCCGTTGAACGCGAACGTCGGAGGAAGGGCAATGCCCGGCGCGACTGTGAGGCCCAGTTCGAGCCCCTCAGCCACGACGCTGGTGCTGCCCTTGTCGATGCGCAACAGGCGCCCCGTCCCGGTCTCGACCACCAGCAGGCTGCCATCACGGTCCACAGCCAGCCCTTCGGGGAACTTCAGGCCAGTCGCCACCGGGAGCGGCTTGGGCAGGGGCAGGCCGCCGGCTACGATCTGAAACACCATGCCAGCGGCCCAGTCGCTCACCCACAGATCGCCGCCGCTCGCCGCCAGTCCGATAGGCACTCCCAATCCCGTGGCCAGCGGAGTTCGTCCGGTGCTGGTGACCCTCACGACACGGGCGGGGGTTGTGCCCAGTTCCGCTACCACCAGGTCGCCCTGGAACCGGATGGCGTTCATAGGCGTCGCGAAGTCACGGTAGTTCTCCAGGATCTGCCGCGTATCCGGATTCCAGACCTCGACCGCATTCGAGATGACGGATGTCAAGACGAAATTGGATCCGTCCACCGAAACGGTCATCGGGGCAAGGAAGCCGGTCGGCAGAAATGAAGAGTGCTCGAGGCCGGCCGCTTTGCCGGTAAGCGCATCGAACTCGTGCAGCGTCCACAAGTCGGCCACAAAGACGGATTCACGGCCGGCGCGCAGCACGGCGGCAAGGCCGCCCGGTATAATCATCCCGCCCTCGCTGATGGTCCGGGGCTGGCCGCCGGGGAGGACCTCGATCACCGAACCATCGTTGGCGTGGGATACGAAAAGGCGGCCACGCGAGTCGAACGCCAGGTTGTCCCACCCCGGGGAACCGAGCCGGGCAATCACCTCTTTGCTCCCGGTTGCCGTGTCAATCCGCGTGACCGTGCCCGCCGCCCCATCGAGGACGTGCAGCCGGCCGCGCGAGTCGAATTTCGCCGCGACGGGCACGGTAAACCCATCGGCGACCACCGTGGTAGCGCCGGAGTCCACGTCGATCTTCACCACTACTCCCATGAAAAAAACCGGCGCGTACAAGAAGCTGTCGGGCCCGATGTCGAATCCGTTCACCATCCCGGCGTTCGGGGGCAGTTGCTTCGGGATCGGGCGCGGCGGGTTCACCAGGTTGGGATCAAGTTCGAACAGCCCGTCGCCGAGGAAGCACAGCGCCACGAACAGGCGGCCGGAATCGGAAAACGTGATCGGGTTGACTCCCGGCGCGATGAGCTGCTTGCTCTTCTTGCCGTCCGGGGTAAGCCGGAAGACCTCCCCGGTAACGATTGAGGTCCAGTACAGGGAGCCATCCGGTCCGAAGGCGAGGTCGTCCGGAGTTCCCACGCCTACCTCGGGCCCGATGCGCCTGATGATTGTCCCGGTTTGGGGGTCCATAACCAGGATCTCCTGGCCCCAGACACTGGCAATGTGCAGGCGATCGTCTTTGTCGAACATGATGCCGTTGGCGCCGTGGAGGGGCGATCCCTTCACGAGAACCTTGGCTTGCATCGGTGGCGCGCCCATCAGCGCGATATTAGCACTCAGGGCGAAGCAGCAAGCGAACGTAATGGACTTCATGGCAGTTGCCTCCGTCCAATAATGGACCGGAAGCCGGCCGGAAGTCCTTCCAGATCGCCTCCATTTGTGCTCCAAAACGGCTCCGCCGTGGATCAGGGTTTCAGCCGGCCTCGGAAGCCGCGGCCAGCGTCATCGCTTCTTCAGTGTCACCGCCAGGCCTCCGCCCTGCATGTACACGACCGTCTCCAAATCCGCGTTGGTCCTGACCGCCTGCATGTAGTCCGCGACCATCTCCACGTTGTGAGCGAGGATGAGGCCGCCGGGCCGCACCAGCGGCAGCAGCTTGCGCAGGTAATCGACGTAACCCTGCTTTTCGGCATCGATGAAAACCACGTCAATCTGATCTTGCAGCCGGGTGATGTTCTGGTGGGCATCGCCCTCCACGATGGTGGCAAGCCGATCGACGCCGGCCTTCTTGAAGTTCGCGCGGGCGGTCGCGGCGCGGCCCGGGTCGAGTTCGAATGTGGTCAGCTTGCCGCCGGTCTTCTCCAGCGCGAGGCAGAACCACAGGCCGGAGACCCCGGTCGAGGTCCCGATCTCTACTACGTTCCGGGCATTGACCGCCTCCGCCAGAACCCGCAGCATCCTGCCGTCGGCAGCGGGCACGTTGAGGTGCAGTTCGCCGGCTTTGACCATGTCACCCAGCGTGGCGAGTATTCTCTTTTCTGCCTCCGTCTTGGCCAAGGGCGGGTGCTGTTCGCTCTCAGGCGCCGTTCGTGTTGCACCGCGCGGCTGTGCGAAGGCGAGAAAAACCACCGCGAGCACCACACCGCCTGTCAGGATCCCAGGTTTCACCGTTTTCCCCTCCTATTGGTTGATTGTAACCGAAAGTCGGGACTGTACCCCATTCCCCCGCCTGCCGGGTTGGTGTACAATTCAGGCGAAATGAAGCCTGCCTTGACCGCCCTCCTTTTCCTGGCCGCGGCGCCGCTCGGCGCGCAGATTGTGACCGGTTCGCTTGTCGGCCGCGTCGAGGACCCCGGCGGCGGCTCCGTTCCCGAGGCCGCTGTCACGCTGACCCACGTCTCCACCGGCCGGGCCCGGCAGACCGCCAGCAACCTGTCCGGCGACTTCGTCTTCACCGGCCTGGAGGCTGGTGAATACCGCCTCGTCATCTCCAAAACCGGCTTCAAGCAGACCGAGCGCCGCGACCTCGTGCTCCCGTCCGGCATGCGCCTGTCGGTTGGCGCCATCGTGCTCGAACTCGGACAGGTGGCGGAGACCGTGACCGTCACCGCCGAGCGAGGCGCCATCGTGCAAACGCATAGCGCCGAGCGCGCCGACGTCATCACCAGCTCGCAGGTGGAGAACCTGCAGATCATCGGCCGCAACGTGCCCTCGCTGGTCGGGCTGCTGCCCGGCGTGGTTATGATCGGCGAACCCTCGGGCCTGGACCGTGGCACGACCTTCAGCGCGCTCGGAAACCGCAACACGGCCAATCAGGTGACGGTGGACGGCCTCCCTTCCACCGACCTCGGCAACAACTTCGAGCTCAAGCTCCAGCAGAGCATGGATTCGGTGGCCGAGGTCCGCATCCTGCTCAGCAACTACCAGGCCGAGTACGGCAACGCCGCCGGCGCCAACGTCGAAATGGTGCTGAAGTCCGGCGCGCGCGACTTCCACGGGCTCGGCTCGTGGTTCAAGCGGCACGAACAGTTCAACGCCAACAACTTCTTCAACAACCGCCTCAGTGTCCCCAAGGCGCGCTACCGCTACAACACCTGGACCTACAACATCGGCGGGCCGGCCTACCTTCCGGGCAAGTTCAACCGCGACAAAGACAAGCTCTTTTTCTTCTGGTCGCAGGAGTTCTGGCCGAGAAAGGACGCCGGCACCTACCAGGTCACCACGCCCACCGAGTTGGAGCGCGCGGGCGACTTCTCCGAGACCCTGGATCTGAACAACAGGCTGATCGTGATCCGCGACCCCTACAACAACAACCAACCCTTCGCGGGCAACCGCATTCCGTCCAACCGCATCGACAAGAACAGCCAGGCGCTAATGAACATGTTCCCGAAGCCCAACTTCTTCGATCGCGGCCTTTCCGGCGGCCAGTACAACTTCATCTTCAGCACCGAGACCAACTCCCCAAAGAAGGCCTACACCCTCAAGCTGGACTACAACTTCAATCCCAATAACCTCCTGTTCTTCACCTTCGCGGCCTATTCGGAGTTGAACGAGGGTTTCACGCGAATGCCCGGCTGGAGCGAGAGCTGGGAACAGTATTTCCGGCGGTTCTGGGCCGGCAACAAGGGAATCGGCATCCGCTACACGCGGATCTTCACTCCCTCCATCGGCAACGAGTTCCACTGGGGCTGGTTCATGAACCCGGAAACGATGACCAGCCCGGAATCGGAGATCAAGCGCAACCAGCGCGACACGGTGGGCTTCCTCGCCGGGCAGTTCTTCCCCAAGAACAACCGGCTCAACCTCATCCCGAACGCCTCCTACGGCGGCGTGCCCGGCGCGGCCGACCTGACCATCAACGGCCGCTTCCCCATCGACGATCCGTACAATTCCTTCACCTGGACCGACAAGCTCTCCATCATCAGCGGCGCCCACACCGCGAAACTGGGGATGGTGGTCTACTCGTTCGGGCTGGGCCGCGGCAGCAATGCCAACCAGTTTGGCTCCTTCGCCTTCGCCAGGAACGTCAACAACCCGCTCGACACCAACTGGGCTTACTCGAACGCAATCCTGGGCGTGTTCAACACCTATACCGAGTCATCGGCCATTCCTTACTTCAACGCCCGGGGCGGAAGAGTGGAGTGGTTTGTCCAGGACAACTGGAGGATCGCCCGGCGGCTCACGCTCGACTACGGGCTCCGGATGTCGCGATTCGTCCCCATTCACGACCGCGATAACCGGGCCTCGGCGTTCTTCGCCGACCGCTTCGACCCCGCCCGGCAGGTGCGCCTGGTCGCCCCCGGACGCGACGCGCAGGGCCGGCGCGTCGGAGTTCACCCCGTAACCGGACAGACCTACCCGGAGAGCCTCATCGGCGCGATCGCCCCGGGCGTAGGCGATTGGGCCAACGGCATGGTCCTGGCCGGCGCCGACTCCAGCCTCCCCCTGCACTTCCTCAAGCAGCGCGGCTGGCAGATGGCGCCGCGGGTGGGCTTCGCCTTCGATCCGTTCGGCAAGGGCAAGACCTCCATCCGCGGCGGGTTCGGCATGTTCTACGAGCAGGTGTCGATGAATCAATGGCAGTCGCTGGTTGGCCAGGCGCCCTTGGTCCAGAACCCGACCGTTTATTACGGCGCCGTCGCCAGCCTGCTTACTTCCGCCGGCTTCCTGTTTCCCACCGGCGTCAACGCGATTGACCCGGCCGGCCACATCCCCACCGTGATGAACTACAGCTTCTCCATCCAGCAAAACGTCGGGTTCGGGACGGTGGTGGATGCCGCCTACGTCGGCTCGCTGGGCCGCCACCTGCTCTGGTCGCGCAACCTTAACCCCATACCCTACGGGACCAACTTCAAGCCCGAGAGCATCGATCCGACCACCGGCCGCCCCTATTCGGCCGCCTTCCTCCGCCCCCGCCTCGGATTCAACGACATCACCATTCGCGAGCACGCGGCCACCTCCAACTATCACTCCCTTCAGGTGTCGGCCAACCGCCGCTTCGCCCGCGGCCTGCAATTCGGTTTCGCGTGGACCTGGTCCAAGGCGATGGACTACGTCGATTCCGACGGCGGCGGCGTCGCCTCGTTCGTCCCGGTCCGCGTTTGGAATTACGGCCTGGCGGGCTTCGACCGCACCCACACCGTGAAGATCAACTGGCTCTACGACCTGCCCCGCGCTCCCTGGGAGAACATCGTCTCGAAGGCCGTCTTGCGGGGCTGGCAGCTTTCCGGCATCACCACCTTCCAGAGCGGCGCCCCCGCCGGAGTCGGCTACAGCCTGGTCACCGCCCTCGACATCACCGGGTCGCCGACCGAGGGTTCGCGAATCGTGGTCACCGGCAATCCCGTTCTCCCCAAGAGCCAGCGCACGTTCAACCGTTTCTTCCGCGCCGACGTGTTCCAGCCTCCGGCGGTCGGCACCTGGGGCAACGCGGCCAAGACGCTGTTCCGCGGCCCGGGCACGAACAACTGGGACATCTCCGTGTTCAAGAACTTCGCCGTCCGGGAGGGGATGCGCTTCCAGTTCCGCTGCGAAGCCTACAACGCCTTCAACCACACGCAATTCAGCGGCGTGAACGCCTCCGCGCGGTTCGACGCCGCGGGCAACCAGGTGAACTCCATCTTCGGGCAGATGACCGGCGCTCGCAGCGCCCGCCTGCTCCAGCTTGCCCTGCGCTTCCTGTTCTGAGCCGCGACCACAGGGAGCGGTCCCCCTCAGGGCTCGCTCTTCTCGAAGACAGCCATGGGATCACCCTGCTCGTCAACGACATACCGAATCGCCGCCGACACATTCTCCCGCTTCCACAACCACCGGGTGCTCCCATGACGGGGTGCCCTCTGGGCCCACCGCTTTCGACTGGGTTCATCCAGCCCCATTCGGTTCAGGCAGCGGCTGGCGTAGGACTTCAGGTCATTCATGACTCTCTCGGGGCGAGCCTCCGCTTCCACCACTATGTGAACGTGGTTGGTGCGCACGTGGGCTGCCAACAGGCTCCAATGGCGCTCGGAGCACCGCTCCAGCAAGGCGGCCAGCACCACCTCCCGGCGGCTTCCGTCCACGCCATAGGGCGGCCGATCCATCAATTGCCGCTCTGCGGAAACCCGCTTCGGATCGACTTCCATCAGACGGCTTCCGGGCAGATTATGCCCTCGATCAACGGAACCCGATTCATCGCCGTGCAAGTGGCAGCCGTAACAAGCGAATGTGATCAGGTAGGTCACAGCAATGACAACCGCTCCCTGCGGTCGCGGCTCAGTATCTGGCCAAAACTCCGCCCACTTTACCACTTCCACGTCGCACCCCCGCCGGCCGCCCGGCTTGCCCCACCGCGATTCTCGTGCGATCCTGGTTGAAAGCCGCTCGCGTTGGGAGTGGCTGAGGGAGGGACACTATGCGAATCGATCGACGCGACTTTCTACGGACCGTACTGGGAGCGGCTGGCGCGACGGCGCTCGGCGGGCGGGCGCCGCTCTGGGGCGCCAAGGCCCCGGCCGCAAATGACGTTGTTCACCTCGGACCCGACAAGATCCGGCTGGCGCGGATGGCCATCGGCACCGGCACCAAGGGCGGCAGCATCCAGCGCCAGTTGGGCGTCCAGGGCCTGGCCGACCTGCTGCACTTCGGCTACGACCAGGGGCTTTTCTGGTGGGATACCGCCGACGGCTACCGCACTCATCCTCACGTAGCCGAGGCGCTGAAGCGGGTCCCGCGCGAGAAGGTGACCATCCTGACCAAGACGCGGGCGCAGACCGCCGACCAGATGCGCGCCGATCTGGACCGCTTCCGCCAGGAGCTGGGCACCGAGTACCTCGACATCGTCCTGCTGCACGCGGTGCGAACGCCCACCTGGCCGGAGGAACGCAAAGGCGCGATGGAGGTGCTGGCCGAGGCGCGCGAGAAGAAGATCGTCCGCACCCACGGGGTCTCCTGCCATTCCCTGGAGGCTCTGCAAACGGCGGCCAAAACGCCCTGGGTGCGCGTGGACCTGGCCCGCATCAATCCCGCCGGCATGCTGATGGACGCCGACCCGGCCACGGTGGTCCCGATACTGCGCCAGATGAAGGCCGCCGGCAAGGGCGTCATGGGCATGAAGATCATCGGCGAGGGCGGCCTGCGCGACCGCGTGGACGAGGCGCTGCGCTACGCGCTCTCGCTCGATTGCGTGGACTGCTTCACCATCGGCCCGGCCGACCGCAAGGAGTTGACCGACCTGATGCAGCGCATCCCGGCCGCGGCCCAGGCCGCCAAAGCGGCCTAACCGGGGACAGCCTGCATGTTTCCTACTTCGGGGGCGCCGCCTCCGAGCGCTTGTAGACCGTTTCGAAATCCGGTCTGGACCCGATGTTGATGTTGGTCGAGATGCTCTTGTCACGCGGCGCCCTCCGGGCGCCGCCGGTCACTTTGGTCTCTCTCGTTATCCGGCTGCCGCGTTCGACCGGCCTCGCATCAATGCGCTCGATCTCGTCCTTGGGGATGGCCAACTGCTCGTTCTTCACAACGACCACGAGGCTTTCCTCGGTCGCTTCGTACCTCTTGGCCAGCACCGGCTGCTTCGCGCCCTTCTTGTAAATCCGAAGTTCGGCGCCGCTCTTGAGTTCGCGGACTTTGGCCCAGGCGTCCTCGGCAGCCCAGCCCGTCATCGCCGAGAGAAGGAAGACAAGGATTCTGAGCATACCGCCCTCACGACGCCAGCGCCGCTTGGAGCATCGCCCGTGCGTAGGCCACGTTGTACACCAGCCCGGTGTAGCGGCCGCCGCCGGGGTAGAACGACTTGAGGCTGGCCTGCTCGCGGTCGGCGTCCATCCCCCGCGGGTGCTCGGGGTAGATCGCCCCGGTGTACTTCTGCCGCACCAGCTCTTTCATCACCCCGAACATGTCCGCTTCGCCCTCATCGGGGAACACCTCGGTGTACTTTTCGTACGGCTTGCGCACCCGCACGTTGCGGAAGTGCGCGTGGTTGATGCGTTTCCTGCCGGCAAAATAGCGGCAGACCGCGACCGGGTCCTCGCCCAGCTCGCGCGTCACGCCGCAGTCGTACGTGATCCCGTTGGCCGGGCTCGGGACGATCTCGATGAGGCGCTTCCATCCGGCCAGGGTGGCCATGATCTGGCCGGAGCCGCGGCTTAGCGGCGCCGGCGGGTCGTTGGGATGCAGCGCCAGCCGCACGCCGGACTCCTCGGCCGCCGGCACGACCGCTTTCAGGAAATAGGTGATGTTGCTCCACATCTGTTCGAGGCTGTGGACACCTTCCTGCGCGAGCGGCGGCAGGTCCTTCACCTTGTCGTAGTCGAACGCCGTCATGCCTGAGCCGCCTCTTCCGGGCTCCTCGTAATACCCCTCCACCAGCCGGTGCGCGTAGAAGTTGTACTCGATCACCGGCAGGCCCGCCCGTCCCGCGGCGCGGATCGACTGCCGGACCTTGTCGATCTCCTCGTCGCGGCCGGGCCTCCCATAGATGGTGTTGGGGAAGCCCCCAATCATGAGGTTGTACAAGGTGAGGCCGCCGGCCTTGAGGCGTTCGATCCGGGCGCGGAGATCGGCTTCCTCCCAAGGGATCTTGGGCCCTCCCGACAGCACGTAGTCCACGCCCATTTGCTTCACCCGGCGCATGCCCGCGTCGTCCATCGGGCCCCCCGGGATTCCCAGGCACAGCTTGGGCGTGTCCGGGCCCTCGACCAGCGGCCACCGCTTCGTCGCCGCGGCCACCACCGCCGGCGCCATTGCCGTAGCCTGCATCATTCTCCTTCGTGACAAACTCGACTTCATGACCTAGCCCTTATAGCACAGTTTCGGTGACAGGCTACACAACCTCGAAATTCACGCCCGGGCCGGGCGGCGTGGGCGTCGCCGCGCGCCTGGGAGCCATACAGGATGAGGTGCACCAGCCGGTCGCCGTAATGCTGCCCGAACCGGTGGCGCAGTTCCGCCAGCGCCTGCCTGACGCTGTCCCTCACTTGTGGCAACTGGGGCATACCGCCACCCACAGAGCCATTCTAACCGGTCGGGTGAGACCATATTCGCCTGCCGGACAGAACCGTGCCGAAGCTGAAGAACGCCGCCCAGAACCGCCGGGGGTTCCGGCGGAGCCTCAAAGGGCGTAGAATATCATCGAGATGTCAAGCCAGAGTGTGCACGTGATTCCCTCCAACGGCCGCTGGGTGATCCGCGGGAACGGGCGCCATCTGCACGTGTACAAGAACAAGACCGAAGCCGTGGCAGCGGCCCGCTCTATCGCGAAAGAGCGCCGGCCCAGTCAGGTTGTGGTGCACCGGACGGACGGGCGAATCGAATCGGAAGCCTACGGTCTGCCGGCGATCCAGGACCCGCCTTACAGCAGCAAACTCGGCGCGAAGCGCATCGAAAAAGCGGTGTCGGCGGTGGTGCGCTCCAGGGCTGCGAAAGGCAAGGGTTGATCCAGGTTGGCGCCTCGAATCCGCCGTTCCGACGTATTCATCAACTGCCCGTTCGACCCCTCCTACCATGCGATTTTCAGAGCGATCGTGTTCGCGATCTACGACCTCGGGTTCGTCCCCCGCTGTGCCCTTGAAATAGACGACGGCGCCGAATTCCGCCTGGAAAAGATCTGCCGGATCGTCGCCGAGTGCCAGTACGGCGTCCACGACATCTCCTACACGCGGGTCGATCCGAAGACCCGGCTGCCCAGGTTCAATATGCCCTTGGAGCTCGGCCTTTACCTGGGGTGCAGGAGATACGGAGGAAAGTCCCAGAGCAAGAAGAAGTGCTTGATCCTGGACCGGGAGGCGTACCGGTATCGCAATTTCATCTCCGACATCTCCGGCCAGGACATCCACGCGCACGGCGGGAAAGCAGAGGTCGCCCCGCCGAACTGACCTTCCTCGACTATGCCGAGATCGTGCGCATTTGGCTGCGGGCGAACCGGTGAGCGAGTGCGCGATCAAGGAAGTGCGAGCCGGCTCACCAGGGCCGAAATCTCCTCCAGCAGCGGATCGCCGTGGGTGGTCTCTTCTGTCCTCGCTACGGCCTGCCGGCGTAGAGCTTCGGGGTCTTTGTCAACCTCGGCGACCGTTGCCTGGCGAGTGTCCGCGTCAAGTTCCTGAAGCCACTGGAGCAACCGCGCAGCATAGGGCGGCGTGGACGGTTCTTCGATGGCGTCATAGATGCGGATTGCTTGGTAGAGGGCCGCGGCCGAGGCCGTGTGCTCACCGGGGACAATGATCATCACGTTGCTGAGGGCTGGCCCGGCATACAGCGGCCAATCCGGCTCCGAGAGACACCGCCCCTTACGCCCTCCGCATCATTCCGGCTTTGGCTTCGGCTGGTCGGCTGGCGATGACCGCCTGGGCTGCGGCCAGTGCGCGCTGGCCGACGACGTCGTCGGCCCCGGAGCGGGGCTTCCCGGCCCCAGATCCCCAGTCACAACCCCACGACTACCCCTAACCTCTTGACAACACTCACTCGCCACCTGCGCCCAAGCCCCAAACCCTTGACAACCGGGGTTACGGTATGACGGGGAGCGTTGCTCTTCCGATGTCCAGCCCACTCCGACAAAGTTCGACAGAACTCGACACTTTCGACACTTTTTTCCGGAGTCCCGGTTGCCGCGGCAGAGTTGGGGCCGCAGCTTGGCCAGCGCCGCCGCGGGGGCCGGCGCGCAGCACGCCGCCAGACGGGTGAGGCGGGCGTGAGACAACATGCCACACGCCTTCCCTCCCGAATTTCGAGGTTGTGTAGCCTGTCCCCGAAATTACGTCGTCCGCATCATCTCCGCTTTGGCGCCGGTGGCTTGGGCGGCGATGGCCGCCTGCGCCGCGGCCAGCCGCGCGATCGGCACCCGGTAGGGCGAGCAGGAGACGTAGTTCATCCCCACCCGGTAGCAGAACTCCACCGAGCTGGGCTCGCCGCCGTGCTCGCCGCAGATGCCGATCTCCAGGTCGGGCCGCGTCTTGCGCCCGAGCTGGATGCCCATCTCCACCAGCTTGCCCACGCCTTCCTGGTCGAGCACCGCGAACGGGTCGCTCTTGAAGACCTTGGCCTCCTCGTAGGTCTTGGCGAACTTGACGTAGTCGTCGCGCGAGATGCCCAACACCGTCTGCGTCAGGTCGTTGGTGCCGTAGCTGAAGAAGTCGGCCTCGGTGGCCACCTGGTCGGCAGTCAGCGCCGCCCGCGGGATCTCGATCATGGTCCCGACCATGTACTTCAGGTCCTTCACCCCGTTTTTGGCCAGCACCTCCTCGGCCGCCTTGACGACGATCTGCTTCTGGTGCTCGAGCTCGCGGACGTTGCCCACCAGCGGGATCATCACCTCGGGAATGACCTTGACGCCCTGCCTGGCGCAGGCGACGGCCGCCTCGAAGATGGCCCGCGCCTGCATCTCGGTGATCTCCGGCTGGCTGATGCCCAACCGGCAGCCGCGCAGGCCGAGCATGGGGTTGAACTCGTGCAGCTCCTCGACGCGCCTGAGCAGCTCGGGCAGCCGCGACCTCAGCTCGCCCACCTTCATGCCGTAGCGCTCGGCCATCTCTCTCTTCGCCTTGATGTCGGCGTGCGGAAGCTTGGCCAGATCGACCATGAGCTGCTCGCGCCTGGGCAGGAACTCGTGCAGCGGCGGATCCAGAGTGCGGATCACCACCGGGTAGCCGTCCATCGCCTTGAACAGGCCGATGAAGTCCTTGCGCTGCATGGGCAGCAGCTTCGCGAGCGCCTTGCGGCGCGTCTTCTCGTCGCGAGCCAGAATCATCGCCTGCATGTGCGGGATGCGGTCGGGGGCGAAGAACATGTGCTCGGTGCGGCACAGGCCGATGCCCTCGGCGCCGAACCGGCGCGCGGCCAGCGCGTCGCGCGGGATGTCGGCGTTGGCGCGCACGCCGAAGGAGCCGCGAAACACGTCGGCCCAGCTCATGAAAGTGGCCAGCACGCCGGAAGACGGATCGGCGTCGAACGTCTGCGCCTGGCCGGCGAAGACCTCGCCGGTCGAGCCGTCGAGCGACAGCCAGTCGTATTCCTTCAGCGTGACCGTCTTGCCGGCCACCGCCACCTTGATCCGCTTGCCGTGCTCGTCCACCTCGACCGAGCCGGCCCCGGCCACGCAGGGAATGCCCATGCCGCGGGCGACCACCGCCGCGTGGCTGGTCATGCCCCCGCGCGAGGTCAGGATGCCCTTGGCCACTTCCATACCGTGGATGTCGTCGGGCACGGTCTCGGCGCGCACCAGGATGACGGGGGCCTTGCTGGCGTATTCGACTGCGTGATCGGCGGTGAAGA
Source organism: Acidobacteriota bacterium (assembly GCA_038060875.1). GTDB lineage: Bacteria > Acidobacteriota > Terriglobia > Bryobacterales > Bryobacteraceae > JBBTDS01. The sequence continues at coordinate 11,328 of JBBTDS010000033.1, read as the reverse complement.
CGATCTGGCCCACCGCGGCCCCGGGCGAGGCCGGCAGACCGACGGCGATCTTCTCCAGCGTCTTGCGCGACTCGGGCGCGATCAACGGGTGCAGGAGCTGATCAAGCTGCTGCGGATCGACGCGCAGCACCGCTTCCTGCTTCGAGATCAGGCCCTCGTTGACCATGTCCACCGCGATCTTCACCGCCGCCGGACCGGTGCGCTTGCCGTTCCGCGTCTGGAGCATGTAGAGCTTGCCCTTCTGGACGGTGAACTCGAAGTCCTGGATGTCGCGGTAGTGTTGCTCCAGCATCGAGGTGATCTCGACGAGCTGCTTGTACACCTCGGGCATCAGGCCCTTCAGCTCGCGGATCGGCTTGGGGGTGCGGATGCCGGCCACCACGTCCTCGCCCTGGGCGTTGGTGAGGAACTCGCCGTAGAACTCCTTGTCGCCGGTCGCCGGGTTGCGGGTGAAGCCCACCCCGGTGGCCGAGGTTTCGCCCAGGTTGCCGAAGACCATCGCCTGCACGTTGACGGCGGTGCCGAGGTTGTCGGCGATCTTGTTCATGCGCCGGTAGTGGCTGGCGCGCGGGTTGTGCCAGGAGCGGAACACCGCGTTGCGGGCCATGGCGAGCTGCTCCTGCGCCTCCTGCGGGAACGGCGTGCCGGTCTTCTTCTCCACCAGCTTCTTGTAATCCTCGATGATGGCCTTCAGGTCCTCGGCGGTCAGGTCGGTGTCGAAGTGCGCCTTGACCTTCTTCTTGCGGGCGTCGAAGATGTGCTCGAACTCCGGCTTGGGGATCTCCAGCACCACGTTGCCGAACATCTGGATGAAGCGCCGGTAGCAGTCGTAGGCGAAGCGCGGCTTGCGGCTCCTGGCTTCCAGCCTCTTGACGGTCTCGTCGTTGAGACCCAGGTTGAGGATGGTGTCCATCATGCCGGGCATGGAGAACTTGGCGCCGGAGCGGACGCTCACCAGCAGCGGGTTGGCCGGGTCGCCCAGCTTCTGGCGCATGCGCTTCTCCAGCAGCTCGAGCTGCTGCCGGATCTCCTCGTCGATCTCCGGCGGGATCTGCCCGCCCTGCTCGAAGTAGATGTTGCAGACTTCGGTCGAGATGGTGAAGCCCGGGGGCACCGGCACGCCGGCGCGGGACATCTCCGCCAGCCCGGCGCCCTTGCCGCCCAGCGTGTCCTTCATCGTTCCGTCGCCATCGGCCTTGCCGGCGCCGAAGGCGTAGACATACTTAGCCATAACGATTATTTCTCCTCTTGTGCAGTAACAATCTCCGAGAAGTCGGCGATCGCCGAAAACTCACTTAGTAAGTTGCCGAGTAAGTTGAGCCGGTTGCGCCGCACGTTCTCGTCCGGGGCGTTCACCAGCACCTTGTCAAAGAACAGATCGACCTTGGGCCGCAGCGAGGCGATGGCCTCCAGGGCCGCGGTGTAGTCCTTGCGCCGCCGCAGCCTCTTGACCCGCGCGCGGAGGCGCGCGAAGGCGGCGTGGAGGTCGGCTTCGGGGCCGGGCTCCAGCAACCCCGCCGCCACTTCGCCGCCGCCCTGGAAAGAGGCCTGCCGCAGGATGTTCTCGATCCGCTTGAAGCTCGCCGCCAGCGGCTCGAAGTTCTCGGTGGGGCGCACGGCCTGGAGCGCGGCGAGGCGGCTCTCCAGGTCGGGCAGGTCGTCCGAGCCGGCCGCCAGCGCGGCATTGACCTCGTCGTAGCGGAAACCCCGCACGTCGCGGAAGTAATAGCGGAGACGATCCAGGAAGAACTCCGCGAGCTGTGGAGCGTTCCCGGTCAGCTTCGAAAGCTTGAGCGGGAGCTTGCCCTCGACCAGGATGCGCACGATCCCCTGGGCGGCGCGGCGCAGCGCGAAGGGATCGCGCGAGCCGGTCGGAATCAGGCCGAGCGAGAAGCAGCC
>JBBTDS010000033.1:0-9329 GCA_038060875.1 Acidobacteriota bacterium | reverse complement strand
GCCACCAGCCAGCGGATGGGCCGGATGAAGCGCGGGCCGCCCTTGCCCGTCCAGTACATGGTCTTCGGGAAGTGGACGCTCAGGATCAATTCGGGCAGGGCCGCGGCCAGGATCTCGGCCGCGGGCTTGCCGGCGATGGTGCGGCGGTAGCAGAGGTACGCGCCGCGCGGCGTCTCGCGCACTTCGAGATCCGCGACCGGCGCGTTGCACTTGCGCGCGAAGCCGAGGGCCGCGCCGGTGGGCTGGCCGTTGTTGAAAGCCACCGAGGCGGGCGGGCCCAGCACGATCTCTTCGGAATCGGCCTGGCGTTCGGGCAGGCTGGCGGCGCGCAGCACCAGCCGCCGCGGCGTGGCATCCGCTTCGATGCCGGCGGCCTCGATCCGGTTATCCGCCAGCAGCTTGTGAAACAGCTCCCGCAAGTGGTCGAGGGCGGGCGGGATCATCCAGTCGGGGATTTCCTCGACGCCGATCTCGAGCAGGAAGGGCAGCGCGCTCATGCGGCCACCCCCGCGTCAGACTGCTCCAGCCAGGCCTGGGCGACCCCGACCGCCAGCTTGCGCACCCGGCCGATCACCGCCACCCGCTCGGTGACGCTGATGGCGCCGCGCGAATCCAGCAGGTTGAACAGGTGCGAGCACTTCAGCACCTGGTCATAAGTGGCCAGGACGGGAAACCGCCGCTTGTCGGGGTAGTCCTTGAAGGCGTCCAGCAGCCGCTGGGACTCCTCCTCGTGGAGCGCGAGCAGCTTCCACAAGGTGGGGATGTCGGCCAGCTCGAAGTTGTATACCGAGAACTGCCGCTCGTCGGCCAGCCGCACGTCGCCGTAGCTGACGCCGGGCGCCCACTCGATGTCGTAGACGCTGCTCTTGCCCTGGAGGAAGGCGGTCAGCCGCTCCATGCCGTAAGTCAGCTCGACAGGCACCACGTCAAGGTCGATGCCGCCGCACTGCTGGAAGTAAGTGAACTGGGTGATCTCCAGCCCGTCGAGCATCACCTGCCAGCCGATGCCCCAGGCGCCCAGCGTCGGCGACTCCCAGTTGTCCTCTTCGAGCTTGATGTCATGCCGCCGCAGGTCGATGCCGACGGCTTCCAGGCTGGCCAGGTACTGCTCGATGATGTCGGCGGGCGAGGGCTTGAGGATGACCTGCAACTGCCAGTGCTTGTAAAGGCGGTTGGGATTCTCGCCGTAGCGGCCGTCGGCGGGGCGGCGGCTGGGCTGGATGTAAGCGACGCGGTAGGGGCGCGGCCCAAGCACACGGAGGAAGGTTTCCGGACACATGGTGCCGGCGCCGACTTCCAGGTCATAGGCCTCCTGGATGACGCAGCCGCGCTCGGCCCAGTACTGCTTGAGGCGGGAGAGGATGTCCTGGAAGGTCCGCATCTCGCTACGCCGTCTCCAGGATAGGAACGGTCACCAGCTTCCGCTCGATGTGCTCCTCGATCTTCCGGATGAGGAACCGCCGCAGGTCGGCCGCCGTCTCGCGCTTCCATTCGCGCGCGGTGAGCTTTGAGATGGGCGTGCGCAGCATCTCCTCGGCCACCGCCCTGGACTCGGCTCGCACCCGCAACTCCGGCAGGAAACCGGACAACCTCACCGCCCAGAGGCTGAAGTAGCTGACTGCCTCCCAGGCGCCGGCGGCGTGGCGCGCCCGCAGGTGCTCCAGCACCGCCAGGAGCAGGCGGAAGAAGCGCTCGCTCGGCTCGGCGGGCGGCAGAAGCTGCTCGGAGACTTCGGCCATATAGTCGAGCGCCACTCCGGTGGTGTATTCCGAGGCCAGACTGAACGGGGAGGCGATCAAATCGCAGGAGTCGAGGTTGACCAGCTCCCGATTCTCGCGCTGGAAGTAGAACATGTTCACGTGTGAGAGGCGTTCCAGGCCGGCGCCGAAACGGCTCTTCGGCCGCCGCGCGCGCCGGGCGACCCCGCGCAGCTTGCCCGCATCCCTGGCCAGGAAACTCACGATCAGGTCAGCTTCTTGGAAGGGATACGTCCGGAGGACGATCGCTTCGCTTGCGCGAGCCGGCATCGGCGATCAGCGAACTTCCAGCGTAACACACTGCTTTGGTGCGTCGTGCGCACACAGGTCAGAACGGGAAGATCCGCTTCAACTCCTCTGGCGATGGTTGCCGGCCGTATTCGCAGACCTCGAAAGTTTGGGCGTAGCGGACTTTCCGGCCCCGCTCCTCGCCGTAGAACTTAACCAGGGTATCGCGGTAGCTGTCGGCAGCCCCGGCGTAACGGCGGGCGAGACCTTTCCGGACCTCCTCGCGGCGCCGCTGCCGCGCGGCCTGGTCTTCAGGATAGAGATCGGCGTGGCCGTTGGCGCCCCCTTCGTGGATCTGCGACTCCATCACGAGCAGGGCGTCCAGAGTGGGTTCGATCACCTCGTCAATGGCCACGGCGACATCCGCCGAGAAGCGAGTCGGACGCTGGAACCGATCGGACGCGTAAAGAAACACCGGGTTCCTCTTCAGCGCCGGCACGTCCGGGCAGAAGAACGGCACCGTCACCATGTACGCCGAATCCTGCACCAGGATCGACGTGTAGCGGTGATCGGGATGATAGTCGTTTGGCCGGTTGGTGACCACGATGTCCGCGTTCCATTGCCGGATTAATCGCGTGATGAGGCGCCGGTTCTCCAGCGTGGGCATGATCTCCCCGTCATGGATGTCCAGCACCTCGGTGGTGACGCCGAGCCGCCGGCCCACCTCCATCACTTCCTTGGTTCTCCGCTGCGCCAGCGGCCCTCCCGCCATCTGCCAGTGACCGATATCCCCGTTGGTTGTCGAGACCAGCTTGACGTGGTGCCCCGTTTTCGCCCACTTCATCGCCACACCGGCCCCGCGATACTCCGAATCGTCCGGGTGCGCCCCGAAGAAGATGATCCGCAACTTGCCGTCCGCCGGTGCCTGCGCCGCCGCCGCCTTGGCCAACGCGACCCGCGGACGCTGGCCATTAATGACTGTCCCGAGCACGACTCCAACACCGCAGGCCGCGATCAGGGTCAAAGCCGAGAATGCCATTCGCGTCTTCATGTCGATTTCCTCCTCTCACCGAGTCCCGGGTTCTGCTTCAGCGTACGCAGAGGGGACCTCCGCTGTGTGATGTTATCACCATCCGCGGCGATGCTATACTCTCCTGTTTCGAGGAGCCATGGCCGATCCGGATGCGACCGCCACGCCGAAGCCGGCGCCGGCGTGGAGATCTGCCGCTGCGAGCATTGCAGGACGCTGTACCTGCCTAATCCCGAAGAGGAGCCGCGCACCGATACGTTGTGCTGGTGAGGGCGGGCGCCCGGCCGGCCTGGGAGAGGAAGCGCCTCGCGATCCACAAGGTCCTCCAGCGGTGCCTGGGCGAGATGCCGCCGCGCCCGGCCGCGCCGAAGAGCCGCACGGTGCTCCGCGAGCAGCGCTCCGGCTACACACTGGAGAAGCTGGAGATCGACAACGGTGTGGACGCGGTGATCCCGAGCTGCCTGGTGATTCCCCACGGCCTGAGGGAACCGGCGCCCGCCATCCTGCTCTTGCACTGGCACAGCGGGGACAAGGGAGGTCCGCTTTTCTCCTCCGAGGAGCAGAACGTGCTGGAGCCGCTGCTCAAGCGGGGCTACGTGCTGATGGCCATCGACTGCTATTTCAACGGCGAGCGGCTCGGCCGCGGCCCGGCTGGGGCGATCGAGAGCAACATCGAGAACCAGCGCGACAGCCTGTTCAAGCTCCACCTCTGGTTCGGCCGGACGCTGTGGGGGATGATGGTGCGCGACGACATGATCGCCATCGACTACCTGGCCTCGCGCCCCGAGGTGGACCGCCGGCGGATCGGCGCTTCCGGGATGAGCATGGGCAGCACCGGCGCCTGGTGGCTGGCGGCGCTCGATGAGCGGGTAAGAGCGGTGGTCGCAGTCGCGTGTTTCACACGCTACCGCGAGCTGATCGCCCACGGACAACTCCGCGCCCACGCCATCTACTTTTTCGTTCCCGGCATCCTGAAGCACTTCGACACCGAGGCGGTGGCCGGGCTGGTGGCGCCGCGGGCGCTGCTGGCCCTGACCGGCGACAGCGACCCCACCTCGCCGCCCGACGGCATCCGGGTCCTGGAAAAGAAGCTGGGGCAGATCTATCGCCTCTACGGCGCCGGCGACCGCTTCCGCAGCATCATCTACCCGGGCGTGGCCCATTCCTACACACCGGAGATGAAGCGCGAGAGGCCGCCTGGTTCGACCGCTGGCTGCGCCTTTCTGACACCGGGTGGTGACGGGGGACGTTGTCGCTAGGCTTCCCGACGGGACCAAGGTCAAGGGGCGCCTGCTGCGCATGCGGGCCTGCCACCTTCGTGCGCCCAGCAGTCAGTATGCCCCCGCTCCGTCTTGATTCACCACGGCGTGCCGACGAATCCGCCCCTCACTCTACGATCAGCCAAGTTGAGGCGAAGCCAACCACCTCTTCTGGCCGCAGTCTCAGGGAACGGCCATTTACACCCTCATATCGAATCGCGTACAGTCCACCCTTCTCTTGCTGCACCGCGGTCCTCTCCACGAAGAAGTACTTGAGATCTATGCCCTCGCCTATCAGAACTCGAGCAGACACCACGTCTTGGCTCTTGATCTCGAGATATCCGCTGGAACTCCTGTAAACAGCCGTAAAGCCACGTATGATGTCGTTCAGGCCGGCAAGGTCCGTTCTAATGAAACCATTCGCTCTGTAAGCTCCATACATGAACCTCTCCGGGACGGCGATTACCCAGAACCCATCGGACTGGCGCCGTCTCATAAGGGTTTCGACGACCGGCTTCAATTCGGCGTTCCTTTTCAAATATCGTTCACCAATACGCTGCGCCAAGGACGAATCCACATCCACATGCGACAGAGGCGTTATGTCGCTAAACAGTTGCAGCATAAGGTTCCCGAACGAGGATGCTTTCGCTCGCCATCCCTTCACACCGCGCTGCTCCAAAAGTAGGCAGGCAACCAGGCCGAGACGATAGGAATCGTCGTCTTTGTTGAGTTTGTCGGCAAGATCAGGCGTGATTCGAAGGCGCCTCGTGGTTTCGGCCACCAGCCGTTCGTCGGTGACTTTACAACCCCGCTCGGTAAGCGACGTACCGATCATGCTGACGAACTCGGCAGTCCCTTCGCGCAAGTCGAGACACGACGTGAGATCTACATCGCGAGGATGTTCGGCCAAAAGGAGTTGTCGCCAGTAAGCTGCTCGCTGCAAGGCGAGATCGTCGCGGTTTTGGAGAGCTTCTGTTAGGGATCTCAGGAGCTCGAAACGAACGTAGCGCGCCTCACCGTCTTCGGGGTAATAGTCACCACGGCGGCAACCGGGCATCTCCCGCTGCGCCACTTGGTGGAAGGTTTCGTGGATGGCCACCTTGATGAGGTCAGCTGCGGTCTGAGCGGTTCGATGCCACACCAGTATGGTCTTGGCTCCTGCACGGATCGCGAACATGAAGTGTCCTGGGGGAACTGGTCCGAACTGAGCCGCAGGGAGACCGACGACCAGGGGCGCCGGTGATTTCGGTGTGCCGGTCTGATGGTTCCAAAGCAGGGCGCGACCACTTTGTGGGCTTATGAAGGCGACTTGGATCTCGTCCCAGCGAAATTGCGGCCAAATTCTTTCGGAGCAATGGAACATGGCGGAAAATCGTTCGGCGGCTATGTCAATTGCCTCAGGCGCTCTCGCCTGCCCTGTGTTGCTCGGGAAGAGTTCCTGAGATTTAACAGGTAACGGGTGTAGCAGGAGCATCGTCAAGGTGCTTTGTAGGATCACGGGTGGCAACCCGCAAACTATATACAAGCAGATTCGCGGCCGCTCGGTCCGCATACGTATTCAGGATGCTCCCGTTGAGTGGGATTCGTCAAGAAGCGCACTATTCAGCGGAATTTAGAGCCTCCTCTATGGGGTCGGTCGCCTTCAGCGAGATGAGCACACTTGGCGGGGGCACCGGTGCTGTAATCTGTTGTTTCGAGGATGATGGCCGATTCTGATCCGATCGCCACGCCGAAGCCAACGTCGGTGGCAGAGCTGATGGACACACTCAACCGACGGAACCAAGGTCAAGCGTCGCCTGCCGCGCATGCGGGCCTGCAAGGGGAAGGACGCCAAGGGGAAGATCTGCGCCGGGCACCTCAAGAGGAGGATCCCCGCACCAACACGCTGTGCTGGTAGAGACGTCCCGCCAGTACCTGACCGCGATGATGCGCCGCGACCATTCGGCTGCGACTACGCGCCCGGCGTGTTCCGTTCCCGCAGCATCCCTGTGACTGCGGTTTTGAGCGGCGGGAGGTCGTTGTGAACGATATCCCACACCGTTCCGAGCTCGACAGCCAAGTAGTCATGGGCCAGAACGTTGCGAAAAGCGGCGATGCGCCGCCACGGGATACCAGGTTGAGTGGCCTTGAGCGCTGATCCGTGCAATGCACTCCAGGATGTGGCGCAGATACAGGGAGTCGTCCTTCATAGTGGAACGGCCTCTGCCAGGACACGATCCCGCAAATACGGACGAAGCGCCTTCTCGGTGACGATTTCCACCCGGCGCCCGAGAAGCTCTTCCAGGTCTAGCATGAGCCCGGCAGGGAACCAGGAGCTGGTCGGGCCCTGCACCTCGACAAGGAAGTCGATGTCGCTGTCGGGGCCAGCCTCACCTCGCGCCATGGAACCGAATATGCGCAAGTTTCCCGCGCCGTGCCGGGCGGCAATACGAAGGATCTCCTCGCGGTGTGCACGGAGAAGCTGATCCAGGCCGGTGGCCATCTGTCCGTCTCCTTCCCCTATTGTACAAGTCGCGGCCTTTTCTGACACCAGAGCGATCAGCCGCCGGGGTGCTATACTCTCCTGTTTCGAGGAACCATGGCCGAGCCAAGCGAAACCACCCCCGAGAAGCCCGCCGCGGCGGCGGACGTTGTCGATGTGCTTGCCGACGGAACCAAAGTCAAGCGGCGCCTGCTGCGCATGCGGGCCTGCAACGAGAAGGACGCCAAGGGGAAGCTCTGCGCCGGGCACCTGAAGCGGTGGTACTTCTTCGGCGAGGAGGTCAAGCAGAAGTTCGGGGCCAACGCCGAGATCTACCGCTGCGAGCACTGCAAGACGCTATACCTGCCTAATCCCGAGGAGGAGCCGCGCACCGATACGCTGTGCTGGTGAGGGCGGCCGCCCGGCCGGACTCAACTGATGATCTTCTTGCGCACCGCGTAGAGCACGATCTCGGCCGAGCTGTGAAGCCCCAGCTTCTGCATGATGTGGGCGCGGTGCGTCTCGACCGTGTAGGGACTGAGGTTCAGAATAGCCGCGACCTCCTTGTTGGAATTGCCTTCCGCCAGAAGCTGGAGGATCTCCTTCTCCCGGTCGGTGAGCAGGTCGTAGGAGTCCTGGAGGCCTCGCTGCTGAAGCTGCCGCAGGTAGTCCTCCAGCAGCGTCTTGGCAATGGCCGGACTGAAGAACGGCTTGCCCTGGGCGACGGCTTCGACGGCGCGGCGGAGATCGGCATCCGCCGTCTCTTTCAGCAGGTATCCCTTCGCTCCCGCAGTCAGCGTGCGCACAAGATATGCCTCATCGGAGTGCATGCTCAGGATGATCACGCCGGCACGGGGATTTCGCTTGACGATCTGGGCGGTGGCCTCGATGCCGTTCAAGCTGGGCATGGCGATGTCCATAATAACCACGTCGGGATTGAGTTCTTCAGCCAGCCGGACCGCCTCGCGACCGTCGGCCGCCTCGCCCACGACCTCGAATCCCGCGTGCTGCTCCAGTTGCAGGCGGAGCCCCTTCCTTACGATGCCATGATCGTCCGCTATCAGAATGCGGATCGTACTCACGTGCTCACCTCGCCTGGGATGGGGACTTCCACCTTCAGCATAGTCCCCTTGTGAGGTTGCGAAACGATGGAGACTTTTCCCCCCAGTTCCCGGACCCGCTCCTCGATTCCGAGCAGCCCCAGCCCGCCGCGCGGGGAGGACTCCGGATCGAAACCCACGCCGTCATCCTGGACCGTCAAGTGCACGTGGTCACCCTGGCCGTGCACGGAGACGCGAATGTTCTTCGCTCTCGCGTGCCGCGCGGAGTTGGTCAGCGCCTCCTGCGCGACCCGGTAGATGCAGGTGCGGTGCGTCTCGGGCAACTGCTCCAGCGTCCCGTCTATCTGGACGGTGACCGGCACCCCGCTGCGGCGGGAGAACTCCCGTGCCTGCCATTCCAGCGCGGGCCCCAGGCCGAGATCGTCGAGCAGGGAGGGGCGCAGACCGGTGGCCAGGTCTCTGACCAAACGGAGCGTTTCGGCGTTCAACCGCCTGGTCTCGTCCAGGTGCTCGCGGAACTTCTCGGGCGAGGACGTCCGCAGCGAGTCCAGGCTGGCCAGTTCCATGCCCATGGCGGTCAGCATCTGGCCGGCGGTGTCGTGGAGCTCGCGCGACAGCGACTTCCGCTCTTCCTCCTGCACCTGAACCAGGCTGTGAGAGAGGCGGCGCAGTTCCTGCTCGGCGTGCTCGATCTGCCGCCGTTGCCGTTCGCTGCGCCTCTCGAGCACCGAAACACGGCGGATGCTGACCAACGCCACCACCGCGCCTAGCGCGAGCGCAACCAGCAACATGCCGCGAACAAAGGCCTGGAGGCGCTGCTGGCTCGCCTGAACACGCTTCCGCTCCCGCTCCAGATTGGCGGCGTTCAGCTTGCCGACCTCCTCCGCCAGCGCCAGCACGGCATCCCGGCGCGGCAGCACACGGCGCCCGAGGAACCAGTAACTGAGCGCGGTTTTCTGCTGTGGAGTCCACTCGAAGACCTCGTCAAACGAGTCCCAGTACGCCCTGACCTCCGTCTGCAGCCGTTGCATGGGCGCCGCTTCGTCGCTGCTGGCGCGTTGCGCCAGCAGTTCCAGCCGGCCTCGGAGCGAGGAGCGGAGATCGAGCAGTTGCTGGCGGTAGAGCGGAGCGGTCAAGTGGGAAGGGTCCAGGAGGTAATCCCGAACGAGAATGCCGGCCAGATGGAGGTCGGCCGGGATCTCGCGGAGCAGGGCTTCGGTCTGAAGGTACGCCTCATGCGCGGCTGCCGTCTCACGGTGAATGGCCGCGGCGCGGCGCATGGTGCCCACGCCGAGCAATCCGATCAACGCGATGAGCGCGCCAAACCCAAGCGTGAGTACTACCCAAGAACGAGACTTCATGTCACACCTGGTCTACTGCCATTCTGGCCGCAGAATAACAGACCGGGGTGATCGACGGGGGACATCAGCGCGCGTATCCTGAAGTCGGCGAGATGCACGTCGTTTTCACCGACCTGGACGGGACCTTGCTGGACCCCCGCACGTACTCGTGGGAGGCCGCCGTGCCGGCGCT
>JBBTDS010000032.1:0-3792 GCA_038060875.1 Acidobacteriota bacterium | reverse complement strand
CGAGAGCGCCAGCCCGGCCACCGGCTCGCACAAGCGCCACGCCAAGGAGCAGCAGGAACTCATCGAGCTTGCCTTCAGCCCCGCCGCCGCGGCCCGCCCCGGCAAGCTCCGCGTCATCGGCCGGCCCAAGGCCTAAGCCCCGCCCTCGGTTTGACGCTCCGCTTCCTCGGCGGCGGCGGGGCCGGCTTCTTCGGCCGCCCGGATTGCCTGCTGCGCTTCTTCCAGCCGGGCCTGCGGCACGCGCACCTCAGACGGCAGGCTCGGAAACGCCGTGCCCCCCACGATCACCGTCGGGATGCCGCTGGCGTCCAGGATGCTCTCGATCTCCAGCGCCAGCATTTCGGCGTTGTGGTTGTCCGAGCTGAACACCGTCACCAGGTCAAAGTCGTGGGACAGGTTCGGCTCATCGGCCATGCCCCCAGCATAGCGCGTTATACTCCCCCAGGGAGGCTGCGTGCTGCGAACTGCCCTCGGTCCCGTCTTCCTGCTGTGCGGGCTGGCGACGGCCGCAAGCGATTACGTCCGCGTAAGCCCGCGCGATCCGCGCTATCTGGAGCTGACCAGCGGCGCGCCCTACATCCCGATCGGGCTGAACATGATCGCTCCGCCGCGCGCGGCCGGTGAAGAGGAGGCCCTGAAGGGCATGGAGGCGTGGCTGCGCCAACTCGCCTCCAACGGCGGCAACTACATCCGCGTCTGGCTCAGCAGCCCGTTCTGGGACGTCGAGCACGAGCGGAGCGGCATCTACGACGAGGCGAAGGCGCGCCGCATCGACCGCCTGCTGGAGATGTGCCGCCGCCACCGCATCCGCGTGAAAATGACCCTGGAGCACTTCCGTACCGTCGGCGAGCCCGGCCAGGGCTGGGCCGACAAGCCGCTGCACCACGTCTCGCGCGGCGGCCCGGCGCAATCGATCGCCGATTTCTTCGACGGCGAAGCCTCGCGCGCCCAGTTCCGGCGCAAGATCCGCTGGTACGCGGCCCGCTACGGCGACCAACCCATCGTCTACGGCTGGGAGCTGTGGAACGAGATCGACGCCGTCCGCGGCGGCGACTACATGGCCTGGACCGAACTGATGCTGCCCGCGCTGCGCGAGGCGTTCCCGAAGAACCTGGTCATGCAGAGCCTGGGCAGCTTCGACCGCGCCAACAAGCGCGACCGCTACCGCCGCCACAGTACGATGGCGGGCAACGACCTGGCCCAGGTGCACCGCTACCTGGACCTGGGCGCGGAGTTGGAGGTGGCCAAAGGCCCGGTGGACGTAATGGCCGCCGGCGCCGCGCGCGAGCTGCGCGGCTATCAGCCAGGGCGCCCGGTGATCCTGGCCGAGTCCGGAGCGGTCGAACCGCGCCACACAGGGCCATTCAAGCTCTACGCCGCCGACAAGGAGGGCGCCATCCTCCACGACGTTCTCTTCGCGCCGTTCTTCGCCGGCGCCGCCGGACCGGGCCAGATCTGGCATTGGGACGCTTACGTCGCCGCCAACAACCTCTGGCATCACTTCGGCCGCTTCGCCGAAGCGGTGAAGGGCCTCGATCCGCCGGCCGAAGCGTTTGAGCCCGCCATGCTGGAGCACCCGCGCTTGCGGGTCTACGCGCTCCAGGGACGCCGCACCCTGCTTTTGTGGTGCCGCGATTCGCTGAGCACGTGGGAATCCGAGATCCAGAACGGCGAGGGGCCGGAGACGTTGAGAGACCTTGAGCTTGATCTCAGCCCCGCGCTGGCCGGCCGCCCCGCAAGCCGGGCGAGGGTTTTCGATCCGTGGACCGGTCGTTGGACGGAGGCCCGGCTGGCGAACGGGCGCATCAGGCTGCCGGCTTTTCGGCGCTCCCTCGTGGTGCGGGTATCAACCGGCGGGCGGTCCGGCCGATGAGGTATCGGTGGACCCGCCGCCGCAAGAAAGTTGTCCGTTTTTTACAACCCACGGGCATCTTTCTGCGTCTGTTAAAGTGCGGAGGGATTGCTGACGATGATGTTCAAGATGCAGTTGGGGAAAGAGACGAAAAGCTGGGTCCACTGCCCGATCTGCACCCACACGGTTGAGGCGAAGATCGTGCTGGCGGGCAAGACGGCCCGGGCCAAGCCGGGCGAGAAGTGCCCGCGCTGCGGGTCCTTGCTCGATGCAGGCTGGGTCCTTGTGCGCCCTGTGGCGGCGTAGGACGGGGGCGATATAGTACTACCGTGGCTTGCGCGGGCGCGGCCGATGTGGTTTAGTAGAGGTGGACGCGGCATGAGACGCAAGACAGTCCCGGCATTGGACCAGGTAGTTCCCAAAGAAATCCTGGATCATGCTCCGCGGGTGATCGAGATCGGCCAGCCCAAGAAGCCCACCAAGTGTGTGGTTTGCGGCGCCGAGTGCAGCCCCACCTCGCCGGAGCAGCTCTGCTGGGTGTGCCGCCGTCTGAAGATCAGCGCCTGGCGCGAATCCGAAACGCAGATGCCGGCCCAGGAGTAACCGCCGCCGGCGGGCGCTCCCCCCAAAGCTTGACCGGGAACTGCATCTCCTCGCGGCGGCCCCAAAGAGCGCGAAGAGGGGGCATAATAGAAGCAGCCGTTATGCCGGTGACCATTCCCGATGAGATCCTCGCGGCGGCCCAGCTCACTGAGCCAGAGTTGAGGCGGGAGATTGCCTTGGCGTTGTTTCAGCAGCAGCGGCTCACCCTCGCTCAGGCGAGCCGTCTGGCCCAAGTGAGCCAGCGCGAATTACAGCATCTGCTGGCCGAGCGTCGGATTCCGGTCCACTACGGTCCTGAGGACTTCGAACAGGATCTTGAGACTCTTCGCCAAATGGGCCGGCTTTGATCGTCGTCTCGGACACGTCCCCGATCCTGAACCTGGCGCTGATCGGCCGGCTGGACCTATTGGCGGCGCTTTACGGCCAGGTGCTCATCCCGCGGGCCGTGTTTGAGGAATTAGAGCGATCCCAGAGTGAGGCTCCGTTGATCGCCCCCGGTTCCTCTTCCTGGCTTGTCGTAGCCTCTGCGCAGAACCGGGCGCGCGTGGACCACCTCTCCGGCGAGCTTGACCTCCTCCAGCCAGCACGCTGCGGCCTCCAGTACAATGACAGGGCGATGGTGCGGAGGTGCGCGTGAAGTCGCTGTACTTCGACATTGAGATCTCCGACGTTTTCGAGCTGAAGCCAGGCGAGGACCTGATGAAGTACGCGCCGTTCCACATTTCGGTGGCGGCCACCCTGGACTCGGACGGCAACCGGCGCCTGTGGCACTCCTGCGACGAGCACGGTCGGCCCTCCCTCAACATGGACCAGGCCAAGGCGCAGGAGCTGCTCGATCACCTTCAGGCCAGGCACGCCGAGGGGTGGGCGCTGTTCTCCTGGAACGGGTTGAAGTTCGACCTGCGCTGGATAGGGCACAACGCAGGCAACATGGAACTGGCGGCGCGCATCGCGCTGGCGCACTACGACCCATTCTTCCAGTTCTTCAACCAGCGCGGTTTCGTCATCGCGCTGGAGGCGGCGGCCCAGGGGCTGGGAATCCGGCAGAAGAAGCTCATGGAGGCGAAGGATGCGCCCCGCCATTGGCGGGCCGGCAATCACCAGCTTGTGATGGATTACGTGCTCGGCGATTGCGAGATTACCCGGCAGGTGCTGGAATCGATCACTCGCGAGGGCGGCCTCCGCTGGGTGACCAAGCAGGGCAGGGTGAGCTGGGAGCCGATGAAGAAGTTCAAGACGGTGGCCGAGGTGTTGCGCGACCCCGAGCCCGACCAGTCATGGATGACCGGCAGCCCGCTGAAGCGCAGCCAGTTCATCGAGTGGCTGCCTGGCCGCCT
>JBBTDS010000031.1:0-35325 GCA_038060875.1 Acidobacteriota bacterium | reverse complement strand
GACCGCGATCGGCAGCCAGGCCGAGCAGCGAATGCCGGCCCTCTTGAAGTGAATGATTGGAGGGATATTGATCCTGTGGAAGGTCCGGTGCCACTCGATTCCCGTCGATAGCGCCCCGACCGTGCGGCCGGCCGCTACCGCTTCCCGGTCCTTGCGGCGCTTCTTGGCGATGTCGGTGAAAACCAGCCAGGCGATCAGGCTCAGCAACACGAGATAGCCGTAACGCACGCAGGCTTCGACCCTGCCGATCCGCTCCAGCGCCATAATCATCTGGGCGCCGACTTCGAAGCCGCCCACCGTGCCGGCGACCATGATGATGCCCAGCTTGTAATCCACATTCCCGAACTTCCCGTGGCGGACCGTTGAGGTCAGCGATTTGCCGGCCATGTGCGCGATATCGGTTCCAATGGCAAAGGCCATCGGGAAGCCCAGGATGTTCAGGCCCGGCGTGACCATCCACCCGCCGCCCATCCCAAAAAAGCCGCCGATGATCCCCACCCCGAAGCCGAGGATGACCAGCCCGGGCCAGAAGACCTCGACCCCGGCGATGGGCATCGTGACGTACAGCCAATTCATGAATCAGGCTCCTTGGAGTCCGGACGCCGCTCAGTGCTCCGCCAGTTCTCTGGACCGGAGGTTGATGCCGATGCGGCCCATCAGCAAGTCGGTCGCCTTGCCCAGCACCAAGGCCACCGACGGGATGATGAGCACGGTGGCCAGGGCGGAAAGCACGTGGCTCTCGTTGTACAGGTTCGTCCACCAGGCCTGCCAGCCGGAAAACCCCCGGCTGTCGGCCACGATCACAATCGGCTCCGCCTTGGCTCCGGCCGCCTGGGCCATGGCGGCAACGAGCAGCGCCAGGGCCGCCAGCCTATTGCGCATAGAACGACCTCCGCCGCCCACCCCGAGCAGCCCGGACAACAGGCCGGCTTCGGCCCCTGCGCATCGTTGAGGATTTTGCGGTCCTACAATCGTCATTGATCTTAGCGCACGCCCTGGGGATTCACAACGGTTCACACGGGGTTATAAGGCGCGAGGCCATCCGCCACTTCGTCTTCCCCGCCTTCCTGGGGAAGATGGTGGCCGGTCCGATCGCAGCCGCCAGGCCAAGACATCCTATCCGATAATGGGGACTTAACGGAGACACCATGGAGGACCAATGGCCGACGACGGCAAAGTGAAAACCCCACTGCTCGACCAGCTCGAAAGCGGGCCCTGGCCGAGCTTCGTCAAGGAGATCAAGCGAGCCCGGCAGGGGAGCCCGATGTGCGACGACCTGCTAGGACAGCTTGAGCTCTCCTATCAGGAAAAGAAGGGTCACTGGAAGCACGGCGGCCTCGTCGGCGTGCTCGGTTACGGCGGCGGCGTGATCGGCCGCTACAGCGACGTGCCGGACAAGTTCCCCGCCGTGGCCCACTTCCACACCCTGCGCATCAACCAGCCGGCCGGCTGGTTTTACACCAGCGACGCGATCCGCACCCTGTGCGACATCTGGGAGCAGCACGGCTCCGGGCTGACCAACATGCACGGCTCTACCGGGGACATCATCTTCCTGGGGACCAGGACCGACCAACTCGAACCCTGCTTCCAGAAACTGGCCCAGGCCGGCTTCGATTTGGGCGGCTCCGGCTCCTCGATGCGCACCCCGTCCTGCTGCGTCGGGCCGGCCCGCTGCGAGTGGTCCTGCTACGACACCCTGGCGCTGTGCGACCAGACCACCCGCGAGTTCCAGGATGAGATGCACCGCCCGCCGTTCCCGTACAAGTTCAAGATCAAGTTCGCCGGCTGCCCCAACGACTGTGTGGCCTCGATCGCCCGCGCCGACCTGTCGATCATCGGCACCTGGAAGGACGACCTCCGGCAGGATGACGCCGCGGTGGCCGACTTCGCCGCCGCCGGCCTCGACATCCAGAAGGATGTCTGCGACCGCTGCCCCTCCAAGTGCATGGAGTGGAACGGCGCGAAGCTGACCATCGAGAACAGCGACTGCGTCCGCTGCATGCACTGCATCAACGTGATGCCGAAGGCGCTGCGTCCGGGCACGGAACGCGGCGCCGCCCTGCTGATCGGCGCCAAGGCCCCCATCGTCCAGGGCGCGCTGCTCTCCTCGGTGCTGGTGCCGTTCGTGCCGGAGGAGGAGCTGCTCGAGACCCTCAAGGAACTGATCCGCCGCGTCTGGGAGTTCTGGGACGAGTACGGCATGAGCCGCGAGCGCGTCGGCGAGCTGATCGAGCGCGTCGGCATGGCCAACTTCCTCGACGCCATCGGCCTGGATCCGGCGCCGGAGATGGTCTCGGCGCCGCGCGACAACCCCTACATCTTCTTCCAGCTCGAGGAGAAAAAGTCATGACACAGCCTCCCGCCAAGCGCATCACCGACATCGGGCCGCCCCACTACGAGAAGTTTCTGCACCCGGTGATCAAGAAGAACTACGGCCAGTGGAAATACCACGAGACGCTCGCCCCCGGCGTGCTGTGTCACGCGGCCGAGTCGGGCGAGCGGATCTACAGCGTCCGCGCCGGCACGCCGCGCCTGCTCAGCATTCAGACGCTCCGCGTCTTCGCCGCCCTGGCCGACAAGTACAGCGGCGGCTACCTCCGCTTCACCAGCCGCAACAACATCGAGTTCCTGCTCGACAACCCGGCCAACATCGAGCCGCTGAAGAAGGAGCTGGCCGAAGCGGGCTTCCCGGTGGGCGGCACCAACAACGCCATCAGCAACATCGTGCACACCCAGGGCTGGGTGCACTGCCACTCCTCGGCCACCGACGCCTCCGGCATCGTCAAAGCGGTGATGGACCCCCTCTGCGACCGTTTCACCCACCAGGACCTGCCGGCCAAGCTGCGCATCGCCGTGGCCTGCTGCCTGAACATGTGCGGCGCGGTGCACTGCTCCGACATCGCCATCCTGGGCATCCACCGCCGGCCACCGAAGGTCATGCACGACATCCTGCCCAAGGTCTGTGAGGTACCCACACTGATCGCCTCCTGCCCCACCGGCGCCATCCGCCCGGCCACGGTGGACGGCAAGCAGTCGGTCGAGGTGATCGAGGCCCAGTGCATGTTCTGCGGAAACTGCTACACCGTCTGCCCGGCCCTGCCGATGAACGATCCCGACAACGACGGCCTCTCCATCTGGGTGGGCGGCAAGGTGAGCAACGCGCGCAGCGCTCCCAAGTTCAGCAAGCTGGCCATCCCCTTCCTGCCCAACAATCCGCCGCGCTGGCCCGAGGTGGTCGAAGCGGTGGTGAACATCGTCAACGTGTATGCCCGGCACGCCCGCAAGTTCGAGCGCGTGGGCGAATGGATCGAGCGGATCGGCTGGCCGCGCTTCTTCAAGCTGACCGGCATTGAGTTCACCCGTTACCACATCGACGACTTCAAGCACGCCGGCCTGAGCTATGCCCGCTCGATGCATATGAAATACTAGCCGGATACCGATCCATGCCCCTTTTCAAGGAGGTCAAGAAGCCGGTCATCAGGACGGCCGCAGTGGGCAGCGGCGAGATCAGCCCGCTGCGGCCCCGTTACGGGGAGAAGACGCCGCCGTGCCTCGCCAACTGCCCCAACGGCACGGACATCCGCGGCTGGCTGACCCTCATCGCCCAGGCCGAGGCTTACGGTCGCACCAACGAGCAGGCGCTGGAGATGGCCTGGCACAAGATCACCGGCCGCAACCCGTTCCCGGCCGTGTGCGGCCGCGTTTGCCCGCACCCCTGCGAGGACAACTGCAACCGCAAGGGCAAGGACGGCGCGGTGGCCATCAAGGCGCTGGAGCGCTACATCGGTGACTTCGGCATAGCCAGGAATCTGAAGCTGGCGATGCTGAGCGAGGAGAAGTATCCCGAAAGGATCGCCGTGGTGGGGGCCGGGCCCGCCGGCCTCTCCTGCGCCTACCAGTTGGCCCGGCGCGGTTATGCGGTCACGGTGCTGGAGGCTTTCAGCCGGCCGGGCGGCATGCTGCGCTACGGCATCCCCAGCTACCGGCTTCCTCGCGCAGTCCTCGATGCCGAGATCGGCAAGATCCTGGACCTCGGCGTCGAGCTCAAATGCAATTTCGCCGTCGGCAAGGACATCCCGCTCGATGAGCTGCGCGCCCAGCACCGGGCGGTCTTCGTTGGCATCGGCGCTCACAAGGGAATTCTGCTCAAGGTGCCGGGCGAGGACGCGGCCAACGTCTTCACCGGCACCGAGTTCCTAAACAAGGTCAACAGCGGCGAGGAGGTCCAGGTCGGCGGCAAGGTGATCGTGATCGGCGGCGGGGACACCGCCATCGACGCGGCCCGGGTCAGCAAGCGCCTGGGCGCGGAGGTGACCATTCTCTACCGCCGCACGCGGGCCGAAATGCCGGCCATTGCGCCGGAAATCGAAGGTGCGATCGAGGAAGGAGTAAGCATCGAGTTCCTGGCCGCGCCGGTGGAAGTTTTTCGCCGCGACGGGGTGGCCGTGGGGCTTCGGTGCATCCGCATGGAACTCGGCGCCCCCGACGCTTCCGGCCGGCCCCGCCCGGCGCCCAAGCCCGGCTCGGAGTTCGACGTCGAGGCGACGGCCATCATCGCCGCCATCAGCCAGGAACCCGAGTTCGACGGCTTCGACAGCCTGCGCGAGGGCAAGGACTGGATCAAGGCCGACCCGTGGGGCGCCACCAAGGTTGAGGGCATCTGGTCCGGCGGCGACGACATCGGGCTGGGCCTGGTGGGCATCGCCATATCGCAGGGCCGCTTCGCCGCCGAGGCGATCAACGCTTACCTGCGCGGCAAGAAGCTCGAGAAGCCCCAGCCGCTGCCGCCGGCGACGCCCGACAAGATGAAGCTGGAGTGGTACAAGCCGGCCGAGCGGCACGAGCAGCGCGGCCTGGACACCGCCGAGGCGCTCGATGAGGCCAAGCGCTGCCTCTCCTGCGGCCTGTGCATGGACTGCGAGACCTGCTGGATGTACTGCACGCCCAACGCCTTCATCCGGCTCCCCAAAGGCGAGCACTACCGCATCAAGCTCGAGCTGTGCAACGGGTGCAAAAAGTGCGCCGAGGCCTGCCCGTGCGGGTATATTGATTTAATCTAAGGAGACTCAAGCTATGAGACAGCACGAGGTCGATGAAGACGGCTTCTTGCAGGATCCCGCCATCTGGAACGAGAGCGTGGCCCGCGAGTTCGCCGCCTCTGAAGGCGTGACCGAACTGACCGAGGACCACTGGAAGGTCATCAACTACATCCGCAACTACTACCTCCAGTTCGGCATCGCCCCGATGATCCGCAAGCTGTGCAAGGAGACCGGCTTCAAGCTCAACCAGATTTACGAGTTGTTCCCCTCGGGACCGGCCAAGGGCGCCTGCAAGCTGGCCGGCTTGCCCAAGCCCACCGGCTGCGTCTAATTCGGTGACAGGCTACGCTTTCACCAATTTAATCCGCAAGGCCGCCATCGCCGAGGCTTGGCTGGAGCGAACGGTCGCGGCCTACCCCGAGCCGGCCCGCCGGTTCCTGCTGGAGGAGAAGGACCGCTTCCGCAACCCTGTCGGCCACACGCTGCGGGAAGGCCTCGCCGCCCTGCTCGACGAGGCGCTGGGGGAGATGGATCGCGCCCGCATCACCGCGGTTCTCGATGATGTCATGCACGTGCGGGCCGTTCAGGATTTCACCCCCACCGAGGCGGTGGCCTTCCTGCCGGCCCTGAAGCCGATCCTGCGGGAACACAAGCTCGGCACGCTCGACACCCGCATCGACGAGCTGGCGCTGATCGCCTCGGATCTCTACCAGCAGTGCCGCCGGCAGATCGAGGAGATCAGGGCCCGGTGGCACCCGCTTCAGCCGGTGGCGCCTCAGTTGAGGTGATCCCCATGTACATCTGGCACTCCTTGGCCGCTGTCATCGCGCTGGCCGCCTTGGGTTACCTGGGAGGCAGCGTCGGCGCGCTGCGCACGCCGTTCGGCATCATCCTGCCGTACGCGGCCATCACCGTCTTCCTCGCCGGCCTGGCCTGGAGGGTGATCCGCTGGGCGCGCTCTCCGGTGCCCTTCCGCATCCCCACCACCTGCGGACAGCAGCGCTCGCTCGCCTGGATCAGGTGCAACCGGCTCGACAACCCGCACACCACGCTCGGCGTCCTCGGCCGCATGGCCCTGGAGATCCTGCTGTTCCGTTCCCTGTTCCGCAACACCAGCGCCGAGATCGGCGCGGACCAGCGTCTGACGCACAGCGAGCAGAAGT
The DNA here is from genome assembly GCA_038060875.1 of Acidobacteriota bacterium. Classification (GTDB taxonomy): domain Bacteria; phylum Acidobacteriota; class Terriglobia; order Bryobacterales; family Bryobacteraceae; genus JBBTDS01. The sequence goes on along the minus strand of JBBTDS010000031.1, from coordinate 29,123 downwards.
TCCTCTGGCTCGGCGCGCTGGCCTTCCACTGGTCCTTCCTCGTCATCTTCCTTCGTCACCTGCGCTTCTTCCTCGATCCGGTGCCCGGCTGCGTGATGGCGCTCCACAGCCTGGACGGCTTCTTCCAGATCGGCGCGCCGGTGCTTTACGCGACCGATGTGGTCATCCTGGCCGCGCTGGCCTATCTGCTCTGGCGGAGGATCAAGGACGCGCGCGTGCGTTACATCTCGCTCGCCAGCGATTACTTCGCGCTGTTCCTGCTCGCCGGCGTCGCCGTCGCGGGCGTGCTGATGCGCTACTTGACCAAGGTGGACATCCTCGAGATCAAGCGGCTGGCGATGGGCCTGGTGACCTTCACCCCCGTGGTGCCCGACCGCGCCGGCCCGCTGTTCTTCGTCCACCTGCTGCTGGTCAGCGCGCTGCTCGCCTGGTTCCCCTTCTCCAAGCTGATGCACATGGCCGGAGTGTTCCTCAGCCCCACCCGCAACCTGGCGAACAACAACCGCATGAAGAGGCACATCAACCCGTGGAACTACCCGGTTCCCCTCCACACCTACGAGGAATGGGAGCACGAGTTCCGCGACAAGATGGTGGCGGCCGGGCTGCCGCTGGACAAGGAATAAACGATGAGCGAGCACGCGCCCAAACCCGAAGAACTCGTTCAGATCGACTTCACACCCCCCAGGCGCAACTGGATGGACCCGGCCGTCGAGTTCCGCAAGGGGACCTTCTGCTACAGCGCGGCGCCGAAGAACGTCTCCTACGTCGGCATGCCCAACCCGCGCGAGTGGCAGCCGTTCGACAAGGACTGGAAGCTTCCGGCGGACTGGCAGCGGATCATCCTCGACGGCATGAAGGACCGCCTGGATAAGTACCGTTCCTTCCGCCTCTTCATGGACATCTGTGTGCGCTGCGGCGCCTGCGCCGACAAGTGCCACTTCTACATCGGCTCGGGCGACCCCAAGAACATGCCGGTGCTTCGCGCCGAGCTGATCCGCTCCGTCTACCGCCGCTACTTCACCGCCGCCGGGCGCCTGCTCGGCCCGCTGGCCGGCGCGCGCGACCTCACCGTGGACGTCCTCAAGGAGTGGTTCTATTACTTCTACCAGTGCACCGAGTGCCGCCGCTGCTCGGTCTTCTGTCCTTACGGCATCGACACCGCCGAGGTGACCATGATCGGCCGCGAGCTGCTCAACCTGGTCGGCTGCAACATCAACTGGGTGCTGGAGCCGGCGGCCAACTGCTACCGCACCGGCAACCACCTCGGCGTGCAGCCCCACGGCTTCAAGGACTCGATGGAGTTCGCCGCCGGCGACCTGGCCGAGATCACCGGCGTGCGTGCGAACGCACCCATCAACAAGAAGGGCGCCGAGGTGCTGTTCGTCGTGCCCTCAGCCGACTACTTCGCCTCGCCCCACTACTACACGCTGCTCGGCTACCTGCTGCTGCTCCATGAGGCCGGCCTGGATTACACCTTCAGCGCCTTCGCCTCCGAGGGCGGCAACTTCGGCCTGTTCAGCTCCCACGAGATGATCAAGCGGCTCAACGCCAAGGTGTACTCCGAGGCCCGCCGGCTGGGCGTGAAGTGGATCCTCGGCGGCGAGTGCGGCCACATGTGGCGCGTGCTCCACCAGTACATGGACACGATGAACGGCCCGGCCGACTTCCTGGAAGTGCCCGTCTCGCCGGTCACCGGCACGCGCTTCGATCACGCGCGCTCCACCAAGATGATCCACATCTGCGAGTTCACCGCCGACCTGATCAAGCACAACAAGCTGAAGCTGGACCCCAGCCGCAACGACCACTGGACGGTGACCTACCACGACTCCTGCAACCCGGCCCGGGCCATGGGGCTGCTGGAGGAGCCGCGCTACATCCTCCGCAGCGTCTGCAACCGGTTCTACGAGATGCCCGAGAACACCATTCGCGAGCAGACGCTGTGCTGCGGCAGCGGCGCCGGTCTGGGCACCGACGAGAACCTCGAGATGCGGCTGCGCGGCGGCTTCCCGCGCGCCAGCGCCGTGCGCTACGTGCGCGACAAGTGCGGCGTCAACCTGCTGGCCTGCATCTGCGCCATCGACAAGGCGACGCTCCCCCCGCTGCTCGAATACTGGGCGCCGGGCGTCGGCGTGGCCGGCGTCCACGAATTGGTCGGCAACGCGCTGGTGGTTCGCGACGAAGGCGAGCGCACCACCGACCTGCGCGGCGAACCCCTGAAGCAAAAGGAGGAGGCGGCGACCCATGCGTGACCGGCCCATCATTTTCGGCGGCCTCATGGTCTTCCTCGGCCTGGCGACCTTTCCCATCTGGTACAACGTGGCCGCCGGCAAGACCTCCCGCGGCCCGGACATCAAGCTGCCGGCGCAGGAAAAGGAGTGCGTCGCGGCGACGGACTACATGCGGTCTTCCCACATGGACCTGCTGGTGGAGTGGCGCGAGCAGGTGGTGCGGCAACACGTGCGGCGCTTCACCGCCTTCAACGGCAGGAATTACAACATCAGCCTCACGGGGACCTGCCTCAAGCAGTGCCACACCAGCAAGGCCGATTTCTGCGACCGCTGCCACGACTATGCCGGCGCCGGCACGCCCTATTGCTGGGACTGCCACAATGAACCACGGCCGGCGGCGACGGTCGCCCATAGGCTCCCCCAATGACCATCCACCGAAGAGGCTTTCTCTGCACGCTGGCGCTGGCCGCCAATTCGAGCGCCCAGGCCCCCGCCAAACGCTGGGCGATGGTGATCGACCCGCAGAAGTGCCTCAAGGACAAGGGCTGCACCAAGTGCATCGAGGCCTGCCACAAGACCCACAACGTCCCGGCGCTGGCGGAAGCCCGCCATCAGGTCAAATGGATTTGGAAGGAGCCCTTCGGGCACGCCTTCCCCTCCGAGCAGGGCGAACACGTGCGCGAAGAGTTGAAGCACCAGCCGGTGCTGGTCTTCTGCAACCACTGCGACGAGCCGCCCTGCGTGCGTGTCTGTCCCACCCAGGCCACCTGGAAGCGCGCCGACGGCATCGTCATGATGGACTGGCACCGCTGCATCGGCTGCCGCTACTGCATAGCCGGCTGCCCCTACGGCTCGCGCAGCTTCAACTGGGTCGATCCGCGGCCCCATATCCGCCAGATCAACACCGATTTCCCCACCCGCGCCAAGGGCGTGGTCGAGAAATGCACCTTCTGCGAGGAGCGGCTCGCCCAGGGGCAGCCGCCCGCCTGCGTCGAAGCCTGTCCGGAAAAGGCCCTGGTCTTCGGCGACCTGAGGGACCCGCAGTCGGAAGCGCGCAAGCTGCTCCGCGCCCGCTTCTCGATCCGGCGCAAGCCGGAGCTGGGCACCAAGCCCGAAATCTACTACCTGGTCTGAGGCGCCCCGTATGTTCATGTTCGAAAAAGCGGTCGTGGGAAGCCGGAGATACTGGATCTGGCTGCTCTGCCTGCTGGTCATTATCGGCGCCGGCTTCCTCTGCTATCTCCGGCAGCTCGAGTACGGGTTGGGCATCACCGGTCTGAGCCGCGACGTGACCTGGGGCCTCTGCATCGCCCAGTCCACCTTCCTGGCCGGCGTGGCCGCTTCGGCGGTGATGGTGGTGCTGCCCTATTACCTCCATGACTACAGGGCGTTCGGCAGGATCACCATTCTCGGCCAGTTCCTGGCTATCGCCGCCGTAACCATGTGCATGCTGTTCATCTTCGTGGACCTCGGCCAGCCCAGCCGGGTGATCAACGTGCTGCTCTACCCGACACCCGGCTCCATCATGTTCTGGGACCTGATCTCGCTCGGCGGCTACCTGCTGCTGAACGCGGTGATCGCGCTGGTAACACTGGGCGCCGAGCGCAGGGACGCGGCCCCGCCGGGCTGGATCAAGCCCGTCATTTTCATCTCGATTCCGTGGGCCATGGGCATGTGCACGGTGACGGCGTTCCTATACAGCGGGCTGCCTGGCCGCTCGTTCTGGCTCACCGCGATCCTGGCGCCGCGCTTCCTCGCCTCGGCCTTCTCCTCCGGCCCGGCGCTGCTGATCCTCCTCTGCCTGGCCATGCGCCGCCTGGCGAAGTTCGACCCCGGCCGCGACGCCATCCGGCGCCTCGGGCTGATCGTGACTTACGCCATGCTCATCAACGTCTTCTTCTTCCTGATGGAGGTTTTCACCGCGTTCTACAGCCGCATCCCCGAGCACATGGAGCACTTCCGCTACCTGTTCGCCGGCCTGGAGGGTCGCGCCTCGCTGGTCCCGTGGATGTGGACGTCGCTGGCGCTGGCCGCCGTCTCCCTGGTGCTGCTGGTGGCGCCGCGCTACCGCAACGAGGAGAAGGTCCTGGCGGTGGCCTGCGGGACCGTGTTCCTCTCCCTGTGGATCGACAAGGGCCTGGGCCTCATCGTCGGCGGCTTCATCCCCTCGCCGCTCGGCGCCGTCACCGAGTACGCGCCGACACTGCCCGAACTGGCCATCTCGCTGGCCATCTGGGCGGTGGGTTTGCTCATGCTCACCGTCTTCTATAGAATCGCGCTTGCGGTGAGGGAGAGCCTGGCCGCCGCCCGGCAGGAAGTCTGAAATGGAGAAACCGCGCATCAACGAAGACTGGCTGGCCGTCTGGATCGGCCTGTTCCTGTTTCTTCTCGCCCTCGCATCTCTGACCGGCGTGGACCTGCTTGGCTGGGCCGTCACCACCTCGGTCTGGACTAACGTGTCTCGCGCACTGGGGGCTGCCTCGAAGACCTACGCGGGCCTGCCCGGCCTGGTGTGCCTACTGGCCACTTTCGTGTTTCTCGCCGCCGTCATGGCCATCGGCGCCCGCGCGCTCGGCGCGGATGTGCGCCGCTTCATCAAGGCCTTCACCGCCGTCTTCTTTATCAGCTACGCGACCTGGATCGCCGGAAGCTGGGCCTACATCGCGGCCACGCCCGACAAGCTCAAGACCTTCGGCATCGGCTGGTCGCTGAACCTGACCAACGAGGCCGGCTTCATCCTGGCCCTGATCGCGGGGCTGCTGGTGGGCAACTTCATGCCGTCGGCGGCGGCCGCGATGAAGGAAGCCATCCGGCCGGAACTCTACGTCAAGACGGCGATCGTGATCCTCGGCGGATACCTCGGCGTCACCGCCGCCGAGCAACTCGGCCTGGCTACTTCCGTCATGTTCCGCGGCCTGTGCGCCATCGTCGAGGCCTACCTGATCTACTGGGCGCTGGTTTACTTTATCGCCCGGAAGTACTTCCGGTTTAGCAGGGAATGGGCCGCGCCGTTGGCCTCCGGCATCTCGATCTGCGGCGTGTCGGCGGCCATCGCCACCGGCTCGGCCATCAGGGCGCGGCCGGTAGTGCCGGTTATGGTCTCTTCGCTGGTAGTGATCTTCGCCGTCGTCGAGCTGCTGATCCTGCCCTTCGCCGCCCAGGCGTTTCTCCACCACGAACCGATGGTGGCCGGCGCCTGGATGGGCCTGGCGGTGAAGACCGATGGCGCGGCGGTGGCCTCCGGCGCCATCGCCGAGTCCCTGATCCTGGCCAAGGCGGCGGCCGGCGGCATCCAGTATCAGCCCGGCTGGATTATGGGCACCACCACCACGGTGAAGGTCTTCCTCGACGTCTTCATTGGCGTGTGGGCCTTCATCCTGGCCTGGATCTGGGCCGCCAAGATCGAGCGCCGCGCCGGCGAGAAGGTCGGCGTGGGCCAGATTTGGGAGCGCTTTCCCAAGTTCGTCCTCGGCTACATGGCCGCTTTCTTCCTGATCCTGCTGATCGGCGCGCTGGCGCCCGCTCTGATCGCCAGGACCAAGGCGGCGATGTCGCAGGCCAACGTTTTCCGCGGCATCTTTTTCGTGATGACCTTCTTCACCATTGGCGTGGTTTCCAACTTCCGCAAGCTCTGGGAAGCAGGCATCGGCCGGCTGGCGGCGGTCTACGTCCTCTGCCTGTTCGGCTTTATCATCTGGATCGGGCTGGCCATCTCCTGGATCTTTTTCCACGGGATCAAGCCGCCCCTCGCGCAGGGATGAGTATGGAGCAGCCAAGACTCGTCGAAGAACTGAAAAAGATGGAATACGAGCCGCTTCTCCCGGTGGAGAAGCGCTTGATTGGCTGGAGCCTCGCTCTCGGAGTCGGGCTCATCGGCGTGCTAGTCTGGGTGAGTTACGCGTTTTTCTGAGGCCGCTTGAACCGTGCACTTCCCCGTTTCCGGTGTTGACTGCTCGCCGCTCCTGCCCCCGCTGGTCGCGTTCGCCATTTCCTCGCTGACCGCCTCGGCCGGCATCTCCGGCGCCGTGCTGCTGCTTCCCTTCCAGGTCAGCGTGCTGGGCTACACCAGCCCCGGCGTCAGCCCGACCAACCTCATCTACAACATCGTCGCCATCCCCGGCGGCGTCTACCGCTACTTCAGAGAGGGGCGCATGATGTGGCCCCTCACCTGGGCCGTGCTGGCCGGCTCGGTGCCTGGCGCCATCGCCGGCGCCATCATCAGGGTGCTCTACCTGCCCAATCCCCGCTCGTTCAAGCTCTTCGCCGGGTTGGTCCTGCTGTTCCTGGGCGGCCGGCTGCTGGTCGAGCTGCTTCGCCGCCCCGCGAGGGCCGGCCAGGGCCGCCTGCCCCCAGGCGCAGTCGTCAGCACCCGACTATCCACCCTGACCAGGGTCGAGTACACGTTCCTCGGTGAGACCTTCTCCTTCAGCCCGGCGATGATGTTCATCGTCTCCCTGGTGGTGGGCGTGGTCGGCGGCATCTACGGCATCGGCGGCGGCGCCTTCATCTCGGCCTTTGTGGTGGCCGTTCTCCGGCTCCCCGTTTACACTATCGCCGGCGCCTGCCTGTTCGGAACGTTCGTCACCTCCATTGCCGGGGTGGCCTCCTTTGAGCTGCTCGGGCTGAGCGCCGGCCCGGTCGCGCGGCCCGATTGGGCGCTGGGAAGCCTTTTCGGCCTCGGCGGCCTGCTCGGCACTTACCTCGGCGCCCGGCTGCAGAAATACCTGCCGGAGCGCTGGATCCGCCTGTTCCTCGGGCTGGTCATTAACGGCCTGGCGCTGACCTATATCGTGCAGTTCTTCAGATGAATTTCGGTGACAGGCTACGCTTTCACTAATTTAATCTTCCGCGGCCAAGAACACTAATTAAGTGAAAGCGTAGCCTGTCACCGAATTTTGCGCGCCACGGTCATCGGAAGTTCTCGATCAGCATCAGGTCGGCGTTGCCGGGGTTCTGGACAACGAAGAGCACGGTCCGATGGTCCGGCGAAACCGTCAGGCCCTGCGATGACGCCCTGGGTATGGCCGCCAGGAGGCGACTCTTGCCCGTGGCGAACTCATAGAACTGGAGCGCGCTGGTACCGGGCCTGTCGCCGGGCGCCACATAGTAGATGCCGTCTTCCACGGGCAGGAAGGCCCGGTTGACGACGGTCCCGAGAACCTGGCGCTCCGGACCGCTGACCAGGGACCGTGAGAACAGCGCCCCCGTCAACGCGGCTTTCAAATAGTAAAGCGTCTTGCCATCCCAGGACTCGAACGCAACGTAGCCGCCGTTTTCGGTGACTTGGCGCGTCTCACCACCGTCGAAGGGCATCTTCCAGATCTCGTTCCTGCCGGTCCGGTCCGACCGGAAGTAGATCCACTTGCCGTCCCGCGACCAGCTCGGGACGCTCTCGTCGGAAGGGTAGGGGGTCAGCCGGCGCGGCGCCCCGCCGCCCGCCTCCATCACGTAGACGTCAGCGTGCCCGTCGTCGCCCAGCGAGTCAAAGGCGATCCAGCGGCCATCCGGCGACCAGTGGGGAGTGCCTTGCACCCTGCCGACCTCGTTCGTTAACTGGAGGGCGTTCAACCCGTCCGGGGCTGACACCCAGATCTCTTGGCAGCCCCCGTCACGGTTGGAGACAAAGGCGATCCTGGTGCCGTCCGGCGAGAACTGCGGGTTGCTATCGTTTAGCGTGGAGGAGATAAACCTGGCGGGCACGCTGCCGAGCTGGTATCTCCAGATATCCAAGTCACCGGCGACTTGAACAAACGCCAGCCGGCGAGCGGTGCGCGAGACCGCGGGATAGCGGACTTCGGGACCGGGCAGCTCGATCCGCTCCGGCCCCGTCGCCCCGGAGACCGCCACACGCCACAAGGGGAAAGGGCCGTTCGAGCAACGGCTGGCAGCGTAGACCAGCGACTGGCCGTCCGGCGCCCAGGCCACTCCCAGCACGTCGGTGCGTTGACTCGTGAGGCGGCGTGGGCGACCCTTGGGCGAGAGATCGGGAGCCAGTGCCAGCAAGTAGAGGTCGCACGAGGGCGAAACCGGGCCGGGGCAGGAAGCGTACGCCAGGTAGCGGCCATTCGGGGAAAAAGCCGGTGAATGGTCCGCACCGGCGCTGTTCGTAGTGAGCCGGCGCTGCTCGCCCGTCTCGACGGCTATCAGGATGATGCCCCAAGGGCGCCCGGGTGCGCGCTCGCTCGTCGCAAGCCACTTGCCATCTGGAGACCAGGCCATCAGCAGGGGCTTGGGAAACGCCATGGCAGCCACCTCCAGTTCAGCCAGCCGGCGCTCCGGCCCGCCCAAGGGAGAGATCAAGCGGATCTGTGCGCGGCCGCCCTGCTGGCGCACGAACGCGATCTGGCGGCCGTCTGGGGACCAGGCTGGGGAATAGTCGAACGCCGGATCGGTGGTCAGCCGCAACGGGGCGGCGGCCGAGCCGACGACCCTCACGTAGATGTCGTAGTTGTCCTCCTTCTCCCCATTCCAGGCGAAAGCCACTTGGTTTCCGTCGGGTGAGAAGGAAGGTTGGGTCTCGCGGCCCGGATAACTGGTCAGGGGAACGATGCGCATCTCGGCGGCGGGTGTCCTCGCTCTCCGGGCGAGAAACCAGAGCGCTACAACAACGACGGCCGCGAGCACGAAGAGCGCCGCGACGCGCACAAGACTGGGTCGCCGGTGCGGTGCCTCCCGTAGTTCCTCCAGCACGAGCTTCACGTCATCCATGTGCTGGATGCGGCGCGCTGGGTCCTTGCGCAGGCAGCGCTCAATGAGCTTGTTGAGGTCCGCCGGCACGCCAGTCAGCGGCGGCGGCTCGTCTTTGAGCACCGCGCCCAGGATGGAGACGGTCGAGTCGCCCGTGAACGCACGCCGGCCCGAGAGCATCTCGTACAAGACCACGCCGAACGAGAAGATGTCCGAGCGCTCGTCCGCCTTCTTGCCCTCGGCCTGCTCGGGCGACATATACGAGGGCGTGCCGGCGATCTCGCCTTCGGCCGTGAGGCTCAGGCTGTGGCCTTCCGGCAGCCGCGTCCGCTTCGCCAGGCCGAAGTCGAGCAGCTTGACCAGCCCGTCGGGGGTCATCATGACGTTGCCCGGCTTGAGGTCGCGGTGTATGACTCCCGCCGCGTGCGCCTTGGCCAGCGCGCCCGCGATCTGCGCGGCGTAGTCGAGCGCCCGCTTGAGCGGCAACCGGCCTTCGAGCGGCTTGCCTTCGACCAGCTCTATGGCGATGAAGTCCGGGCCGACCTCGTAGATGGTGACGATGTTCGGGTGGTTCAGCGCACTAGCCGCCCGCGCCTCGCGCAGGAGCCGCTCCTCGCATTCGTGAAGCACCTTCAAGGCCACCGGGCGCTGGAGCGGGGTGTCATAGGCTCTGTAAACGGTCCCCATGCCGCCTTGGCCGAGCTTGGCCTCGACGCGGTAGTGGCCCAGCATCTCGCCCGGGGCGAGCTCGCGCGGCGCGACCGGGCTCTGGAGAGTGCCGTCCTTCTCGGCCAGCAGGCGCTCGACTTCGTGCCGCAGCTCCGCATCGCCGCCGCACAGCTCGTCCAAGGCCTCCGGCTTCTCCAGCGCCGCGCCGAAGACCTCCTTGATCCGCGCCCAGCGTTCCGGAGTCATCGCTGTCTCCCAGCGGAGAGTTCAGCGCGCAGCCAGGCCTTGGCCATGGCCCAGTCGCGCTTGACGGTGCGTGGCGAGACGCCCAGGGCTTCGGCCGTCTCCTCCACCGTCAGCCCGCCAAAATACCGCATCTCGACCACCCGGCCCTGCTGCGGATCCAGTTGGGCGAGCCGGTCCAGCGCCTCGTTCACCGCGAGCACTTCCTGTGTGTTCTCCCCGCTGGCGCCGAGATCCAGGTCAAGGGCGCCTGGGGTCCGCTTGGCCGCCAACCGCTCGCGTGCGTAGTCTACCAGAATCCGGCGCATAAGCTGCGCGGCCACCCCCATGAACTGCGCCCGGTTCCGCCAGTCAGCCCGATCCTGCCCCGCCAGCCGCAGGTAGGCTTCGTGGACCAGCGCGGTGGGCTGAAGCGTGTGACTGGCGCGCTCGTCCCGCATGTAGTGCCCGGCCAGCCGCCGGAGCTCGCGGTAGACCAGCGGCAGAAGCCGCGCAAGGGCGTCCTTGTCGCCGCGCTTCAGCTCGCCCAGCAGGACGGTGACGTCACCGGGCATCGGTGCAATTTTACACCTGGCCCCTGTTTTCCGCTCGCTCCGCGTTACGGGCATGGGAATCGGTCGATTCGCAACAGTCACGTTCTGGACAGCATCGATAGCAGCCGGCACGCCGGAAGGAGACTTAAGAATTACCGTGCGCGTCTACGACTACGCCGGGCTGCCAGCCGGCACACTGGCGAAGGCGGGCCTTGAAGCGCGCAAGATCTTTGCCAAGTCCGGGATCGAGACCGAATGGGTCGAATGCCCACTGGAACGGGGAGTGGAGGAGCGGTATCCCGCCTGTAGGAAGCCAATCAGCCCGGCTGATGTGAGCATCCGGATTATGCCTCACTCCACGGAAGGTTATCCCGTGCCGCCCTGGGCTTTTGGCTTCGCCCTGTCCTCCGGGGACGGGCGGCCGGCCACACACGCTTACATCTTCAACCGCCGCGTGGAAGAGGTGCTCCGTGAAGCCAAGTGTGCCCGCTTCCAGCTCTTGGGATTCGCCATGGCCCACGAGGTCGGCCACCTGCTGCTGGGGCCGGCGGCGCACGCGTCCCGCGGCATTATGCGCAGCAGGTGGCTCAAGGAGGAGTTGAGGCAGGTCGAATCGGGTGCCCTGATATTTACCAGTGAGCAGGCGGTACGCCTGCGAGCCAGCATCCGCGCGCGGCTCCGTGACGCAGCTTACTCCACCGCCACCGGCAGCACATTGCTGCCGGTCCCATGAATGACGACAAGGGGCACGGCCGGCCCGGTGGGTGCGTCCGCCGGAACCACTACGTTGATCTGCCACAGGCCGGCCCAGCCCGGGGCGAGCCCGCTGAACTCGACCCTGGCCCGCGCTTCCCCGAAGTAGACCTCCGGCAGTGACGGCGTCACCGCCGCCGGGCTGGCCGGCGCCGCCGCCCCGTCTTCAACCGCCGGCCTCACTTCGCCCTGGCCGGTGGCGAAGATCTGCAACACCTGGCCGCGCCGGGCAGGAGCGGTGCGGGAGTTGAGCCGGCCGTCTTGATTCAGCGCCGCGAACAGTCCGGGCGCGCTGCCCACCACCGTCAGCGGCGCGCGCGCCACGCGCTCGCCTCCCACGCGCACCTCGACCAGCGGCTGGCCGCTGGCCTGCCTTGCCGGCGCCTGAAAGTTGATCTGGGCCGGCGACGCATACAGTAGCGGGACGGCGCTCGCACCCACCAGCACCTCGGTCTCGCCCAGCTTGCGCGGCAACGGGAAGCCCCCGTGGCGGGCCGTCGCCGACCCGGTAAACGCACCGAACAGCGCGACCAGCGAGCCCGGCGCCACCGGGGCCCCGGCCGTGAATCCGGCCGCGTTCACCGCCACCGCGTCGGCCTTCGCCTCCATCAGCCACACCTCGGGTTGCGCAGGCAAGCTGGCCCGGCTCACGGTCACCGTGGCCGGTTTGTAGGCCACCGCGCCGAACGGGTTGGCCACATCGGGGAACGTCGCCAGTTGCGCCGGCCCGCCCAACGCGGTGCGGAAGTGCATCAGGATCGCCACCCGCGGCCTTAACTGATTGACCAGCGCCGCCGCCCGCTGCGTGTCGATGGTGAAAAAGCCGCCCGCCGGCACGAACAGCACGTCCACGTCGCGCAGTTCCGCAAGCTGCGCCTCGCTCAGCTCGTCCTGACCGTAATCGCCCAGGTGGGCGAACTTGAGTCCCGCCTGCGTCCACACGATGATCGTGTTACGCCCCCGCTGCGCGCCGTTCTGGTTGTCATGAAAGCCGGGGACGAGCACGAACCGCATGCCGGCGGCGGTCATTTCCTGCCGCTCGGTCACCGGCCGCCCGTCCACCAGCGTGAAATCGCCGCGCACCCCAGCCGAGTTGTTGTGGTCGCTGTGATTGTGCGAGATGGTCACCGCGTCGGCCGGCTGCGCCGGCAGCGCGTAGCCGACCGACGCCGCCGGCGGATCGGTGATCACCACCGGCTTGCCCTCGGCGCTCTGAACCACATAGCACGACTGCCCGATCCAGGTGATTCGCGCCTCCTGCGCCCAGGCGCAGACGCCCGCCGACATCATCGCCACTGCAAACCGTAAGACCATGGCGCCCCCTTTTACAGCCATCATAACTCACCTGTCGCAGCTCCTTGACATCGCCGGCCGCCGGCGATACAGTGGTCGCAAAGTGGAGGTGTGTCTCATGAAGACTCGAAACGCGATGGGCTTCGTGTTTTTGTGTTTCCTTTTGGCGGCGCTGCCGGGCTGGCCGCAGGCCTCGACCGGCGCCGTCAGCGGCACCGTGCGCGACCAGACGGGGGCGGTGATCCCCGGCGCCGTTGTGTCGCTGGCCAACACGGCGACCAACGTCGCGTCAAAGACCAGCACGAATGTAGCCGGCTTCTATCTGTTTCCGGGCGTGGTGCCGGGGCCATACAAGCTGGCGGTCGAAGCCTCCGGCATGCAGAAGTTCGAGGGCGCGCTGACGGTGCAGGTGCAGCAGAGCGCGGTAGTGGACGTGGTGCTGAAGGTCGGCACGACCACGACGGCGGTGGAAGTTCTGGATGTCACGCCGCTGCTGACGGTGGACCGGCCGACACTGGGGCACGTGCTGGAGCGGCAGCGCATCGAGCAGTTGCCCATCAACGGCCGCTACGTGACCAGCCTGCTGCAAACTGTGCCCGGCATGGAGGGCACGCGCGCCTACGGGCTGCGAGAGGGCTCCCACGAGATGGTGCTGGACGGCGCGGCGCTCAGCGACCGCCTGTGGGGTGGCGTTATCCGCCGCCCGCCGGGGCTGGATACCATCGAGGAGTTCAAGGTCGAGAACAACAACTCCTCGGCCAAGTTCAACCGCCCCACCACCATCGTGCTCTCCACCAAGAGCGGCACCAACCAGTTGCACGGCTCCGCCTTCTGGACATGGCGCAACAACGCCTTCGGCAAGGCCCGCACGCGCACCGACTACTACGCCAAGGCGCCCTTCCTGAACCGCAACGAGTTCGGGCCTTCGGCCGGCGGGCCGGTGATAATTCCCAAGCTGTACAACGGCAAGGACCGCACCTTCTGGTTCTTCGCTTACGAAGGGCACCGCAACGTCGCCCCATACACCCAAGGCTATCCGGTGCCTACGGAAGCGATGCGCAACGGCGACTTCCGCGAGCTGGTCGATTCCCAGGGGCGGCAGTACAAGATCTACGACCCCTCGACCACGAATCTCCAGACGTGGAGCCGTGAGCAGGTTTCCTACCGCGGCCAGTTGAACGTGATCGACCCGGCGCGCATCTCGCCCCTGGCCAAGTACCTGTTCTCCATCACGCCGCTGCCCACCATGCCGGACGTCAATCCCATGCTGGAGCGAAACTGGTGGGCCCCGGTGCCCAACAGCACTCGCCAGTGGACCACCACCACCCGCCTCGACCACCGGCTCACGGACAGCGACCGCATCTATGGCCGCTACACCCACGGCGACACCTGGCAGTTCGCGCAGAAGTTCACGCAGCCCATGCTCAACAAGGTGCCCGGCACGGTGCGGCGCCTGGAGCCGAACAAGAACCTTGCCCTCTCCTGGGTGCGCACCTTCTCGCCCACTTTCTTCAATGAGGTGCTGGTGAGCGGCTCGCGCTCCACCTGGTGGATGGGTACGGGCGAACCGGGCATCAAGTACGCCGACCAGCTCGGGCTGCCGAATCCGCTCGACGTGGCGGGCTGGCCGGGCCTGTACGACACCGGGCTCGGTGACTACTACTTCGAGACCGACAACACCCAGGCCTCGAGCATGCTGTACGCCATTGTGGAGAACCACGCCACCAAGATCGCCGGCAAGCACGAGCTCCAGTTCGGCTTCTACCACCGCTACGACCAGCTCAACCTGCTGCCCGACCAGCAGCAGAACCAGGGCAACCATAGCTGGTCCACCGGGGCGACGGCGCTGTACGACCCGTCGTCGTCGCGCACCAATCCCCTGGCCACCCCTTTCACCAATCACAACCTGGCCAACATGTACCTGGGGATCATGAACTACTCCAACCAGTTCGTGCGGGGCTACTTTTACATGCGGGCCAAAGAGTACGCGCTTTACTTCCAGGACAACTACAAGGTCAGCCCGCGGCTGACCCTGAACCTGGGCCTGCGCTGGGAGTACTGGCCGCCTTACCGCGAGAAGAACAACATCATCACCTCGTTCGACCCGCAGAAACGCGCGGTGGTGCTGGGTCAGGACCTGGACAGCATGTACCGCTTGGGCGCCACGGTTCCGGCCATCGTCAACCGCCTGACTTCGCTGGGGGCGAAGTTCATAACTTACAAGGAAGCCGGGGTGCCCCAGAGCCTGATGGACTCGACCTGGAAGGACTTCGGGCCGCGGCTGGGCTTTGCCTACCGGGCGGGCGACGGCGCCCGCTCGTTCGTCATGCGCGGGGGCTACCGTATCAGCTACTTCCACATCCCGGCACGCCCGTGGGTGGCCCGCATGCGCTCGAACGCCCCGCTGACGGCGCGTTTCCGCACTTCCTTGACCGACGCCTCGCTCACTCCGGACGGGATCGGCAACTACGGCATGCGATCGGCGCCCACCGTCATCGCCGGCAAGAACAGCCGCGATGCGGTCACGCTGAACACGGTGAGCGGCCTCAACCGGGGTTCGGCCGGCGCCAGTTACTTCGCCCGCAACCAGCCCGACGCGCAAGTGCAGGACTGGAACCTGACGCTGGAAAAGGAGGTCATGCCGGACACGGTGGTGCGCTTGGGCTACGTGGGCAACCACGGCGGCCACCTGGAGCAGTTCTTCCAGTACAACAACCCCACGCCGGACTACATCTGGTTCGTGACCACCGGCGAGCGGCTGCCCACGGGCGAGTACTCGGCGGTGGCGCGGCGCTCCTACGACAAGGTGGTCTACGGGGGAATCGAGGAGTACCGGATGACGGGCTGGTCCAACTTCAACGGTCTCCAGTTCGAGATGGAGCGCCGCTACAGAAAGGGTTACGGCTTCCAGATCTTCTATGTGGTGGGCAACACCCTGGGGGCGGGCGGCCAGGAATGGTCCGGAACGTCAGTGCTTCCCGAGCTCAACCAGTTCTTGCCGGGCGCGGTTCCCGCCGGCATCGACGAGCGCAACCGGTTCTTGAACTACCAGCGCGACACCGGCATTCCCAAGCACCGCGTGCGCTGGAACTGGATCGTGGACCTGCCCTTTGGCAAGGGCAAGTGGCTCGGGGGGAACGCAGGCGGAGTGCTGGATCGCTTCATCGGCGGCTGGCAGGTGGCGGGCCTGGGCTCGCTGCGCAGCACTTACTTCTCGCTGCCCACCGGTATTTACCCGACCGGCAACCCGATCGAGTTGTACGGCTACCAGTACCCCATCGAGGACTGCCGCAGCGGGCGCTGCTACCCCGGCTACCTGTGGTGGAACGGTTACATCCCGGCCAACCAGATCAACTCGACGGACGCCCAGGGGCGTCCCAACGGCGTCATGGGCGTGCCGGCCAACTACAAACCCGCCGGGCAACCGCTGATCCCCTGGCCGGCCAAACCCGACCGCAACGACCCGATGTACTCCTACTTCGGCAGCAACACCGTGTGGATCACCCTCAAGGACGGCACGGTGCAGCGGACCACGTTCAGCGACGGTCTGCACCCCTGGCGGCAGCAGTACTTCCCCAGCACGCGGCAGTGGGGCCTGGATGCTTCACTGTTCAAGAGGATCCCGATCACTGAGCGGGTGAACTTCCGCATCAACCTGGACGCCTTCAACGTGCTGAACCATCCGGGCAACCCCAGTGGCGCGGGCGGGGACGGCATCCTGAGCACGCGCTCCTCCGGCTCGGGGGCGCGGGAGCTGCAACTGACGCTAAGGCTGAGCTGGTGACGGTTCGCGGTCAGGGCCTGTAAGCAAAGTCCCAGACCTGGACGTTGGCCTTGCCCTGCGTGTACTCGATGACCGCGTACTCGCCGGGCGCGAGCGGCTTCACCGGCCAGATCTTGTAGAGCCCGTCGTCGAGCTGCTGGCGGAAGATCTCGACGTCCTGCTGCTCCTCGATGATCTCCTTGGTCACTGGGATGATCGTCCACTTCTGCACGATGCGGACGCCCTTCTGCGGCGCCAGCCGCACGATGCCGAAGCGCTCCTCGGTGGCCAGGCGAACATAGATCTCGGGGCGGTCGCTGGTCAGGATGTTGGCGGATCGCTCGCCATCCAGCTCCACGTTGGCTTTGCCGGCCACGATCGGCACCGGCGACAGCACCTTCAGCACGGAGCGGCGCTTGTTGGTGTTGACCTTCGACTCGGCCTGCTTGAAGGCTCTCGCTTCACCGCCGGCGACCATGTAGACGCCCGGTTCTTGCGGAATGCTCTCGATCTCCTTGCGCTGCTGGCGCTCGAACGCTTCCTCCTCGGCCAGTTCCTTCGCCTCGCGGCGGATGGTTTCTTGGCGCTCCGTCTGCTCGGCCTGGGTGCGCTTCAGGTCCACCAGCTTGAGCGGGATCTCCTCCCACCCGCTGCGCTCGACGCTGTAGTAGCGGACGCGGTCGCCGCGCACCTCGTACTCGCGCACCAGGTGGTAGCCGCCGTCGGCGAGGTAGAGCTTGATGGTCGCGGCCGCGAGCGCAACCGCGAGCAAGAACGCAGCGGCGGCGAAGCGAAGCATCTACCTCTGATTCTACGCGCGGGCGAGGGCCGCTGCCTCCTCGACGGAGACGCCCTGGTGGACCAGGGCGTGGACGGCCTGAAGCATCGGGCCCGGGTCGGGCTGGTCGAGGGCTTGGGCACAGAACAGCGTGAGGCCCTGGGCCGGTCCTTGCATGATCTCCCATATGGCTTGAAAAACGCCGGGCCCTCGCAGCGCGGATTCCTCCGGCGCCACGACCAGTGGCATGCCGGTCGTGCGCACAAAACTGCGCTGGCCGCCGGTGTCGGCGTGCGAGCGCGTCTGGATGACGTCGGCCCCGTAGTCGGCGCCGAGGTGCGCCGCCGCCAGCCAGTCCTCGCTGGCCATCTCGGCGAACACCGGCATGCCCAGGCGGCGGGCGTCCTCGGTGATTCGTCCGAAGCGGTCCAACGCTTCGCTCGGACCCGAGCGCCCAACGTCCACACTCACAAACACCGCCTCGGCGCCCATCTCCAGGGCCGCCTGCACGCTCACGAGGTGCTGCCCCCGCCACGCGCCGCCGTCAATACGGAGAATCACCGAAAGACCGGCCAGCTCTTCGGCCACGCGGTCCAGCAGCCCCGGCGTGAGCACGATGGCGTCCACGCCGTTGCGCGACAGCAGGCGCACTTTGCCGAGCGGATCGTCGGCGCAGGGGTCGCAATCCACGATCAGCGCCCTTCCCTGGGCGAAGATCCGTCGCAAGCGCAGCGCTTTGCCAAGCATCCTGTGTCTATATTAGTAAACGATGCGCTACCGTACACTCGGCAGCACGGGCCTAGAGGTCAGCGAAGTCGGCTACGGCGCCTGGGGCATCGGCGGGAAGCAGTGGCTGGGCGGGAGCGATGAGGATTCGCTCGCCGCCTTGCGCGGCGCGATCGAAGGCGGGCTGAGCTTCATCGACACGGCGCTGGCTTACGGCGACGGCCACAGCGAGCAGCTCGTGGGGCAGGTGGTCCGCGAGTCAGGCCGGCGGATCTACGTGGCCACCAAGGCGCCGCCGAAGAACCAATTGTGGCCGGCGCGGCCCGGCATCGGCATCGATCAGGTCTTCCCCTACCACCACATCCTGGACTCGACCGAGCGTAGCCTCCGCAACCTGGGGATGGAGCGCATCGACCTCCAGCAACTGCACGTGTGGAACCCGGAATGGATCGACCGCGACGACTGGCGGCGCGCCTTCGAGGACCTCAAGCGGTCCGGCAAGGTGCGCTTCGTGGGCGTGTCGATTAGTGACCACCAGCCCGGCTCCGCACTGGAACTGATCAAGACGGGGCTGATCGACACCGTTCAGGTCATCTACAACATCTTCGACCAGACGCCGGAGCACAACCTCTTCCCGCTCTGCCTGGAGCGCAACATCGGCGTGCTGGCCCGCGTTCCCTTTGACGAGGGGGCGCTGACGGGCGGTGTCACCGAGCAAACCCGCTTCGAGCCGGGCGAGTTCCGCGCTTTCTACTTCCGCGGCGACCGGAAGCGGCAGGTGGCCGAGCGCGTGGCGGCCCTGCGGCAAGACCTGGCGGGGGTGGAGGGCACGCTGGCCGAAATCGCGCTCAGGTTTTGCCTTTCGCACGCGGCGGTTTCCACCGTCATCCCCGGGATGCGCGCGCCGCGCCACGCCGAGGCGAACACGGCCGCCTCCGATCGGGGACCGCTCGACGCCCGCGTGATGGCGCTGCTGAGGAAGCACGCCTGGGACAAGAACTTCTACCGCTAACGTGTTCCCCGGCGCGCTCACGGCACCCAATCCGGAACAACGTACGCGTAGCAGGTGGTGAGCAGGCCGATCAGCGAGGCCAGCAGCACGCTGTGCCGCAGGGTGAAGCGAAACAGCTTCGCCTCGTCTGACGTCTGCATTCCGGTGGCGGCGACCGCGACGGCAATGCTTTGCAGGCTGATCATCTTCCCCATCACGCCGCCGCTCGAGTTGGACGACGCCATCAGGATGGGATTCAAGCCCAGCCGGTTGGCGGCCACCACCTGGAGGTTGCCGAACAGGGCGTTCGAGGATGTGTCGGAGCCGGTGAGGAAGACCCCCAGCCATCCCAGCATGGAGCTGAAGTAGGGGAACAGCTTGCCGGTGGCCGCGAACGCCAGACCAAGGGTCGCCGTCTGGCCGCTGTAGTTCATCAGAAAAGCCAGGCCTAACACGGCCGCGATGGTCACCAGCGGCACCCGCATCTGCCGCAGCGTGCCGGCGAAAACGCGCCCATACTGCCGCGGCGAGACGCGCAGGAAGCCCGCCGCGAGGATGCCCGCGATCAGGCAGGCGGTGCCGGCGCAGGCAAGCCAGTCGAAATCGTACACCGCCCGATAAGGCGCCGGCGCTTTGACGATCGGCGGAATGCGCTCCACCGTGTTGTGGAGACCGGGCCACTCAAACGACCAGGTAACGGAGCCCAGCGCGGAGTGGACGCGTGGCGACCCCCAGATCAGCACACAGGCGGCCAGCAGCGCGTAGGGCGTCCACGCGCGCAAGAGTTGGGCGCGGCTGTAAGCGCCGGATCCCGGTGGCTCCGGTGTGGTGTTCTCCCAGCGGCCCTGATCCTTGGGGCGCCAGAAGCGGAACAACAGCAGCAGAAGCCCCATGGCTGCCAGTGAGCCGAGGATGTCGGTCAGTTGAGGCCCGACGAAGTTGGAGACCAGGAACTGCACGGTCGCGAACGAGACGCCGCAGACCAGAATGGCCGGAATCACGCTTCTCGAACCTCGCCAGCCGGCCATCAGGACAGTCAGATAGGCCGGCACGATGAGCGAGATGGGAGCGCAGATCCGGCCCACCGCCGCGCTGAGCCGGCCGAGCGGCAGGCCGGTGGTTCCCGCCAGCGTGAGGATGGGAGTGCCGATGGCCCCATAGGCCACCGGGGCGGTGTTCGCCAGCAGGCAGATGCCGGCGGCGTGAAAAGGCGGAAACCCCAGCCCGGCGAGCATGGCGGCCGCCACCGCGACCGGGACGCCGGAGCCGGCCGCGCCCTCAATAAAGGCGCCGAAAGCGAAGGCGATCAGCAACGCCTGAAGGCGGCGGTCCGCGGTCACTCCGCCTATGGAGGCTCTAATGAGTTCGAACTGGCCGGTCTCGACCGTCAGGCGGTAGAGGAGGATCGCGCAGAGGGTAATCCAGCCGATCGGAAACAAACCGAATGCGGCGCCGTAAAGAGCGGCGCTCAGTATCATGCCGGGCGGCATGCGGTAGACGGCCCCGGCGACCACGATCGCCGCCGCCAGGCCGGCCAGTCCCGCCATCCAGGCCGGCTTGCGCCTTATGCCCAACAGAAACAGCAGGACAAAGATCGGCAGCGCAGCCGCAAGCGCTGACCACCCCGTGCTTCCGGCCAGCGGAGTGTAACTTTGCTGCCAGACGAATTGCATCTGCCGCGCGCACGCACCAGGAGCAGCGCGCCGGTCGCGCTACTTGATGATCGTGCGGTCGGCCGGAATGCCGAGCCGCTCAAACCTCTTGCCGCGGCCTTTTTCGTCTCCGACGTGGATCTCGCGCGCGAGCTTGCCCGCTTCAAGTGCGCGTTGCCTCGGCACGACAATCACGCCGTCGCCGTCGGCAACAATCACATCGCCGGGATAGACCAGGACTCCGCCGCAGTTGATGGGAAAGTTGAACGACTCGGCGATGAGTCTGCCGGGGCGCACCCCGCGTGTGCTGTGGCCGTTCTTGCAGTAAACGGGGGGTCTCCTCACCTTGACGATTTCGTCCGTGTCGCGGGCGCCTGCGTTGGTCACCACGCCCACGACGCCCTTCTCGACGTACCCGAGGCTGTTGTTCGATCCGATGAATCCGGTCTCGAAGACGCCGTTGGCATCGATGACGGCCGCGTCGCCGGGGCGCACGACCTTCATCCAGGCGTCCGGCGCGCGCCCGTACTGCTCGCTCTTGAACTTCTGGAAACCGGCCAGGTCCGGGAACGAGTTCTGGCCGACCCTCACGTCGGTCGGCACGTGCCGCACCGTCACCGCAAATCCGACGAAGCGGTGGGTGAAGTTCTCCACGTCCCGCCACAGCGGCCTGATGTCGTTGTCCATCAGGCCGATGTCCTGGAGCCCGATCAGGTCCATGCCGTCGAGGACGTCGGTCACGCGCAGGTCCCTGTAAAGCGTCAGCAGCTCCTGGCGGGCCTGGTCGCTGTCATCGAAACTCTTGTTTTGAAGGACTCTCACTCCCGCGGGGGTGGTGAGCTGCTGCGAATGCGCGCTGCTTCCCGAGACCAGCAGGATGCAGGCGGCCGTCGCGGCAAGGTCGCTTAGTTTGGGCATTGCCTTCTCCTTTCCGATAGCGAGCAATTGTATCATTGATTGTCAGAGGGTAGATTCCAGCGGAGGGAAGGGAGGTCGTATGTGGAGGACAAGCGTCGGGCTCCTGGGAGCCCTGTTGTGCCTGGGTTCTCTCAGCAGCGTTCAGGGGCAGGTCGCCGGACGAATCAGCGGCTACGTGCGCGATAAGACCGGCGGGGTGGTGCCCGCGGCAACAGTGGCGGCAGTCTCCGACGAGCAGCAACTGCGGCGCACGGCGCAGACCGATGCGACCGGCTTTTACAATCTGCTGGCCATGCCGCCGGGAACCTACCGCGTCACCATCGAAGCCGCCGGCTTTGACAGGCAGGTGCAGAGCGGCGTGCAACTGACCTCGGGGGAGAGCCTGCGCCTGGACGTCGAGCTCGAGGTCGGCAAAGTGCAGACCGAGGTCACGGTCTCCAGCACGGCGACGCTGGTCAA
Organism: Acidobacteriota bacterium; assembly: GCA_038060875.1. Lineage (GTDB taxonomy): Bacteria > Acidobacteriota > Terriglobia > Bryobacterales > Bryobacteraceae > JBBTDS01. Next base: position 7,430 of record JBBTDS010000031.1, on the reverse strand, counting down.
CACCACCAACCAGAGCCTGTCGGCACTGGTGGACGACCGCCGCATCGTGGACCTGCCTTTGCAGGGCCGCAACGTGGTCGCCCTGGCCCGCATTCTGCCCGGCACGATGGACGTCAGGGCGCCGCAGGAAGTGAACAACACGCGCGACGGCCCCAACATGAGCGTGAACGGCGGCCGCAGCGTGGACAACAATTTCACCTTGAACGGCGCCAACTTCACCAGCTTCGCGCAGGCCACCGGGCTGAACTTCCCGCCTCCGGACGCGGTGCAGGAGATCCGCATCCAGACCCACAATTTCACCGCCGAATACGGCAACGCCGCCAGCGCCCATGTGAGCGTTGCGTCCAAGGCGGGCAGCAACGTGTTCCACGGCAGCGCCTGGGAGTTTCTGCGCAACGAGAAGCTGAACGCGCGCAGCTTCTTCCAGCCGCGCCGTCCCGCCACCAAGCAGAACCAGGCGGGCTTCGCCGCCGGCGGGCCGGTGCGGAAGAACCGGCTGTTCGCCTTCGGCAGCTTCCAGCGGCTCTGGAACCGGCCCGAAACGGGATCGAGCCAGGTGCTGGCGCCTGCCGACGCCGAGCGCGGGGGCGACTTCCGGACGAGCCGGGCCACGCTGCGGAACATCACCGATCCGCTGACGGGCCAGCCGGTGATGGACCCGACCGGGCGGCCGTGCGTGGCCGGCAACATCATCAGCGCCGGCTGCATCAGCCCAGCCGGCAGGAAGCTGCTGGACCAGTACGTGCCGCGCTCGCCCACGGGCGTCGTGGTGGTCATGCGGCCGACGCCGCGCGACAACTACATGTGGATGACGCGGATCGATTTCCTCCAAAGCGCGAAGCACAACCTCTACGGCCATTTCTTCCGTGACCACTACGACCTGAAGTTCTCCCCCGGCAACTTCGCGGGATTCGCCGACGGCAGCCGCCGCACCGACGTCTATAACGCCAGCCTCAACAGCACCTACACCTTCAGCCCCACGTTCTTGAGCGAGACGGTGGTCTCCTACCTGCATAATGATTCCTTCGGGACGACCGACGCCAGCATCCCGCCGCGCAGCCTGGGGATCGACCTCGATGAGGGAGGCCAGGGAGACGGCCCGAGCCTCAGCATCTCCGGGCGCTTCTCGCTCAGCTTCCCGACGCCCGAGACACAGCGCTACCGCAACGCCCACCTGCGCAACTCGATGAGCAAGATCGCCGGCCGGCACAACCTCAAATGGGGCTACGAAATGATGTACATCCGCTTCTATCTCGGCGGCAACACCTCGCGCAGCTTCACCTTCACCGGGGCGCGCACGGGCGACGCGATGGCCGACTTTCTGTTGGGCGCATTCGACCAGCTCAGCGTGAGGTTCGGCTTGGGCGACAGCGCGCCGATCGCCTGGAAGCACCACTGGTTCGTGCAGGACGAGTTCAAGCTCACCCCCCGGCTCACCCTCAACTATGGCGTCCGCTATGAGCCGTTCTTTCCCTGGCGCCAGCGCTTCGGCCGTTACCTTTCCGTGAAACCGGGAGTGCTCTCCAAGCTGAAGCCGGACAGCCCGCCGGGCATCCTGTTCCCCGGCGACCCGGGCATTCCCGAGACGACGGTGGAAGACGACCTGAACAACCTGGCGCCGCGCTTCGGGTTCGCCTGGGATGTCTTCGGCAACGGCAGGACCAGCGTCCGCGGCGGCTACGGGGTTTTCTTCGAACAGATCAAAGCCAATTCGGTGCACCAGGCGGAAGCCCCCTGGGCGGGCACGGACTCCATTTTCAGCGGCGCCCTTGACAATCCGTACAAGTCCGTGAATCGCACCCCGCCGCCCTCGGAGATTCCGCTGCCGGGAAAATTCGGCTGCGTGCCGTCGCCAAATTTTCCCGGGATTGCCTGCCCGCTGTTCCCGCTGCCCGGCAACACGGTGTTCCGCGAGGTGAAGCTGCGTACGCCGTACCTCCAGGCGTTCAACCTCACCCTGCAACGGCAGCTCCGGCCGGACCTGATGGTCGAGGCGAGCTACGTGGGCAAGATCGGCATCAAGCTGGAGGGGCACCGGCACTGGAACCCGGCCATTTACATCAACTCGCCGCTCACCGGCAGGCCGCCCTCGGCGCAAAACGTGAACGAGCGTGTCCTGTACCCGGAGACGCGCGGCATTCTCACCCCGCTCTCGCGCGTGTTGGGGGGCGACTACCGGAGCTGGTTCCACAGCTTCCAGGCGGTGGTCAACAAGCGCCTCAGCGGCGGCTTTTCGGTGCTGGGTTCCTACGTGCTGTCGAAGAACCTCGATACGCTGCTCTCGGTGGACCCGGGCAACACGCCCGGAGTGGCGAATCCGCTTGATCTGAAGTCGCTGCGCGGCCGCGGCAACCTGGATCAGCGCCATGTGGTTTCCGTTTCCTGGATGTGGAGCCCCCCGGTCCGGCTCGGCAACCGGCTGGCGGCCGGCCTGCTGGAAGGCTGGACGCTCACCGCGTTCCACAGCATCAGGAGCGGAACGCCGCTCAGCTTCACCATGGGCACCGACGTGGCGCTGGACGGCACCGGCGGCGGCGGCCGGCAACTGGCGCAACTGGCGCCGGGCGCCACGCTGGACACCATCCGGGTGCAACACGCCAGCCGCGACCAGTTCATCGCGCGCTTCTTCAACCCGGACGCCTTCGTCCCGGTGGGCGCGTTGCCGCGCGGCATTTATGGGAACGCGGGCCGGAATATCCTCAGCGGTCCGGCCAACGTCGGCACGGATGCGGGAATCCTGAAGGACTTCACGCTTCGCGAACCCCTGAGGTTCCAAGTCCGTGGCGAGCTGTTCAACGCTTTCAACCACGTCAACTTCGATGATCCGGGGACGAGCCGCTCGTCGGGCAACTTCGGGCGCATACTCGGCGCCGGCGGCGGACGCACCATCCAGGTGGCCGCCAAGCTGCTGTGGTAGACACCGGATCCTCAAATCGATCTCGCCGTGCGGCGCGAGGAGCTGGAGAGGATCGCGAAAGCGGCCGAGCCTTTCGGTCTCCACCTCCGCCAGGAGTCCGGAGGCGACATGCTCGTGCAGGCTGGAAAGTCGTCGGCCCGGAGGGCGGTCCATCTGGTTTTCGCCGGCGAGAAGGTCCGGCCGGAGTATCCCGAGCCAACGCCTGAACCAGGCGCCTATCGAAGAGTCAAAGGACTTAGGCTGATCCCGCTGGCGGACCTGATCCGCATGAAGCTCACGAGCTTTCGGGCCAACGACGAAGCGCAGCTTAAGGATCTGGATGAGGCCGGGCTCATCACGCCGGAGATCGAAGCCGGTCTTTCGCCGCTCCTCGCGGAGAGATTGGCTCAGGTTCGCGCCCGCGGGTAGAGAGATCGGGGCACTCTCGCAAGATCGGCTGCCGCACGGATTGAAAGGCGCCGCTTGCGGGGTCCGTGCGACCTGTCCGGGAAGCCGACTGCGCGACCATGCGAGTGCTCACTCCAGCCGGAGGGCCGCGGCCGATAGCTTTCGAATGGGCGACCATCCGTGCGTTAGGAATTTCGGTGGCCGTTCCGCTGCTCCGGACACCAGGTATTTCGAGTAACATAGTAAGGTGGACCCCAAAGTCAAGACCATTTTTCTGCTCCAATAAGTTATGGACAACGGAGTCTCAAATCTGATCTTTGGGGCGGCCGAAGCCGCCCCGCCATTCCGGCCCTCGAGTCGGCGCTCGGGTCGCATCCCTGCGTTGCCCTACCCCAGGGGTTCGGGGACGGAGTCCCCGAGTCAAACATGACCCCTTCCGATTTGCTCGCTCGCCGCCGCATCATGCCCGCGCCCGCCGCCGCTCGTGATACCCGCGGCGTAGGAGGATTTCCCTGCATAGTCACACCCGCCCAGATCGCCCACCAACCGCGAGAACGCGCAGCTCTCCACGGGGCCGCGCACCCAGGAAGGCAAACCCAAAGTCGCCCAGAACCGGACCACCCACGACCTCGCCGACCGTCACCTCATCCTGCCCGGCGAAGATCCCGCCGGTGACGGCCGCCTCGTCAACGCGCTCAGAGCCGAGCACCGCCCGGCGTACCCACCCAGCGCGTCCTCTCCCAGCAGATGGTGCAGGCCCGACGGAAAGCCGAGTGCATCGCCCGAATGGAAGCGCGCATCTTCGAGCGTCGCCTCGCGCCAGGCCGAGGCCCGGATGCCGCCGCCCGCCGCGCCTTCATGGACGCGGTAGGCGACCTGTTGGACCGCACACTGGCGAGCCGCTGAGGCTCCAGATCCACGGCGAGCTGTTCAACGCTTTCAACCAGGTCAACTTCGATTATCCGGGGACGAGCCGCTCGTCGGGCAACTTCGGGCGCATGCTAGGCCGAAGTTTCAGGCTACGCTGTCGACTATCCTACTGATTCTGCGCAGGAAGGCGTGAAATGGCGGTTCCAGTTTCTGGCTACAAGCCGAGAAGCTGAAGCGCACGGGCCTGCAGCGGCGTGGCTTCGGTCAACTACTGGAAGGCTGTACAGCTCGTGTCGGAAGGAATCCGGCCGGTGTTGCGGCAGCGCGTGGCCAAATGGTGGAGGAGCGTGGGGAAGCTTTGCACCGGCAGGCCGTCGGCGGTGAGGCGGGTGACCTTCTTGTTTTGCGCTGACGCGGAGCATGGCGCTGGATGGCGCCGAGGATGGCCTGGACGTGACCATGGGGGAGGCTGCGATCGATGAGGAAGGACTGGGAGGCGGGGAGGAACTTCTCGCCGGCGAGGGAGCGGCGGATGAGGTGGGTTTGGTAGAGCTTACCTTTGTAGGCGCGCGAGGTGGTGGCTAAATGAACTCTGCCGGATCTGGTTGGCACACCCAACCAACCCAAGTCATTGATGGAGTTGGAATCGACCTATCTCATCACCTGGAACTTCGGGTTAATGCGTCCGAGCCAGCCGTTTCTCCCGATGGCAGCCGTCTTGCGTTCTGGGTGAAGTTCGCCGAGAAGAGTACCGGACTGATGACGCTCCCGGCGAACGGCGGCGAGCCAACCCAGGTGAAGGTGGGCAAGTTCGACGCCTTTACCATGGCGTGGAGCCGTGACGGTCGCCGGATTCTCGGCGCCATGGAAGACATATGCTCTGTTCCGGTGGAAGGAGGCGAGCCGGTGTGCCTGGAAATCAACCTCCACACCATCTGGTCATTCGACCTGCATCCGGACGGCAAGCGCCTGGTTTTCTACGACGAGGTGATGCGGCAGGACGTCTGGGCGCTGAAGAATGTCGTGGCTGGTGCGAACCGTTCACCTTCAGGGCCGGGTATTCGCTATACCGTTGACGAGGGCTTCGCCATGGGGGCGCGACGCACAGGCGCTGTTGCTGGGGATGCCGGCCGGCCTCGGTTTCGCGGTCGGCCCGGACACTTGGTAAGACAGACTGCGGCTCGCGTATCGCCATGAGCTTCAGGGCGACTACGCGGCCGCGAAGCCAAGCCGCTGGAGAACCGCGCGCGAGCAATCCTCGCCAGAACGACCAGGGACAACCACCTCGACGCCACCGTCGAGGTGAGCGCGCTGGCGCTGCGGGACAGCCGTTAGCCGCCCCGGCTCACACCTTCGGCAGCGCCGACATCGCCCGCTCGATCGCCGCTTCCGGGTGCGCGTAGTCGAGCAGCTTGCCGGCCAGGTAGTTGTCGTAAGCTCCCAGGTCGAAGTGGCCGTGGCCGCTGAGGCAGAACAGGATCACCCGCGGCCGGCCCTCCTGACGCGCGGCCAGCGCCTCGTCGACCACCGCCCGGATGGCGTGGGCCGCCTCCGGCGCCGGCAGGATGCCCTCGACCTGGGCGAACTGCACGGCCGCGTCGAACACGGTCACCTGCTGATAGGCGCGCGCCTCGATGATTCCCTCGGCCGCTAAGTGGCTGATCAGCGGCGCCGCCCCGTGATAGCGCAGGCCGCCGGCGTGGATGCCGGCCGGCACGAAGTCGTGCCCCAGCGTGTACATCTTCAGCAGCGGCGTCAGCTTCGAGGTGTCGCCGAAGTCGTAGGCGAAGGCGCCGCGGGTCAGGCTCGGGCACGCCGACGGCTCCACCGCCAGCAGCCGCACCGCGGACCCGTTGTTGATCTTCTCCCGCACGTACGGCAGCGCGATGCCGCCGAAGTTGCTGCCGCCGCCGAAGCAGCCGATGACCACGTCGGGCTCCTCGCCGGCCAGCGCCATTTGCAGCCGCGCCTCCTGGCCGATCACCGTCTGGTGCAGCAGCACATGGTTGAGCACGCTGCCAAGCGAGTAGTTGGTGTCGCCGTGGGTGGCCGCGTCCTCGACCGCTTCGCTGATGGCGATGCCGAGGCTGCCGGGCGAGTCCGGCGTGGCCGCCAGCACCGCCCGCCCCGCGTGGGTGCGGTCGCTCGGGCTGGGAAAGACTTCGGCGCCCCAGGTCTGCATGATGATCCGCCGGTAGGGCTTCTGGTCGTAGCTGATCCGCACCATGTAGACGGTGCATTCCAGGCCGAACATGCGGCAGGCCATCGACAGCGCGCTGCCCCACTGCCCGGCCCCGGTCTCGGTGGCCAGCCGCCGCATGCCGGCCTGCTTGTTGTAATAGGCCTGCGCCACCGCCGTGTTGGGCTTGTGGCTGCCCGGCGGGCTGGTGCCTTCGTACTTGTAATAGATGTGCGCCGGCGTGTCGAGCGCCTTCTCCAGCCGCCGCGCGCGGTGGAGCGGCGTCGGCCGCCACAGGCGGTAGATGTCGAGCACCTCGCCGGGAACGTCGATCTCCGGCTGCGGCGAGAATTCCTGCTCGATCAGCGCGCGCGGGAAGATCGGCTCCAGCTCGGCCGCCGTCAGCGGCTGGAGCGTCCCCGGGTTCACCGGCGGCGCCATCGGCGTCTTCAGGTGCGGCAGAACATTCACCCAGACGGCGGGGATCTGGTCTTCGCTCAAAAGGAACTTGAAATGGTCGGACACGAGAGCATCTCCTTGTCGGAAAGTAAAGCAGCTATTGTAAAACACCCTCTGCGATTCGGACACTAGCATAGCCCACCGCGGCTGGTAGGCCCCCCAGCTCAGGGCGGGGCAACGGAAGGCCGCGGCCTGCGGGCTGTCCGGAGCCGCCCGGCCTCCCCGGTGGCCGGCGGACACCGGCCCTGGATTGCCGCGCCAGAAAAAGTTTTGCCGTCAGCTCATTTTGCGGAAAAAACATCTTGACATATTTATGTTGTTATGGTATACAGCATAAAGAGGAAACCTGCCTTGACCGCCCCAACGGATCGCGCCAGCCGCCTGCGCCTGGCCCTCATAGCCCTGCTGGCCGACTACCGGCGGCAACTCCAAGGCCTGCTCCCGCTGCGCCAGCTCGTCAAGGGCTCGGTCTATGACCTGCAGACACGCTGCGGCAAGCCCTCCTGCCACTGCGCCTCCCAGCAGGGACCGCGGCACGCCTCCACCGTGCTGTCCTGGTCCGAGCAGGGAAAGACCCGGCTGCGCTCGTTGCCGGCCGGCGAGCGCGCCCGCTTCCGC
>JBBTDS010000030.1:0-2649 GCA_038060875.1 Acidobacteriota bacterium | reverse complement strand
AAAGGCAGAATCAAATGTTTGGGCCAGTTAAGAAAATTCGTTCCGGAATCGCTGGATGAGCGAGAACTCGAAGCACTCATGACCCGGCGCAAGCCACGCCGGACAGGTCCGCGGCGGGATACTGAAGGAGATGAGCCAAGCCGCGGAAGCTCTTGAACTCGCCATCCCGGTCGAGCCCGGTGATATCGACCAAATGGGCCATGTCAACAACGTCGCCTACCTCCGCTGGGTGCAGCCGGTCGCGGCCCCGCTGCTGGCGGCGATCCTCTGCTTTGCCACATCCATCGCCACCAACGCGCAGCCGAAGACCGGTGAATGGCAGCTTTTGTTCGACGGAAAATCGTTACAGGGCTGGCGGGAGACGCCTTTCGCGGGGCGTGGCGAAGTTCGTGTCTCGAACGGGATGATCGTCCTTGGGGCTGGAATGCCGATGACGGGCGTCACCTGGACCGGTTCATTCCCCCGGTCGAACTATGAGGTTCGCCTCGAGGGCGCCCGGCTCGAAGGGAGTGACTTTTTTGCCAGCATGACCTTTCCGGTCCAGGATTCGTTTTGCACGTGGGTCACCGGCGGTTGGGGCGGCGACATTGTCGGGCTGTCCAGCATAGACGGGTGGGACGCCTCGGACAACGAGACCAGGTCGTACTTCAACTTTGAAAAGGGCCGTTGGTATGCGCTTCGCCTTCAGGTAGCCGGCGACCGGATCATGGCCTGGATCGACGACCGGCCGATCATCGACGTCGCTATCGAAGGGCGGTCCGTCGGTCTTCGTTACGGAGAGATCAAGCTGTCCGCGCCCTTCGGGTTCGCATCGTACGCGACCACGGGAGGGTTGCGTAAAATCGAGTATCAACTGCTGCGGCCTGCCGGAGCCAAACCCTAGCCGTTCAGCGTCCAGTTGGGCCGGTACTGGCGTTTGAGGTAATCGTTGGCTTCGGGCGCGTTGGTCACCCGGCCGGTGGCCGGGTCGTACTCGAGTCTCTTGCCGGCGCGGTGCGCCACCAGGCCCAGCAGCATCTGCTCCATCATCGTGCCGGAGTAATCGAAGTCGCAGTGGGTCTTGCTGCTCGTGCCGTGCGCGACGTTGTTACTCCTGCCCTTGCAGGCGTCGATCCACTCGATCTGGAAGACGTCGCCTCGGGCGCCCGCGGCTCCGCGGCCGCTTCTTTCGGCTTCGAGAATGGCCTGAACGCTGGTATTCGGAAGGCCCAATGCCGCCGGGATCCCACCCTCGAGAAACTGGATTGCCGGGAAACCGCTCGGCCCGGCCTGCGAGCTTGGCATCGCCGTCATACCGGCGGGAAACGCCCGTGCGGCCTGCGCACCGCCCCGAGCGCCCCGCCCGCCCCCGGGACCGCGACCGCTCGGGGCGGACGCCTGCGTGGGTTGCCCCGTGCCGCCGACCAGCGGGAGAAGTTGTTCCCTGGCGCGCCGCTTGTAGTATGTCAAATCCCCGTCGTCGTTATTCGGAATGATCACCCGGCTGGTGAAGTCGGCCAGGATCGTGCCCTTGGCGCCCTCGAAGATCGCTCCGTTCCCGATTCTGGCCACATCCAGGTAACCCTTGGGCGCGTTGGGCTTCAGACCGCCCTGATACCAGACCGCGGTGACGGGGCCGCGCCAACCGTTCGCCGGATGCTCGAAGCTCGCCTTCAACTTCACCGGACAGATGTTGGGATCGTACTTGTCGCTGACTTCCTGGTCCACCTCGATCGCCGTGGGAGCGCCGGCATCGATCACGTTCCAGACCAGATCCATCGTGTGCGCGCCCATGTCGCCCATCTGTCCCACGCCGAAGTCCCGGTACATGTTCCAAAACAGGCAGTTCATGCCGGAGGAACCGCCGAAGTATTGCGGACTGTAGGGATGGTAGGGCGACGGCCCGATCCACTGCTCGTAGTGGAGAAACGACGGCGGCATTCCTTCGCCGGCAGGGTATCCAGGCCTGGGGAGCTGGCGGCTGTCCCAACTGTGTACGGTCTTCAACTCCCCGATGGCTCCGTCCAGGATCAGTTCGCGCAGGCGCTCGAAGTTCGGGTAGGCGTGACGCTGGGTGCCGTGCTGTGTGGCCACCTTGGCCTTGCGCTTGAGATAACTCGCCCGGACCGTGCGAACCTCGTCCACGCTGATGCCCAGCGGCTTTTCGCAGAACACGTGCATCTCGCGATTCAATGCCCAGTTGGCGATGAAGGCGTGGTGGTGATCCGAGGTGCAAATGATCACGGCCTCAACGTCCTTCTGATCGAGGCACGCGCGCCAGTCCCAGTAGGTCTTGGCCTTGGGGAAAATCTGCACGGCTTCTTTCGTGCGGAGATCGTTGATGTCGCACAGGGCGACCACGTTCTCGTTCCTGATCACGTTGTAGTGGGCGGTTCCACGACCCCATACGCCGATGAGGGCGATATTCAGCCGGTTGCTGGGGGCGTTCTGCCCTCCGAGCGTACCGCTCTTCAGAATGGTCAATCCCGCCGCAGACTTGAGCAAATCGCGTCGTTTCATAGGCTGGTCCTCCTGTACATAGTAGCCGACCTCGGGTTCCTTTGCCAGCCCGGCGCGGGCCTGGAGGCGCCGCCTGGGCTATCATCGGAATATGGTCCACAGCGCGGCTTCGCCGCAAAGTGAGTACGTGTAGAATGGGCGTTCTCCATT
>JBBTDS010000029.1:0-1187 GCA_038060875.1 Acidobacteriota bacterium | reverse complement strand
CCAGCGCTACTCCACGACCCTGAAGGCCGCCGGCGGGCGCCCGCCTTACCGCTGGCAAAACGAACTTCCCCTGCCCGGTGTCCAGCTCGACGCCTCGACCGGCGAGCTGAGCGTCGAGCCGGGTGGCGGGTTCTCCGGTCGCCCGCCGCTCTGCGTCTCGGTGGCCGACCAGGATGGGAACACCGAACGGCAAAGCCTCACCGTCACGCTGCGCGGCCTGACCATCCTCAATTCGCACTTCCTGCCGGAAGCGGTGGCGGGCGTCCCATACCGCACCCAGTTCCAGGCGGCGGGGAACTCATCGCCGGTGAGCTGGGAGACGGGCGTTTTGGGGAACGGCTTGCAGTTGAACCGGCAGACGGGCGAGCTCTCGGGCACGCCGGCCCAGACCGGCGCCATTGTCTTCGAGGTGGCCGCCAGCGACGGGTCGCAGCAGCGGTACCGGGAGTTCCTCTTACAGGTCAGCGCGCCCGCCACGGCGGCGGGGCCCCCGCGCATCGCCGCCAACGGCGTGGTGAACGGGGCCAGCTTCGCCGGCGGCGCGGCGGTGGCGCCCGGCTCGATCATCTCGGTGTTCGGCGGCGATCTGGCCGTGCTCACCGCGAGCGCCACGGCGACGCCGCTGCCGGCCAACCTGGGCGGCACGTCGCTAACGATCAACAATCGGCCGGCGCCGCTGTTCTTCGTCAGCCCCACTCAGATCAATGCCCAGCTTCCGTTTGAGATCAGCCCGGGAACCGCGACTGCGGTAGTTACTAAGTCGGGCCAATCGAGCGCGCCGGTTTCTTTCTCCGTCGCCGCGGCGGGGCCAGGGATCCTGATGTTCGGGACAAACCGCGCCGTGGCCCAGAATCAGGATTACAGCATCAACAACACCAGCAACCCGGCGCGCGCCGGGAGCGCGGTGACTGTCTACATGACCGGGCAGGGACAGGTGGACAACCCGGTGGCCAGCGGGGCGCCGGCGCCGGCCAGTCCGTTGTCGCGAGCGCGGCTGCAGGTCACTGCGACCATTGGCGGGCGCTCCGCCGAGGTGCTGTTTGCCGGTCTCACGCCCGGCTTCGTCGGCCTGCTACAGGTCAACCTGCGGATCCCCGAACTGAGCGCCGGTAATCACCCGGTGGTGGTGACCATCGGCGGGGTGGCCAGCAATTCGGCATTGATCACCGTGGCGGGCAATTGACCTG
>JBBTDS010000028.1:0-30670 GCA_038060875.1 Acidobacteriota bacterium | reverse complement strand
CTAAAAGGGATCATCGGTTTCAGGGCTGCGGGTTTATGAAACTCCCGCTAGCGATGCAATTCGCGTACGCCGATCCACAAGATGTTGGGGCTACATGAGTCAAGTGCATAGCCAGTTGACGGCATTTCCAGAGGGTGTTGCCGAAGCGCTGCTGGCGGGTTTCGGCAAGTGGGCCTTCGCCGTGACCGGCCATGGCCGCCTGGTTAAGGTGAACGTGGAGAGCGGCAGCGCCGAGGATCTCATCGTGAAGACGGTGACTTGTACCTTCCAGACTCCGGCCCTGATCCCGGGTTCTATATTCTCACTATACGGCAACGCGCTTGCGGACTCGCCCCGGGTTGCGCCGGTCCCCTTGCCGCCGGAACTTGACGGCGTCCGGGTCCTGGCCGATGGCGAACCGATGCCGCTGCTGAGCATCTCTCCCGCCAGGATATGGTTTCAGGTTCCGTTCCAATTGACCGATCCGGGCCGTCTCGTGCGCGTTGAGCTGGAACACCCATCCCCGTTCGATGCATGCGCCGCGCAGCGCTGGGTCGTGCGGCGCCAGCCATACTTCTTCACAGATCCGTCCGGCGACGCGGTCATCGCCCACGGAGATTTCCACGGTCTCGTCGCAGCGAACGACCCCGCTCGCCCGCGCGAAGTCATCCACGCCTACATGGTAGGCCTGGGACCCGTAATGCCCGAAATGCCAACCGGAGTCACCACACCCACCGACCGGCTCTTCAGGCTGGAAGATGACTTCGGTTGCCGCCTGGGCAACCAGACACTGGAAATCCCGTTTGCCGGCCTTGCGCCAGGCTTCATCGGTGTCTATCAGGTGAGCGTCCGGCTGCCCGATACATTGCCCAGCCCACGATTCTACTTGGACTGTGGTTTCCCCGACGACCGTTCCCATCGCGCCGGCGTGTGGGTGCCGACAGCGCCGGCCCCCTGACTTCGCCGCACGGCACTCTCGACTAACCACCGCTTCCCAGGGCGTCTTCAACCGCTTCCGGGTGCTTGGCGATCACCGCAAGCAAGACCCGCGTCGGCGCGTCCGGGCGTGCGCGGCGCTGCTCCCAGTTCCGCAGCGTTGCCGGCGGGAATCCAAATCTCGCCGCGAACTGTGCCTGGCTTAAGCCCATTCGCTCGCGCACCTCGCGCACGTCAACTTCCGGGACGTGGACCAGGGTCACGCGAGCGCGATCATTCTCGCCCCGCGTCCACGCGATGGCCTGCTCCAGACCCTGGATGATCCGCTGCCCCACGCTCGGTTGCTTCTTCGGGGTTGGCCTCTTCGCGGCCTTCTTGGTCCTTGTCTTGGCCTTCACAGGAGCGCGATGCATGGAATCGACTATACGCGAATTGCGTATAGGCGTCAAGCGGCATCCTCAACCGCCATTACGATCCGCTTCCCCATCGCTTCGAGCGCAGCTTGCAGCTTTTCTGACCTGGTCTCGTGGTCCGGGTCGAGCATCCGGCGCACCACGGTCTCCCGGACCTTCAGCCGGCGCGCCAGCTCACTATTGCTGACACCCCGCTCGCGCATGGCCAGATGGAGCGCCAGTTTTCCGGCTATCCACAGTGGGACCGGGACAAGGCGCTGGCCGCGCTTCAGCCGGGATGGTGCGGGAATTGCCTGTCTCTCCGCTATGCGGAACGCGATCACGCTTCCCACGCAGTCGATGGCCTCCTCTATGGCTTCGCGCGTGTCTTTCCCATCCGTATGGGCTTCCGGAATGTCAGGAAAACTGACAACCAGGCGCCGATCTTTGTCGCGCCGGAAGGCCGCCGGATACGACAACGAAAACATGCGTCCAGCCTCGCACAATACTGTACGAAGAGGCAAGAGGAAACCGCCTTGCCGGGCGCCGGAGTGCAGTTCCCCGGGTGAGCCGGCCGGGACTCGAACCCGGGACCCTCTGCTTAGAAAACAGATGCGAGCAGGCTATTTGTATGAAAAAACGGCCTCCTTTCCGCGGCGGGAGCAGCAAACAGCCCCCGTCGAGGCGTCCTCCGGTTCCGATCTAAGCCGGCGCGCCAGCACAAAACTGGCAAGCCTCAGGTCCTTGCCCTAGGGATGAGTCCCTTGTTCCTAAGGATCTCCACGTAGTCGTCGAACTCAAGGGCACATGAGATAACACCTGAGAGCTCCTCCTCGTTCAGCTTCAATTGCTGCCGGATCAGACTGGCGGGAAGGTCCTTGTTCCCGTGTGAGCGCTTGGTCCGCGTCACCACTTTGCCTTCGTACTCGAACCATGCGAGTCTATGACTGGAGTTCCGGGTTTTGAGCCTCAACTTGGCCTCGAGCCGACTGAATTCGTGGACCTTCATGCTGAGCGAGGTTGAATGTGCTCGGCAAGTTTGAGCCAGACCGAAGTGAGGTCGGGTGACAGGCGATCCGCAGCATCCTTGAGAGAGAAGTACAGTTCGCTCAGCGTCCTGCCCAAATCGTAGAGAGCTTCGGCACTGTTGGAGCCGTAACCGAACTCGTTTATTTCCTCGATGTATGCAGTCATAATGCCTTCCCGCCGTTTGACGGTGACCAGGAAGGGCTTCGTGATCTTCAGGCGGGCGTCGATGTTGGGCGCGAAAAGCACTTCTTCCACGATGCTCCGGCGCTTTAATAGCTCTAGGAACTCACGCGGCGGTGCCGGAGGGTCAACGCGGACAACGAGGGACAACAACGTCGTTTCCGACGTAACGGCTTGAATTGGCATCCCCTGCGGTGTGGCTTCCGAAATGGTCATGGCTTGCATGCTACTTCGCCTCGTACTTCAATGTCGTGATAACGGTTCGTCCGATATAGACGTCGTTGGCGAGCAACTGGAATTCATATCGGCCAAACTTCGGAAACGGTACCGGCGGCAAGTTCAGTGCCAGATTCAAGACTTGAAGCCGGTTCGCCGCGACCACCGCCCCCGTTTCAAGACCGCCAACGGTTTCCTCTTCATCTCCAAGATACACTATCCGAACCACGAACTTGTATTCCCCCTCCGCATCCGTCATCCGGGCGTAGAAGCCAAGTCGCTGAGAAAAGGGGGCTTGAACTGAATGAATGTTGTCGAATATCCCAATGAGACTCTGTTTTCCGGTCTGTGAATCCACGATGACGCTATCACAAACCAGAACTGCCAAAACAGAGGGCACAGGCGACATAAAGCTACCGCCGATTGTAACGCACGCCGCGCTGGCCTGTCTAGCGCAGGCTGAGCGCCGGAGTGCCGCGAAAGCCGCCTGAGGCGATCCTTGCATCGGGGCGAAGGGTGGCGGGGCGGGGAATCTTGATATGGTGAGCCGGAGAAACGATGCCCCGAAGTACCACCCGGCGCGATTTCCCGCCGCTCGTGATCGCCTGCGAGTGGTGGACGATGAAGTGGTGAGCCGGCCGGGACTCGAACCCGGGACCCTCTGCTTAAAAGGCAGATGCTCTACCGTCTGAGCTACCGGCTCGCGAATTAAAGGCAGGTTCTCTCTTACCATAACATGCCGCGCCCTCAACGATGTCAGAATGGCTTTATGCCCGACACCGTCATCCTCATCGCCAGCGGAGACCTGCGCCTCTCGGCCAACCGGGTCTGCTGGGCCGCTCAGCAACAGGCCGAGGAGGCCGTCATGGCCGCCATCCGCCGCGAAGGCCGCGAAGTCCGCCGCGGCCATGAGTTCGATGCCGCCGCCGGCCACGGCTTCATCGACAGCCAGAAGCGCGGCCTGGAGGTCTTCCGCCAGATCCCGCGCACGGCCCCGCTGGTGGTCGTCGAAGCCGTCTGGCAGTACAGCCATCACGTCTTCCCTGGCCTGCTCACCCACCGCGGCCCCATCCTCACGGTCGCCAACTGGAGCGGCCAGTGGCCCGGCCTCGTCGGCCTGCTCAACCTCAATGCCGGCCTCACCAAGGCCGGCGTCAGGTACAGCTCGCTGTGGAGCGTCGATTTCCAGGACGACTTCTTCGTCCAGGGCCTCCGCCGCTGGCTCAACGGCGAAACGCTCGTCCACGACACCAGCCACGTCCGCGGTCTCCGCGACCTGGCGCTGCCCGCCCGCGCCGCGCGCATCGGCCGCGCCGTCGCCCGCGACTTGAAGACCCGCAAAGCCATCATGGGCATCTTCGACGAGGGCTGCATGGGCATGTACAACGCCATCATCCCCGACGAGCTGCTCTTCCGCGCCGGCGTCTTCAAAGAGCGCCTCAGCCAGTCCGCCCTTTACGCGGCCATGCGCTCGGTGCCCGATGAGGAAGCGCACGCGGTCCGCGCCTGGCTCGACGCGAAGGGCCTTCAATTCCGCACCGGCCCCGACCCGGAGACCGACCTCACCGACGCCCAAATCCTGGAGCAGTGCAAGATGTACATCGCCGCCCTGCGCATCGCCGATGAGTTCGGCTGCGACACCATCGGCATCCAGTACCAGCAGGGGCTCAAGGACCTCACGCCCGCCTCCGATCTTGTCGAGGGCCTGTTGAACAACGTGGACCGCCCGCCCGTCCGCGATCCGAAGACGGGCCGCGCCCTTTACGAAAACCAGGCCCTGCCCCATTTCAACGAAGTGGACGAATGCGCCGGGCTGGACGCGCTCATCACCAACCGCGTCTGGCGCAAGCTCGGCTTCGATCCCGAGACCACCTTGCACGATATCCGGTACGGCGAAGCTTGGGGCGATGAGTTCGTCTGGGTGTTTTTGATCTCCGGCGGCGCCCCGCCCCGGCACTTCACCGGCGGTTACTCCGGCGCCGTTAGCGAGCGCCAGCCGGCCATGTACTTCCCGCTCGGCGGCGGCACGCTCAAGGGCATCAGCAAGCCCGGCGAGATTGTCTGGAGCCGCGTCTTCGTCGATAACGGCAAGCTCATGGCCGACCTCGGCCGCGCCCGCATCCTCGAGCTGCCCGCCGCGGAGAGCGACCGCCGCTGGCGCATCACCACGTCGCAGTGGCCGATCATGCACGCCGTTCTGTACGGCGTCACCCGCGACCAGATGATGGCCCGCCACAAGTCCAACCACATCCAGGTCGCCTACGCCCCCGATGCCGGCGGCGCCAACGCCGCGCTGGCCGCGAAGGCCGCCGCCTTCAAGGCCCTGGGGCTCCAGGTGAGCGTCTGCGGGGCGAATAACGGGTTGTAGGGGCGAGGCATGCCTCGCCCCTACGGCGGGGCTGCTATACTGCCAGTTCGGGAAAGGAGGTTCATCCCTTGCGCGTAGGAATCATCGGCACCGGCGCCATCGCCCATAAGCACGCCCAAGCCTACCGGAACATCGGCTACACCGTCACCGTCTGCTACGACACCAAGGAGGACGTCGGCCGGGAGTTCGCCGAGAAATACGGCGCGAAGTTCCTGCCCAACTATCGCGAGGTTTGCCGCCACCCCGAGGTCGATTTCGTGGACCTCTGCACTTTCCCCGACTTCCGCATCCAGCCGCTCGGGATCTGTGCCGAAACCAAGAAGCACATTCAGGTTCAGAAGCCGATGTCCACCAATCTCGACACCGCCCGCCGCATGATCGAGATCGCGCGCCAGGCCGGCATCCAGCTCGGCGTCGTCAGCCAGCACCGCTTTGACGATTCCAGCCTCTTCCTCCACAAGGCGATCGCCGGCGGGCGGCTGGGCAAGATCCTCCAGGCCGACGCCTACGTCAAGTGGCACCGCACCGCCGAGTATTACTCTCGCCCCATCAAGGGGAGCTGGGCCACAGAGGGCGGCGGCGCCATGATCAACCAGGCCATCCACCAGGTGGACATACTGCGCTGGCTCATCGGCCCGGTCAAGGAGCTGTTCGGCTACTGGCAATTAGCGGCGCTGCACACCATCGAGTCCGAGGACGTCGTTTGCGCCATGCTGAAGTACGCCAACGGCGCCACCGGCGTGATCCAGGCCTCGACCGCTTTCTGGCCCGGCTACACCGAGCGCGTCGAGATCCACGGCGCCCGCGGCACGGCCATCATCTCCGGCGACAAGCTCACCACCTGGGACGTTCAGGATGACCAGGGCGAGCCGGCCCCTGTAGCCCGTGAGGTCGCTTCCGGCGCCTCCGACCCGATGGCCATTTCGCTCGCCCCCTTCGAGCGCCAGTTCCTCGATTTCGGCGAGGCCATTCGCACCGGACGCAAGCCGCTGCTGTCGGGCGAAGAGGGCTACCAGGCGCTGGAAATCGTGCTCGGCATCTACCGTTCCTGCCGCGAAGGGACCAAGGTCACGCTGGGTTGATGTCCTGGGTCACCCTTCGCGTGCCGGCCTCGAGCGCCAACCTGGGCCCGGGCTTCGATGCGCTCGGCCTCGCGCTCGGCATCTACCTCGAGTGCCGCTTCCGCCCCAGCGACCGCCTCGCCATTCGTGTCACCGGGCGTGACGCCGAGACCATCCCTACCGGGCCCGAGAACCTGATCTGGCAGACCGCTCAGGCCGTCGCCGGCGACGTCCGCGAGACCCTCCCTCCGATCGAGCTCGAGATCCGCAATCACATCCCCATCGGCAAGGGCCTCGGCTCCAGCGCCGCCGCGCTGACCGCCGGCGTCGTCATCGCCGACCGCATGCTCGGCCTGGAGTGGAAGCGCCCGCGCATCCTCGATGAGGCCGCCCGCATCGAGGGCCACCCCGATAACGTCGCCGCCTGTGTGCTCGGCTCCGTCGTCGCCAGCGCCATCGACTCCGGCGGAGTGGTGCGCGTCGTCCGCCTGGAGATGCCGCCGCGGTTCGGTGTGGCCGTGGTGGTCCCGGACTTCGATCTGCCTACCAGCAAGGCGCGCGCCGTCCTCCCCGACGCCTACTCGCGCCAGGACGCCATCTTCAACGTGCAGCGCGCCGCCCTGCTCATCGCCGCGCTGGCCGCCGGCAGCGTTTCGGCCTTCCCCACCGCGCTGGAAGACCGCTTCCACCAGCCTTACCGCGCCGCGCTGGTGCCCGGCCTGGAGGAGAGCCTCGCGCTGCGCGCCCCCGGCCTGCTCGGCTGCGCCTTGAGCGGGGCCGGTCCCTCGATCCTGGTCTTTTACGAGCGCGGCAGCGAGCAGGTCTGCGACCTCATCCGCCAGGTCTTCGCCCTCCACGGGCGCCGGTCTGAGATCCTGTGGACCGAGGTGGCCGCCTCGGGCTATGAACTGAGGGAGTAGGCAGGCCGGATGCCGGACCGTCGGTCACAGCAGCCCGGTCAACCAGTGCATGAGGTTCAGGAGAAATTGCGCGTTGTCTCGCGCGTCAGGGTGGTTCATGCCCATCGGCGACTTCTCGGCGCCAGCAACTTGCGCCGAGAACATCGCCGCCTCGCCGAACGCCGCCAGCCTGCCCCGTCCGAATCTCGTCACTGCCCCCTGGAACGAGCCACCCACCGGCGTCACGGCCCACTCCTCCCACTTCTGTTTGGGCGCCGTCGGTGTTCTGGAAACGGCCGTCGGGCTCAATATGAGCAGCCCTTCCACTTTCTGGTCTGCGCGGAATGCGGAACCAGTAAAGGTGGCCACCTGGCTGACGCGCTCCTCCAGTGTCCTGCCTTCGGTGATCGGATGCCTGCTCAGCGAACCGTCTTCGATGCGGAACTTCAGAGGTCCCCGTTGCGAGCCATCGACGACGTATCCGTTCTGCCAGCGCAGGCCGAACGCCGCGGCCAGGTCCGCGGCCGCCCCGGCGAACGGCTGATGGTCCGCGATCAGCAGCAGCGACCCGCGCCCTTTGACCCAGTCGCGCACGGCGGCGATTTCATCCCCGCTGAACGCGGAGGGGTTCGGCAGCGACCAGTCCTTCTGGTTCCTTTCATGCAATGCGTTCGAGATGACCAGAATCCGCACCCCCGCAAGTAGCTTCGGCGTGAACTTCGAGGTCAGCGGACGCACCACGTATCCATCGCGCCGCAGAAGCTCTGCGAAAGGCTGATAACGGCCGCCGGTGGTGTGGAAGTTATAATGCCCCTCATCGACTCCCACCACCGGGCCCTGGCCCTCCGCGTAGGCCGGCTTCCGGATTGGCGGCCGGAACGATGTATCCGCCACCTGCTGCGCGGTCATTACCCCGGCGATGCCAGCCAACACCACCGCGCACAGCGCGACTTGCCGACTCCAGATCATTGTGGACACCTCCCTCACCAGCGGACCTTATAATGACATCACATGCAAGCCTCACGTGACTATCTTGAGAGAATCGGCCTTCCAGGCCGCGATCCCGCCGAAGTCCCCGCCTCGGCCAGGCGCTTCCCTGACGGCGGCCAGTACCGCATCGAGATCCCCTCGACTGAAGGCCCGAAGTCGCTGGCGGCGGTGCTGGAGGAGGCCCAAGCCCGCGGGGTCCCGGTCCACCGCGTCAGCCAGGGCAGCGGCATCATGCTGCTCACCGACGAGGAGATCGCCGAAATGTGCGCGCTTGGCCTCCGCGCCGGCATCGAGGTCAACCTGTTCATTGGCCCCCGCGCCACCTTCGACCCCGGCGCCCAGGTCTATTCGGGCGCCGGCAAGACCCTCGGCCTGAGCCTGCGCGGCGCCGACCAGCTCGTCTACGCTATCGAGGATACCAGGCGCGCCGTCCGCCTCGGCATCCGCAGCATCCTGGTCTCCGACCTCGGCATCCTGCAAATTCTGGCGAAGATGCGCGCCGATGGCGAGCTGCCCGCCGGGCTGATCCTCAAGACCTCGGTGATGATGGCGCCCTCCAATCCCGCCAGTGCCCGCATCCTGGAAGACCTTGGCGCCAGCACCATCAACATTCCCTCCGACCTCAGCCTCTCCCAGATCGCGGCCATCCGCGCTGCCCTGAGCGTGCCGATCGACTTCTACGTCGAGGCGCCCGATAACATCGGCGGCTTCATCCGTTACTACGAGATCCCGGACCTGATCCGCGTCGCCGCCCCCATTTACCTTAAGTTCGGCCTCCGCAATGCACCCGATGTCTACCCCAGCGGCACTCACCTGGAGAACACCGTGGTGGCGCTCTCCCGCGAGCGCGTCCGCCGCGCCGCGATCGCCTGCGACATCATCCGCCGCTACTGCCCCGAAGCAGTCATCTCCCCCCGCCCTTTGTAACCACCGCACCCGCCCGAATACGCGTTCCGCCGCCGCGATATCGTGCTATCATTGTGTTGGAGCGTATCCTGGTCCGGCTGGCCTTCAAATATTTGATCCAACAGCCAAATATTGGGGGTCCGACTCGAAGTTGGCGCTGGTGAGCAAGCTCTGGGCCCGACCGGGTCGCGGAGAAGCCTGAAGGCGTCCGGGGGACTCCCGGCCCGTGTACAAAACAGGGGTCAATGACGGAGCCCGGCCGTTCAAGCGGTGCGCTCCTTTTTCTCTTCCGATGAACCTGCTCTTTATTGGGGATATCTTTGCTTCCCCGGGCCGCCGCGCCGTCGCCGAGTTGCTGCCGGAGATCGTCTCGGCCGAGCGCATTGACCTCACCGTGGCCAACGTCGAGAACGCCGCCGGCGGTTTCGGGCTGACGCCGCTGGTCGCCCAGGAGCTGTTTTCCATGGGCGTGGACGTGCTTACCTCCGGCAACCACGTTTGGGACAAGCGCGAGCTGCACGAGTACCTGGACCGCCAGCCGCGGCTGCTGCGGCCGGCCAACTACCCGCCGAAGCTGCCCGGCCAGGGCGTCTACGTGGCCCTGGCCCGCGACGGCGCCGAAGTCGCCATCATCAACCTCCAGGGCCGCGTCCACCTGCCGGCGACCGACTGCCCGTTCCGCAAGGCCGACGAGATCCTCGCCGCCCTGGACCCCGCGATCAAGGTGCGCCTGGTCGATTTTCACGCCGAGCTCACCAGCGAGAAGGTCGCCATGGGCTGGTACCTGGCTGGCCGCGTCTCGGCGGTGATCGGCACCCACACCCACATCGCCACCGCCGACACCCGCATCCTGCCCGGCGGCACCGCCTACCAGACCGACGTCGGCATGACCGGGCCGTATGATTCAGTCATCGGCATGGACAAGGACACCGTGCTGCGCCGCTTCCTCACCGCGACCCCGGTGCGAATGGAAGCGGCCCGCGGTAAAGTAGAACTTCATGCGGTGATCGTCGAGGTGGATAGCGGCACGGGGAAGGCCGTGTCGGCGCGGCGGTTATCGATCGAGCGGACCTGACATGGTCGTGGCAGTCCTCATCGAGACGGGCATCCTGCTCGTGTTCTGCGCCGCCCTGCTCTCGATGCGGCGCACGCTGGGCCCGCGCACCTTTTCCCTCTGGGTGCTCCTGTGCGTGCTGCGCGGCGCCGCGTCGCTGGCAGTGCTCCAACACCTGGCCATCCCCGGCTACCATGTCCTGCTCGTTTACACGCCGGTGCAATTGGCCTTTGCCTTTGGACTGCTGGCCGTCGCTCTCCATCTGGAGGAGCAGAAAGGCCAGGTACAGGCACTGCGCGAGCACCTGGCCACGCGGCTGGAGCGCGATCCGTTGACCGAGCTGGCCAACCGCTCGGCGCTGGACCGCTGGATGGAAGAGGACGGCGAGTTCACCGGCACGGTGGTGGTATGCGACCTTGACGACTTCAAGGCCCTCAACGACCGGCTGGGCCACCTGGTCGGCGACGAGATCCTCCGCGACGTCGGCCAGCTCATCCGCGCCTCGATCCGCCACGAAGACCGTGCCTTCCGCTGGGGCGGCGACGAGTTCGTCATCTGCTTCCACACCCGGGACCGCACGCTCGTCGAGGAGCGGTTGCGCACGCTCGAGCGGCGCCTGCTGCAATTCCGCATCCGCCACCACGGACCGGAGGCCATCCGTGTCAGTTGGGGGATGGCTGCGGCCAGCCCCGGCCGCCCGCTGCGCGAAACCGTGGACGAAGCCGACCAACTGATGCTGGAAGGCAAGCGCCAGCGCCGGGCGGCCATGCGCTGACGGTGTGCGCCATGAAGCTCCGCAGCCAGGAGTGGTTCCGCGACCCCGGCTACTACGGCTTCGCCCGCCGCGCCTGGCTGCGCTCGGAAGGTTTCGGCCCCGAGATCTTCGACGGGAAGCCGGTCATCGGCATCGCCAACTCCTGGAGCGAGCTGAACAACTGCAACCTGCACCTGCGCCAGGTGGCTGAGGCGGTCAAGCGCGGCGTCTGGGCGGCCGGCGGGCTGCCGCTGGAGTTCCCCACCATCTCGCTCGGCGAGGTCTTCATGCGCCCCACCGCCATGCTTTACCGCAACCTGATGGCGATGGACGTCGAGGAGTCCATCCGCGCCAACCCGCTCGACGCGGTGGTGCTGCTCGGCGGCTGCGACAAGACCACGCCGGCGCAGCTCATGGGCGCGGCCAGCGCGGACATCCCGGCCATCGTGGTGCCGGGCGGCCCGATGCTGGCCGGCCAGTGGCGCGACCGCCGCCTCGGCGCCGGCACCGACGGCCGCAAGTTGTTCGACCTGTTCCGCACCGGCCGCCTCACCGAGGAGGAGTGGTGCGAGATCGAGGGATCGATCGCCCGCAGCGCCGGCCACTGTACCGTGATGGGCACCGCTTCCACCATGACCAGCCTGGCCGAAGCTCTCGGCATGACCCTGCCCGGCTGCGCTAACATCCCCGCCCCTGATTCGCGCCGGATGGCGATCGCCGCGGCCAGCGGCCGCCGCGCCGTCGAGATGGTCAGCGAAGACCTGTGCCCCTCGCGCATCCTCACGCCCGCGGCCTTCGAGAACGCCATCACGGTGAACATGGCCATCGGGGGCTCGACCAACGCGGTCATTCACCTGGTGGCCATCGCCGGCCGGCTGGGGATTGAGCTGCCGCTCGACCTCTTCGACCGCGTCTCGCGCCGCACGCCCTGGATCGTCAACGTCAAGCCCTCCGGCGAGTACCTGATGGAGGACCTCTTCCACGCCGGCGGCATCCCGGCGGTGATGAAGGAGGTGCTGCCGCTGCTCCACGGCGACTGCCTCACGGTCAACGGACACACCGCCGCTGAAAACGTCGCCCGCGCCGATTGCCTGAACCGCGATGTCATCCGCACCATGGCCGAGCCGCTCAACCTCGAAGGCGGCACGGTGATCCTGTACGGGAATCTCGCTCCCTGCGGCGCGGTGATCAAGCAGACCGCGGCCTCGCCGCACCTGCTGCGGCACCGCGGCCGCGCCTGCGTCTTCGAGAACCACGAGCAGATGCTCGCCGGCATCGACCGCGACGACCTGCCCGTTGACAAGGACACCGTGCTGGTGATGAAGAACTGCGGACCGCGCGGCGGGCCGGGCATGCCCGAGTGGGGCCAGATCCCGATGCCGCGCGCGCTGCTGCGCGAGGGCGTCACCGACATGGTCCGCATCAGCGACGCCCGCATGAGCGGCACCAGCTTCGGAACGGTGGTGCTGCACGTCTCGCCGGAATCGGCCGTGGGCGGCCCGCTGGCCATCGTCCGCACCGGCGACGAGATCCTGCTCGACGTCGGGAACCGCAAGCTGGAGGTTGCGCTCACGGACGAGGAGATCGCGCGCCGGCTCGCCGCCTTCTCTGCCCCTCCCCCGCATTACGAGCGCGGGTACGGCAAGTTGTTTCTCGACCACGTGACCCAGGCTCATCTCGGCTGCGACTTCGACTTCTGCCGGCCGGTTCGCGCCTGACGGTAGAATGATCGGGATGCGCAAGCTGCCCGGCGTCGCCCTGTTCGCCGCGATGATGCTGCTGTTTCTCATCGCCAACCGCGGCGCCTACCAGGGCTACTTCGACGGCGACGCGCTCAACAACCTGAGCTGGACGCAACACGTCCCGTTGGCCGACTTCGCTATCGGCTTCATCTCGCCGCGCTTTTATCCGCACAACTTCAGGCCAGCCGGCCACCTGTACTTCAGCGTGATGGCGCGCCTCGCCGGATTGGATTTCCCCTGGTACGTGGCCACGATGCACGCGCTGCACTTCCTGAACGTCTGGCTGGTGTGGCTGCTGCTGCGACGGCTGGGGCTGGCGCCGCTGGCAGCCGGGAGCGGGGCGCTGTTCTTCGCCTTCCACATCGGCGTCTTCGACGCCTACTGGAAGCCGATGTATGTGTTCGACGTGTTGTGCGCGGCGTTCTCGCTGCTCAGCCTGCTGGCGTACATCGACGGGGGCATTCTGCCGAGCCGCGCGCGTAAGCAAGCGGCCTTACTCGGGAGCCTCCTCTTCTTCTGGCTCGCTTACAAGGCGAAGGAGCCGGCCGTGATGCTCCCGGCGGTGCTGGTTGCGTACGAGTACTGGCTGGGCGAGAAGAACTGGAAGCGGCTCATCCCCTTCTTTGCGGTCTCGCTCTGTTTTGGGTTGCAGGCACTGTGGGCGAGTTCCGGGCGCGAGACCGAGTACGCGCTTCGCTTCGCGCCGGCCGAGGTCTGGAAGACGGCCGCGTTCTACTCATCCAAGGTGTTCCTGCTGCCGTACGCCGGCTTCGCGGTGCTTGCGTTGCCGCTCGTGACGCGCGACCGCCGCGCGTGGCTGGGCCTCGCGGCTTTCTGCCTGCTGCTGGCGCCGATGCTGTTTTTGCCGGGGCGGCTGTTCGGCGCTTACCTGTATCTGCCGCTGGCGGGGCTGGCGGTCGCCTTTGCGGCGCTGGTCGCGGGCCGGCATCCCGCGCTCGTGGCCGGGTTCTTCCTGCTGTGGATCCCGTGGAACTACTCGCAGCTCCGCGTGAACCGGCGCGAGGCGCTCTCGCTGGCCGATGAGAGCCGGCGCTACGTGGCCGGGCTTCACGAGGTGGTCCGGGCCAACCCGCAGGCGCGCGCCTTCATCTACGACGGTGTGCCGGCCGCGCTGCATTCGTGGGGCATCGAGGGCGCGGTGCGCTATCTCTACCGCCGCGGCGACATCGAGTTTTATCCCGCCGAGGGGGTCGATCTTCAGAAGGCGCTCGGCGAGGGCGCGGCGGCAGTCCTGCTGAGCTGGGACCCGGCCCGCCGCGAGCTCTCCGCGTTCTCGCGCCCGCCCGGCGCGCCCGACGCCAGCTACATCACGATGAGCCGCCTGGGGCCCGTCTGGCAGCTTGGGCAAGGTTGGTACGCGGTGACGGGGCACTTCCGCTGGACGCGGCCTTACGCCACCGCACGGCTGCACCGCCCCGCCAGGACCACCGCGTTCGAGCTGGTGGTCAACATGGGGCCGCCGCCCGCGGGCGCGCCGTTGCGCGCCTCGGTCTTCCTGAATGGCCAGGCCCTCGACGCACGCGAACTGGTGCGCGGCTCCGGCTTCCAGACCGTGCGCTGGCCGCTCGCGCCGGGCGCCGAGGGGCCGGTCCGGCTGGAGTTTCGCGCCGAGCCCCCGTTCCTTTCCGACGGCTCGCTCGGCCTGGCCGTCGCCGCCTTTGGCTTTCTCCCTCGCGAGGGTTCATGAAAATCCCCAAGCTCCGCTGGATCATCGCCGGCATGCTGTGCGCCGCGACCATGATCAACTACGCCGACCGGCTGGCGCTGGCGGTGGTCTCGGTCGATCTGCGCCGCGAGTTCGCCATGACCGAGCAGGACTACTCGCACATCGTGACGGTGTTCATGGTCGCCTACGCCATCATGTACGCCGGCTCGGGCTACGTGGTGGACCGGCTGGGCACGCGGCGCGGCTTCGCCGTGTTCATCTCTAGCTGGTCGATCTCCCAGATGCTGCACGGGCTGGTGCGCGGCAAGTGGTCGCTGGCGGCCTGCCGGTTCGCGCTCGGCCTCTCGGAGCCGGGCAACTGGCCGGCGGCGGCCAAGGCGGTGGGCGAATGGTTCCCGCCGGCGCAGCGCGCCCTCGGGGTGGGCATCTTCAACGCCGGCTCGTCGCTCGGCTCGGCGATCGCGAACCCTACGGTGGCCTTCCTGACGCTGCACTTCGGCTGGCGCTTCGCGTTCGTGTCCACCGGCGGTGTTGGACTGGTGTGGCTCACGCTCTGGCTGATCCTCTACCAGCCGCCGCACCGCAACCGCTGGCTGCGCGCCGCCGAGTACGACGAGTTGAAGCGGCAACTGCCGCCGCCTGAGGAAGCGGCCCCGGCGCGCGCCGGCGTGGATTGGCGCAAGGTGGTCCGCATGCGCGGCTGCTATTCGCTGATCCTGGCGCGCTTCTTCACCGACCCGGTGATCTACTTCGTGATCTTCTGGCTGCCGGAGTACCTGCGGCGCGAGCGCGGCTTCGACCTGGCGATGGTGGGCCAGTACGCCTGGGTGCCGTACATCTTCGGCGACATCGGCTACCCGCTGGGCGGCTGGCTCTCCGGCTACCTCATACGGCGCGGCTGGACGCTGGCGCGGGCGCGCAAGTTCGTGATGTTCGTGGGGGCTGCCTTTCTGCCTTCGGCGATTCTGGCGCCGTTCGTGCCCGAGGCCTGGATGGCGATCGCCGCCACCTCCTGCGTGGTCTTCGGGCACGCCTTCTGGGTGGCCAACCTCCAGGCGCTGCCCATTGACCTGTTCCGCGGCGGCGAGATCGGCACCGCCACCGGCTTTTCCGGCACCGGCGGGGCGATCGGCGGCGCGCTGGCCGCGCTCGGCACCGGCTGGGTGGTGCAGCACTTCTCTTACACGCCGATCTTCCTGCTGGCCGGGCTGATGCACCCGCTCTCGGCCGTGCTGATCTACTGGCTGCTGCCGGAGCGGGAGTTCAGCAAGGCCGGCTGAGCACAGGCAACCGCCGCACTTCCTCAACGAAGGCGCCCACGGCGGCCTCTGGTCAGACTCCCCGCTCGCTACCGGTTTGGGCTCATCAAGACGGCAAAGCCCTCCTGAGAGAAGTGCCGGTCATTGGTAAGCACGGCCGAGATGGAGCGTTCCCGCATCCGGTCCATCGAGATGCAGTCCGTCATGCTGTAGTCTTTGTCGCGACGCGCTTCGTACAGCGCCAGCCCGCGCAGGAAAGATTCGCGCGACTGCGCGATCACTTCGACCCCGGGATGGGCCATAAGCGCGCGCACCATTCTGACTGCCTGCTCTCTGGCGCGCTGTCCCCCGCCAGAAAGCGCGGTCAGAAACTCGATCAACACCTCATCTGTCGTGACCAGGCGTATCGCACCCACCAGTTGCCGCGCCCGGTTTGCGGAGGCCGCCCATGGATCCTCAGGCCGGACGGTGGCAATCCAATAGACCGTATCCGCAAAAACCGTCGTCACCTTCTCGGGGTTCCGTAGAGATAGTGGTCCAGGTGGTCAGTCAGGTCGGCAGGCAAACGGTCCCATTCTTCCCGAGGGATTCCTGCCGCCAGTTCTTTCAGGATCTCTTCGATGGGGCGCTCCACGGGGGACTCGTTCGACTCGGAAGGAGGTTCTCCACATAGATCCCCAAGGACTTTCCTGGCGGTCTCCACCCGACCCGCAGGCAGGCGCTCTACAAGCTGGTGCAGCTCTTCTTTCCCGCTCACGGCAATCCTCCTGGTCCGCACACCAGCCTAGCACGTTCGCGCACGCGGCGTCCTCGGCCGGTTGACGGACGTGACCAGAAGTGACTATCATATGGTCATGAGAAAAGTCCGCATCGCCGAACTGAAGAGCCGGCTGAGCGAGCACTTGCGCGCGGTCAAACAGGGCCAGACCATCACGGTCCTCGAGCGGGATTCCCCGATTGCCCGGATCACCCCCCTGGAATCCAGGCGCTCCCCGCTTGTGATCCGGCCACGATCCGCCCGCGCTGCGGCGCTGGCCGACATCCGTCTGCCCGCCCCCTTGAAGCTGAAGACGGACATCCTGGCCCTGCTGGCCCAGGAACGGGGCGAGCGATGATTGCCTACGTTGACTCCTCGGTGATCCTGCGCGTGCTGCTTGGGCAACCAGGGGGACTGGCCGAGTGGAGGCGGATACGCCGCGGGATTGCGAGTGCCCTCGTCGAAGTCGAATGCCTCAGGACCTTGGACCGGCTGCGGATCGTGGAGGGCATTTCCGAGGCGGACATCGCGCTGCGGCGGGAGGCCGTCTACCGGATCATGGGGGCCCTCGAAGTGGTCGAACCGTCCCGGATCATTCTGAATCGGGCGGCCCAGCCTCTGCCCACGACGCTGGGGACGCTGGACGCCATTCATCTGGCCACGGCTCTCGTCTGGCGCGAGCATTCGGGCGAGGAGCCGCTGCTGGCGACCCATGACCCGGCGCTGGGCGTGGCCGCACGCTCGGTCGGCTTGACGGTCATCGGCTGCTGAGGCGCGGGACTACCTGTTTGGCCCCGCCGCCGCCGGCAGAAAGTTCTCCAGCGCCCAGACCTGCCTCCGCTGCTCCGACTTCACCGTGGCCAGTTGTCTGCCGTCGGCGCTCATCGAGGCGCCGCGGTAGTTGTAGTTACCCGCCAGCCGCCGGTGCCTGCGGCGGTCAGAAATACGTCAGGTTTCTGTCATCCCGTGGTTTTCATCCGCGTTCATCCGCGTTCATCCGCGGCTGACAATGCCCAGCCCGCAGGGCACTCACCCCCGCGTGAACGCCAGGGCGCCGAAGCTGACCGCGCTGTGCTCGTCGATGTTCCACTGCTGGTAGCGGATCAGGCTCCCGCGGGCGTCGGGCAGCGCCTTGAGGAAAGTGTAGAAGGCCGAGGAGCCGCACCATTTCAGGTCGTCCTTGTTCTCCTGGACGAGCTTCCAGAAGCCGTCGGCGTCGCCGGCGGTAATGCAGGCGATGCGCTGGCGGTCGGTCCTGGCGACGGCGCTCATCTGCCCCTCCTCCGCGCGGACGCTGAACGGATCGCCGTAGCGGCGGCCCATGTGGGACATATCCACTCCCAGCACCCAGAACAGCCGCTCCCCTTCCCGCGCGGCCAGCTCGCCGAGGGCCTCAATAAAGCGCGCGACTTGCGGGTTCTCTTCCGGGCGCCCGCCCTGAGCGATGCTGAGCGCATACGAGCCGCAGAGAATGGGCAGAATCCGGATGTCCGGGCCGAACACGTGCTGAAGGAAGACCACCTGGAACTCGATGGAGTGCTCGATGGCGTGGCAGTAGTCTTCCATGTTGACGGCGCCCGGCGCCGCGCCGGCCAGCCAGTCCACCAGCGCCTGCTCGGTCCGGGCTTCACCCAGCGGCGTCAGGAACGGCTTGCGAGTGAGGCCGCAGCGCTCCGGCTCGCCAAAGTGGGAAGTGCCCAGAATCACGAAAACACGATCGCGGTACCGCGGCCCCAGCGCGCCGTAGGCGTCGCGGTAGGACGCCCAGCCGCCGTCGGGGCAGATGTGGGGCGCGGCGATCCCGGCGAGCGAATCCGAGCTCGGCATGGCGCCGTCCAGGCACTGCGCCAAGGCGGAGCGCAGCAGTTCCGGCTCCTCGGGATAGGCGGAGCCGGCGTGGGAGGCCAGGCGCTGGGGCGCTTCCGCGAACGCCTTGTGCCGTTCATCCCGCAGCTTGGCGAAGGCTTCGTCTTCCAGGAAGCCGGCCTGGCTGAGGGTATCGAGCATGTTGTCCACCAGCTCGCCGACCCGCAGGTCGCCGGTGAGGGAGACCAGGGCCGCGCGCAGATCGAGGTCGGTTTGCTGGCCGTCGAAGGCCTCCAGGCAGGGCGCCAGCGCCGGCGGGATGATCAACGTCGTGTCCGAATACCGGAGGGAATCGCGGATCAGCAGTCCGGGCCGATCCTCCACCGGCGAAGGCATCAGGTCCAGGTTGGTCCGTAGTCGCGGGAGCAGGCGCGCCATCCATTCCATTATGGCAGCCCGGCGCGCGCCGGCTTTACGGCCCGCCCGGGTTGATCTCGTCCTTTTTCTCTTCCTTCGCCTTCGGCGCCTTGGGGGTCACGAAGTCCGGCTTCGGATCGCCCCACAAGTAGTGATTGAACCACTCCAGGTTGTGCTGCCCCACGGCGCGCGCCTCCTTCGGCTTATTGACGCCGTGGCCGAAGCCCTTGTAGACGATCATCTCAACTGGCACGCCGCGGTCTTCCAGCCCCTGCCGCAGCTCGTAAGCATTGGGAATGGGCACGCGCCGGTCGAGCTCGCCATGCTGAATCAGTACCGGCGTCCGCGCCTGCTTGATGTAGGACATGGGCGAGGTCTTGCGGTATATCTCCGGATCGTCCACCGGATCGTCGCCCAGGTAGTGAATGGTGAACGGCGTGATGTCGGTGTTGTAGTAGTAGGTCGCCCAGTTCGAGATGCCGGCCCCCACCGAGATGGCTGCGAACTTGTTCGACCTGGTTGCCAGGAACGCCGAGATGTAGCCACCCTGGCTCCAGCCCATCACGCCCACGCGCTTCGGATCCACCCAGCCCTTGGCGATCAAGTAGTCCACGCCGCTCTCCACGTCCCAGGCATCGCCCACCCCGAGGTTGCGGACATTCAACTTCCGGAACTTCTCCCCGTAGCCGCCGCTGCCGCGGTAATTCACCCGCAGAATCAGTGCGCCGCGGGCGGCCCAGATGTCCACCGGATAGGCGGAACCGTGGACCGGCTGCGGCGAATCCACGGCCGCGGGCCCGCCGTGGATGACACATAGCAGCGGGTACTTTTTCGCGGGGTCGAAATCCGCAGGCTTCCCCAGCACGCCTTCGATCCGCACGCCGTCCTTGCTGGGCCACGAGATGACTTCCTCGCGCGGCAGCGTCCAGTCGCGGATGGCGGCGCTGAAGTTAGTGAGCCGGCGCGGAGCGAACGGGTCCACCGCGGAGACGTGAACGTCGCCCAGTTCTGCGGCGCTTCTGAGGGTGAAGGCCATCTGCTTACCGTCTTGCGTGAAGGACGCGCCAAAGCCGAACTGGAGAGAATCCGGGGCTGTGATGCGCCTGATGCGGCCGCTCGTCGGGTCACTGCGGAACAGGTGTGTCGCGGTTCTCTGTATCGCCGAAAAGTAGATGCCGTCCTGCTTCCAGGCGGTTAGGTAGGGGTCCTCGTCGAAGCTGTCCGTAAGTGACTTAGGTGTTCCGCCTTGGGCTGCCACGATGGCGATGCGGTGGTTCGTGTAGAACCACTCGGCGCTGCCCATGGTCGAAGAGAAGGCGACCCATTTCCCGTCGTGCGACCATTCCGGAGACTCGTCTGGCCCGGGCTGGCTGACGAGCTTCTTCACCGCGTCGCCCGCCAGCGTCAGCATGTAGATGTCGGCGGTGTCCCAGCGTACGAGATCCGGATTGGCCGTTGCTGAAAAGGCGATCTCGGCGCCGTCCGGCGACCAGGAGAACGAGCCCACCGAGAAATCCTGACCCGTGGTGCGCTGCTTGCCCTCCACGGGCGCTTTCATGGCCTCGGCGACGTCGATGGTCCACAGGTGCGAGTACGAGTAGTCTCTGCGAACCACCTGGAAGTCGCCCAGGTGGCCCTTGCGGTCCTTGAGAATCGGCGGTTCCTTCTCCGGCGCGCTGAAGGCGATCTGCTGGCCGTCCGGCGACCAGGCGAAGCTGCCCACGGCCGTAGCGGCTTTGGTCAACTGTAGGGCTTCCCCGCCGTCGGGACGGATAGCAAAAAGCTGGTTCTTGCCGCCCTCACGATCGCTGGTGAAGGCCAGCCACTGGCTGTCCGGGGACCAGCGCGGCGCGCCCGCCGACTTCTTCCCACGGGTCAACTGCCAGGAGCGCCCGCCGGCGGTCTCCACCACCCAGATCTGGGTGACGAAGGCGTCCTGGTCGAAGTCAGCTTCGCTGACGGTGTACGCAACGTACTTGCCGTCCGGCGAGATCCGCACAGCCCCGGGCGCGGTGAGCTTGAGCAAGTCATCGATGGTGGGCACGCGCGCGGCCGGCGCCACGGCAAGCATCCAAAGTAGGGGCCACATCGCTCAAATATACACCCCTGTTCGTGGGGTCAGGCTTTCAGCCTGCCGCCGGGCTTCGGCCCGGCCCTGGAGTTTGTACCATTTTGCGGCAGGTCACGGTGGGGCAGACGATCGTTTTTTGTCGTCTGCCCTCAGCCGGGCGCTCGAGCAGGGCCACTCCTGCTCGGCTTCCACCAGCTTCGCTTGGACCGGGTTGCCCTCCACGTAACCAATCAGTTCCTGAAGCTCTCCCTCCGAGTTAACCCAATGATCGAACGACTCGTCTTGGCAGAACGGCTTTCCCGTACGCCCAAGGATCCGGTTGGCCACCCGGCTGGTTCGCCCCTTCAACCACCGCATGACGTCGGGCAACGCGATCCGGGCCGGAGTGAAAACGCTCGCGTGGCTCGTCTCGCGGAAGAAACCGAATGTGGCCCGCCTTCTCGGCGGCGCCCATGTCCGGGCTGGGTGCCGGTATGGATCCAGCCAGGCGCCAAGTCACGAAGACGGCGGCCTGGTCCGGAATCCAGTGAGGCAACCGTCTCCGGTAGAAGAGCACAAAGGCGGTGGCGAAGGGTGGCAGACCACACAAAACGATGGTCTGCCCCACTCCTGCCCACAGAAATAGTGGCCTGCCGTGCGGGAACTTCTCTCAAAATGTACAACTCCAGCGCCGGGCTTCCGCCCGGCCGCGCTGGATGCGGTGCTTAGCCGGCCCCCGCCGCCCGCCCGACGGTTTCTTCCAGCACCCTGCGCGTCCAGGCGAGGCTGCGCTCCAGCAGCGGCCCGCCTTGGGCGTCGCACTCCAGGCTCAGGGCGCCAGTGAATCCCGTGCTGACGAGGATCTCAATGCACTTGCGGATGTTGTCCGCGTTGACGCCTTCCCCGATCGCCGCGGAACTCATTGCGATACCGGTCAACTGACCTTTCATGGCGGCCGCCAGCTCGGGGCTCACGTCCTTGATGTGGATATGGTTCACCCACTTGCGGAACTGCTCAAGGTACTCGACCGGGTCGCGCCCGGCGATGTAGGTGTTGCCCGTATCCATGTTCATGCCGAAGCACGGCGAATCGAAGAAACCCAGGATCTCCGCCATCAGTTCCGGCTTGGTGGTGCAGTACCCGTGCGGCTCCACGTTGATGATGATGCCGTGGGCCTCGGCGACCGGCACAATCATGCCATACACCCGCTTCAGATGATCCAGGACCTCGCGGTCCGTCATGCCCGCGGGCTTGTGCTTGTCGTCGGTGGTATCGACCCGCGGACAGCCGGCCATCTTGGCCCAGCGGATGGTGTGCAGCACGTACTCGACCCCCAGCGTGGCGCCTTCCGGAAGCGACATCGGGAAGGCTGCGTCGATTTCCGAGAGCTGCACGCCATAACTGTCCATCTTGCGGCGCAGCAGCACGGGATCTTCGTACAGGGCGATGTGAGGCCAGTACCCGAGCGAGTGCAGCATGTAGACCCCGTCGATGGCCGCGCATTCGATCAAGTGCAGGTCATGGTCGCGGGCCCATTGCAGGCACTGCTCGAAATTCCAATTGCAGGTGTTGAAAGCATCCGTGTGAAAACCGATGCCGATCATAGTCGTTCCTCCCATCTCAAAGAGTCAGCCTCGCCTCCAGCTTCGCGTTCAAATCCAGTATCTCGTCCCAAGTCGCGGTGCCGCCGCGGTAGGCGGCCGTGCGGCCCAGGATGCACGTCAGGTTGCTCTCCACGCTCTCGCGCCCGTTGTTGATGTAGTTGCCGGTGCGAACGCTCTCCATGAACCGCTTCACGTTGGCGATGGCGCCGGAATCGAAGGTGTCGTCCCGGTCCGCGCCCTTCCACGGCTTGGCGCCGGAGATGGCCACGTACCCGTCGTAGCGCGGGTCGACGCCGAAGCGCTTGCCAAGCCCGTAGTGCGAATCCACGGTACCCTCTGAGCCGTAGACGCGCGCGCAGATGTCGTAAAACCCCTGGGCGAACTGTACGGAGCTGAAATCCACCACCACGTCGTTGGGGTACCAGAAGGCGACCACGAAGTAGTCCCAGCAATC
Source organism: Acidobacteriota bacterium (assembly GCA_038060875.1). GTDB lineage: Bacteria > Acidobacteriota > Terriglobia > Bryobacterales > Bryobacteraceae > JBBTDS01. The sequence continues at coordinate 8,130 of JBBTDS010000028.1, read as the reverse complement.
GCCGTACTTCATCCGGACCCTGCGCCCCCCGCTGCCGCGCGCCTTCACCGGATGGCCTTCGAGCAGCCAGTTGCCCATATCGATGGCGTGGATGTTCTGCTCGACGATGATGTCGCCCGAAAGCACCCGGTCGCGCGGCCACAAGCGCAGGCGCGCCTCGTTGCGCGACCAGCCCGGGCGCGGCGTGGGATCGCCGCCGGACCCGTGATAGAAGACGTGGCCGAGCACGGGCACGCCGATGTCGCCACGATGCACCCGCCTGGCCGCCTCCTGGAACACCGGCTGGGCGCGCGTCTGAAAATCCACCAGGAAGCTGACCTTGCCCTGCGCCTTTTCCGCGCTTTCGAGGATGCTGCGGCACCCGGGCACGTCCACGGCCAGCGGTTTGGCCACGAACACGTGCTTGCCGGCCGCCACGGCCGCGGCCACCTGCTCGGGGTGGAAGTACGGCGGGGTCTCGATCACCACCGCGTCCAGCTTGGAAGCGACCAGTTCACGGTATGCCTCCAGCCCGCGGTACAGGCGCGACGAGTCAACCCCGAACTTGGCCTTCCCGGTCTCGAGCCGGTCGAGGAAGGCGTCGGCCAGGGCGACCACACGCGCGCCCGCCAGCTCCACGAAGAAGTTGCCGATCCAGTTGCCCCGGCCGCCGATTCCGACAATCCCGATCTCGACGGCTGAGTTGGCCTGGGTGCCGAAGACCGTTTCCGGCTTGACGATCAGGAGGCCCGCCGCGGCGGCGGAGGACCCCAGAAAAGTGCGGCGCTGCTGCTTGTCGTGTTCCGGCATGACCACTCCCGCTGTTATTATCCGCCAGCGCGCGGTGTCAAGACAGTCCTCCGTTTGGGGTGCGCTATTCGAGCCAATCTGAGCGCAGCCTGTATTTAGAGCTGCTGGCCAGTTGTGGGGCGGACCCCCTGGTCCGCAGGCGACCCCCTGGTCGCCCACCGGGCGCTCGACCAACGGTACTCGCTGGCGTGGCTGGTCAACCCTGCGCGCACGGGGTTCTCCTCGATGTACCTCCGAATCCTGTCGAATTCCTGGTCATTCCGCACCACGTGGTCATAGCTCTCTTCCTGCCAAAAGGGCCTCCCGGTCAACGCCAACATCGCGTTGGCTCGCTTGGCGGTGATGCCTTTCAATGACTTCGTCAGTTTGGGCAATGCCACGGCGGGAGTCACCGGCAAATGAACGTGGTTTGGCATGACCACGAAGGCGTGCAAGGCATAATGCCCGAGGGTGTGGGCGTTGTACTGGATGGCTTCTACGACCAGCTCAGCAACGGCTGGTTGGCGGAGGTAGAACGGACCCGTGCGAGCCTCATCCAGCAGGCGGTCCAGTGCGACAAAAGCTTGTCCGGAGGAGAGCACCCCCGCTGGGAACGGCCGGTGCGGGGGCACACTGCCGTGGAGCCGCCACGTGAGAAAAACCGGCCGTTCCGTGGTGTAGAGGTGCGGAAGCCGACGCCGGTGAAGCATCTGCCAGAATAGTGTCCAAGCCACTGCGGAATTCTCAACGGAGCGGAAGCCGACCGGGCCGACCGGGGGGTCGGCTGCGGACCAGGGGGTCCGCCCCACGAAGTCACCGGAGATTACAGTCACTTTTGTGTCGCGCACCCCTCCGTTTGCCCCACCACGGACGGCTGCACGGGGCTACAATACTTAATGATGCGAGCGACCATTCTCGCCGTCGCGGTCTGTCTGGTGGCCGCGTATTTTGCCGGCTCCGGCAAACAGGCGCAGCGTGCCGGGTATGAGAGCCCGGCTCGCTTCCAATCCGAGGAGGAGTCGCGGCAGCGCGCCCGGCAAGTGGGTGCGGGCGAGGTCTCCTACAGTGGGCCGGCCGAAGTCGAAGTGGACAAGCACGCGGAGCTGGCCCTGCGGTTCTCAGTTGGCAAAGCCGGCATGAAGACCGGCGGCGGCATCCGGCTGGCTACGGCGCACGGCATGGGCGTCGAATGGGGCGGTTGGGCGCTCCAGACGCAATCACCCGCAGCGGAAAACTACCTGACGTACCGGGCGTCCACCGGCGCGGCGCTGAAGTGGACAGCATACAAGACTCTGGCCAATCCGCTGTTCGCCCGCTATTTCCCGTGGCAGTTCATCAATGAGTTCACCCTGGCTGGCGAGGCCCTCAAACCGGGGGACTTCATCGAGATCAAGCTGGGCGACCGCAGCGGCGGCTCTCCGGGAGTCCGGATGCAGCGCTGGGACGAGAGCGCCTTCGAGCTGCGTTTCTACGCGGACCCGTTCGGCGCCGGCGAGCACCTGCTGTTGCCGAAGAACCCCACGCTGAAGATCACCGGCGGCCCGGCCAGGGAACTCCAGGTGATCGCGCCGTCGGACTGGCAAGCCGGCAAGCCCGGCTGGGTCAACGTCTGGGTGGACGACGGCTACGGCAATCCGGCCGCGGGTTACCGCGGCACGGTCGCGTTCCGCGCGGAGGGCGACGGCGCCTCGCTGCCCGGCGCTTACACCTTCCAGGCCGCCGACCAGGGCGCGCACCGGTTCGCAGGGATTGCCTTCGCCCGCCCGGGCGTGTACCGCGTGCGCGTATCCGACGACAAAGCGAAACTCTCGGCCGAAAGCAACGCCATCGTGGTGCGGGCGAATCTGCCCAAGGAGAGGCTCTACTGGGGCGATATCCACACCCACACCATGTACTCGGACGGCCGCGGCTCGCCGGCCGAGACTTACGAGTTCGGCAAGCGCATCTCGGCGCTGGACTTCTGCGCCGTCAGCGATCACGACTTCATCACCACCGACCGGATGTGGCAGGAGATCAAGGAGGTCACCGCGCGGTACAACCAGCCGGGCCGCTACGTCACCTTCCTGGCCTACGAGTGGAGCGGCGCGTCGGAAGTGGGCGGGGACCACAACGTATACACGTCCGATCCGGATATGCCGCTGATCCGCTGCTACTGGTGGTACAATTACGACAACCTGCGGATGTACCATGGGCCGAACAAGGGCGCCAATCACGTCGAGGACCTGTTCCGCATGTTAGGCGAGCGGTTCCGCAACGAGAACCTGCTGGTCATCCCGCATTACGGCGGCAGGCCGGGCAACCCCGCCTGGCACAACCCCAAGCTGCAGCGAGCGATCGAGATCTTCTCCGACCACCGCCGTTCCGAAGACTGGGCGACGGGCTTCCTGAAGCAGGGTTACCGCCTCGGCATCATGGCCTCCACCGACAATCACGCCGGCAACGCCGGCTACGGAGTGAGGCGGCAGGAGCGGATGGTGGGACAAGAGGGCGAGGTTTTTTCGCGGCGCAGCCCGGCGGAGCGGGGCACCTCGCTGGTGGCCGCCTATGCCCCGGAGTTGACGCGCGAGGCCGTGTTCCAGGCAATTTACCACCGTCGAACGTATGCGACCACCGGATCGCGCATCATCCTGCGCTTCGAGGTCAGCGGCCTGCCCATGGGCTCGGAAGGCCGTGTCCAGGGGCCGCCTCGCATTGTGGCCGAGGCCGAGGGTGCCGCGCCGGTCAAGCTCCTCCGCATCGTCAAGAACGGGGTGGTGATCCACTCCATCGCGCCGGCCTCCCGGTCGGCGCGCATCGAATACACCGACACTTCGGGCGACTACGAGAACAAGTTCTATTACATCGATCTCGTCCAGGAAGATGGCGAGAAGGCCATTTCGAGTCCGGTCTGGATCAACACCGGCCGGACGAGCTGATGCCGGCCCCGCGCCGGCATCGAAAGGAGGTGTTCACATGTCACGTTGGTTCTTGGTTTTCGTCAACCTCCTGGCCGGCACGGCCTGGGGGCAAACCATCACCGGTTCCATCGTCGGGTCCGTCAAGGACCCCAGCAACCTCGCCGTGGCCAATGCCGAGGTGACCCTCACGCACGCCGGCACCGCAGCGGAACGCCGCGCCGCCACCAACGAGCGGGGCGATTTCGTGTTCAGCAGCCTGCAGCCGGGGGAGTACAACATCACGGTCAAGCTCGCCGGCTTCAAGACGGCCGAGCAGCGCAGTGTAACTTTGACCGCGTCGCAGGTGCTGCCAGTCGGGGATATCGTCCTCGAAGTCGGCGCGGTGACCGAGTCCGTCACGGTGTCGGCGCAGGCCGCCGTGGTCCAGACCGCCAGCTCCGAGCGGGCGGGGGTCGTCACCAGCAGCCAGGTGGACGGCCTGCTCATCCGCGGCCGCAACGTCATGTCGCTCCTGCAGCTTCTGCCCGGTGTCGTGGACTTGCAGGTGACCGAGCAGATCAGCCGCAACTGGAACTTGCGGGTGCTCGGAAATCGCGCTAACACGAGCAACCTCACGCTGGACGGAATGGCGCTGACGGCCATCGGGAACCAGCAGAGCACCATGCTCACCGTCAGCCAGGACGCCATCGCCGAAGTGAAGATCCTGATCTCCAACTACCAGGCCGAATACGGGCGCATGTCCGGCGCCAACATCCTGCTCGTCTCCAAATCGGGCACGCGCGAGTTTCACGGCCTCGGCTCGTACTTCAAGCGGCACGAGCAGTTCAACGCAAACAATTTCTTCAGCAACCGCACGATCGTGGCCGGCCGCAGCGTGCCCAAGCCGCGCTACCGTTTCAATACCTGGAACTACAATGTCGGCGGCCCGGTGTACGTCCCCAAGAGGTTCAATCGGAACCGCGACAAGCTCTTCTTTTTCTGGTCACAGGAATACTGGCCCTCCAAAATCCCACAGCCGGTGGGGCAACTGACGGTTCCCACGGAGCTGGAACGGGCGGGCGATTTCTCCCAGTCGCTCGATCTCAACGGACGGCTGATCCCGGTGACCGATCCGTCCAACGGCCAGCCGTTCGCGGGGAACAGGATTCCCGCGGGCCGGATCGACCGCAACGGCCAGGCGCTGCTCAAATTCCTCCCGGCGGCCAATTTCTTCGACCGCAACGTCTCGGCCGGCCGCTACAACTACGTTTTCCAGACCGAGACGGACAACCCGCAGCGCATGGAGACGTTGAAGCTGGACTACAACCTCAGCTCCAGCAACCTGTTCTCGTTTAATTTCTCCATGCAGACGCTGATCGAGACCGGTTACCAGGGGATTTCGACCACCATGGCGCCCTGGCCGGAGATGGTCAAGACGTTCGATTTGCGGTCCAAAGTCTGGGTCCTTCGGTATCAGCGGATTCTTTCTCCGACCCTGATCAACGAGTTCAGCGCAGGCTTCGCCTATCGTCCCTCCCTGGACATATTCACCGCCGACCAACTGCGCCGGATGCAACGGGACACGATCGGCTTCGCGGTCGGCCAGTTCAACCCCGAGGGCAATCCATGGAACATCGTTCCCAACGCGACATTCGGCGGGGTTCAGAACCCGGCCAACATCAACTCGGAAAACCGCTTCCCGTTCGTGGCCATCGACTCTATCAGCACCATCACCGACAACGTCACCAAGACCACCGGCTCCCACACGGTGAAAGCCGGAATCTACGCCGATCTGTTCCTGACGAACCGCCGCGGCAACGGAACGTACAACGGCGCCTTCGACTTCGGACGAAACGTTAACAATCCGCTCGAAACCGGCTACGCTTACTCCAACGCAATCCTGGGCGTGTTTAACTCCTACTCGGAGACTTCCTGGCGGCCGTACTATCACGCCATCATGCAGAACATCGAATGGTTCATCCAGGATAACTGGAAGGTGAACCGGCGGCTCACGCTCGATTACGGATTACGGTCTTGCTGGATTCCGCCCACTTATGAACGCGACAACATCATGAGCGGCTTCGCGCCGGACCGCTTCGATCCCTCCCGGCAGGTGAAGCTGATCGCGCCGGCGATGGTGGGCGGCCGCAAGGTGGGCGTCCACCCCGTGACGGGCGCGGTGTATCCGGTGCCCGCCATCGGCGCGTTTGCACCCGGCGTGGGTGACATCGCCAACGGAATGGTCTGGACGGCCAAAAACTCCGATTACCCGCGCGCCCTGATCCAAGACCGCGGCATCCATTATGCGCCGCGCTTCGGCTTCGCCTATGATCCGTTCGGCAAAGGGACCACGTCCATCCGCGCAGGCTTGGGGATGTTCTACAACCGGCTGCACGCGGACGGTGTTACCATCCCGTTCACCGGGCAACCGCCTATCGTGCAAACGCCTGTGGTGTATTTCGGGACGCTCCCGGCGCTACTTTCCTCCTCCAGCCTCCTGTTCCCGCAGAACGTGCTGGGCATCGACCGCGGCGGCAAGGTGCCGTCCACCGTGAACATGAGCTTCGGTGTGCAGCAAAGAGTCCCCTTCGGAACGGTACTCGACCTCGCCTACGTCGGCTCGCTCGGACGTCACCTGTTATGGTCGCGGAATCTCAACGCCATTCCGTTCGGCGCCAACTTCGACCGCAGGAACGCCGATCCCACCAACCCGAATGTGCCGCTCTCGCCGAGTTTCCTGCGGCCGTACCTGGGCCATAACAACATCGACTATCGGGAGTGGGCGGCGTCATCGAACTATCATTCCCTTCAGGTGACGGCCAACCGCCGGTTCGCCTCGGGCCTGCAATTCGGCGCCGCCTGGACATGGTCGAAAACGATGGATTTCAACGACGGCGATACGGACAGCGTCAGCACGCTCGTCCCGGTCCGCGTTTGGAACTACGGCCTGGCTTCCTTCGACCGCACGCACGTGCTGAACGTGAACTGGCTCTGGGACGTGCCGAAGTCGCCGTGGAAAGCGCTTCCGGCCCGGGTGATCCTCGACGACTGGACCGTGTCGGGCATCGCGAGTTTTGTCAGCGGGGCGCCGCTCGGCGTCGGCTTCTCGCAAGTGGTCGCGACCGACATAACCGGATCTCCAACCGACGGCGCCCGCATCGTGGTGACCGGCAACCCGGTATTGCCCAAGAGTGAGCGCACCTTCAGCAGAAACTTCAGAACGGAGGTCTTCCAGGCGCCCGCCGTCGGCGCCATCGGCAACGCAGCGAAAACGCTCATCCGCGGGCCGGGCATCAACAACTGGGACATCGCGATCTTCAAGAACCTCCCCGTCCACGAGCGGATGCGTTTCCAGTTCCGCTGGGAGATGTACAACGCATTCAACCATACCCAGTTCAGCGGAGTGGACACGGCAGCGCGGTTTGACGCGCAGGGCCGCCAGGTGAATGCACGCTTCGGCGAATTCACCGCGGCGCGCAATCCGCGGCAGATGCAGTTGGCGCTGAGGTTCTATTATTAGAGGCAGCATGGACCGGCGAACTTTCTTGATGTCGGCGGGAGCGGCGCTGGCGCCTGCGGGCGCTCGCTTCGAGAACCCGTTCTTCGCGTTGTGCATGGACACGCACGACGAAAAGAAGCGGAACCTGGCCGGGCAGGCCCAAATGCTCAAGGAATTGGGCTACGACGGCGCGGGCCACCTGTGGTTCGAGAATGTCGCCGAACGGCTCGCGACCTTGGACCGCGCGGGATTGAGACTGTTCCAGGTCTACATGCGGGTGGACGCCGGGCCCCAGGCGAAACAGGCATACGATGCGAAGCTCTCCGAGGTCCTGCCCCTGCTTAGAGGCAGGGACGTCCAGCTTGCGGTCCTGATGGTCGGCGGAAAGCCGTCCGACCCCAGCCTCGACGAGCGCGCGGTCGGATTGATCCGCGAAATCGCCGATGCGGCAAGGCCGCAAGGCGTCCGGCTGGTCCTGTATCCGCACCAGAAACACTGGCTGGAGACCGTCCAGGACGCGATCCGGGTCGCCCGCAAGGCGGATCGCGTCAATGTCGGCGTCATGTTCAACCTCTGCCACTGGCTCAAGGTGGGCGACGAAAGGGAATTGAGGCCGCTGCTCGAAGCCGCCGGGCCGCTGTTGTGGGCCCTCAGCATCAACGGATCAGACCGCGGGCCGGAGATCAAGGCCGGGACGGGCAACTGGATTCAGCCTCTGGACCGCGGGACCTTTGCTATTCTGGGCTTCTTGCAGGAGTTGCATCGGACGGGATACCGTGGTTCGATAGGGCTCCAGTGTTACGGCATCCCCGGCGATGCAGCCGTCCATCTCGCCCGGTCGATGGCGGCCTGGCGCAGGTTGAAGGACCGGATCAACGGGAGGGGATAGATTTGAGATACGTCTACAACTTGGCGCGGGCCTACAACACCGAGCGGCGGCGCCAGTTTCTTCGCGGCGCCGGGATGGGTCTGCTGGTTCTGAAGCCG
>JBBTDS010000027.1:0-2515 GCA_038060875.1 Acidobacteriota bacterium | reverse complement strand
GCAACTACGAAGCCTACGTCGCCGAAGGTCTCCTGCCGCCTTCCCTGCGCAAACCGAAATAGCACCGGCGCCCCGCCGCGCATGGCTGCCCCCTCGTGGCTGGCTCGCCCCCCCCGGCTGCCCCCTCTGAGCCGGCAAATGGTCTACAATCATCAAACGTTGGGAGGAGGGGAAGTCATGCAAGCTTCGCGAAGAGAGTTTCTCCGGGCGGCCGGGGCGGCGGTCTCCGTGGCCGCTGCCGGCATTCCGACCCGGCCGCTCGGGCGAACCGGGGTCCGCGTCTCAATTGTCGGCCTGGGCGGCTGGCACATCGGCGCCGTCAAGGACGAGCAGGAAGCCATCCGCATCATGCACACCGCCATCGACGAGGGCGTCACCTTCTTCGACAACTGCTGGGACTACCACAACGGCGGCGCCGAAGAGGTAATGGGCAAAGCGCTGGCCATGGACGGCCGCCGCAAGAAGGTCTTCCTGATGACCAAGGACTGCGAGCGCGACTACGCCGGCTCGATGAAGAACCTGGAGGACAGCCTGCGGCGCCTCAAGACCGACTACCTCGACCTGTGGCAATACCACGAGATGGTATACGACAACGACCCGGATTGGGTCTTTGAGAAGGGCGGGCTGAAAGCGGCGCTGGAGGCGCGCAAGCAGGGCAAGGTGCGCTTCATCGGCTTCACCGGCCACAAGGATCCGCGGATTCACCTCAAGATGCTCGCCAAGCCGCACGCCTGGGACGCGGCCCAGATGCCGATCAACGTGATGGATGCGCACTACCGGAGCTTCCAGAACGAGGTCGTTCCGGTGTGCCTGAAGAAGCAGGTCGGTGTGATCGGCATGAAGGGCCTGGGCGGCGGGTATCCGGAGGCGACGCTGGTGGCGCGGGCGGGCCTGACAGCCGCGGAATGCTACCGCTACAGCCTGAGCCTGCCGGTGGCCACGCAGGTGATGGGCATCACCAGCATGGAACAGCTCCAGGCGGCCATCGCGCTGGGCCGGAACTTCACGCCGATGAGCGAAGCGGAGAAAAACGCGCTGCTGGCCAAGGTCAAGGACGCGGCCGGCGACGGCCGCTACGAGATGTTCAAGTCCAGCCAGAACTTCGACGGGCCGCACCACCGGCGCCAGCATGGCTTTGAGAGCCGCGCCGGCGCCTGAGCGCGCGGTCACTCCCGCGCTTTCGCGCCCTCGCGAAAGCCGCGCAGTGTTTCCAGGACCTTCTCCGCCAGGCGGCCGCTGTGGGCCAAGGCCTCCAGCCTCCTGTAGATGTTCGTGGATGATTGCGGTTCCCGGGCGCCCACTCCCACAACAGCCACCGTCTTCGCTTCGTCGAACACCCGGTAAACGATGCGATATGCCCGCCACGAGAAGCTGCGAAAGTCGGCGAGCGGCCCGCTCAACTGCTTGGAACACCCGGCCGGATCCCGCGCAACCTTGTTGAGGAGATCGTGCTTCGCTTCCGCCGGCGCCGCGGCTGCTCCTCGAATGCTTCCTCCAACGAATGCAGTCGCCCGCGGCGCACATCCTCCGCCAGCGTGCCCGCCGCGGCGAGGATCTGATCGAACAGGCGGCGATCCGTCATGATCTCCAGAGTCTCGACAGTGGATGCCAGCCGCCGCAACAGCTCCTCAAAGTAGCGCTTGTCCACGACGTACTTCTCCTGATCCGCATGGTTGTCCGCCGTCACCCGCAGAACCGTCCGCCCGCTCGCCCGGCGCAGGCATTCCCGCTGCTGTTGCCTCAACTTAGAACGATTGACCGAGACGGTCTCGGGTCGGAGCCAGGCCGCTGTGGACATTGCGCTCTCCTATGCACATTCTTAACGTACACAGTGCAGCCCCCGTCGTCAATGGGATAATGTGTCCACTTGGTCATGGACAGGGTCCGCTACTACCTGGCCCTGCTGCTTGTGGTATTCACGCCGCCGGCGATCCTGTTCTGGTTCTCGATCCACCCGTTCATCCGGTTCTGGCGGCGCGTGGGGCCGCGGCTGACGCTGGCGATCCACTACGCGCTCCTGCTGCTGATGGCGGGCGGCCTCTATCTGGTGCGCAAGCCGCTGCTCACGGCGGAGTTCGGAACCAGCCCGTTCCTGATCGCCCTGGCCGTGCCCGTCTACGTGCTCGTGGTCGCGCTGCGGTTCAAGCTCGGAAAACACCTCCGGGCCAGGATACTCACGGGCCTGCCCGAGCTGGCGCCGGAGAAATACGAGCGCCGCCTGCTCACCGAGGGGATCTACTCGCGCATCCGGCATCCCCGCTACGTCCAGGTCTTCCTGGCCCTGCTGGCCTACGCGATGGCGGCCAACTACCTGGCCGGCTACGTCCTGCTCGCGCTGAGCGCGCTCTGGATCCTGCTGCTGGTGCGGATCGAGGAGAAGGAGCTGCGGGACCGCTTCGGCGCGGAGTACGAAGCGTACTGCGCCCGGGTGCCGCGGTTCATTCCCCGGCGCGGGCGGGACTAGCCGCGGAACCGCTGCGGTACAATCGACAGGTGCGCGTTGCGGTCGCGCTGT
>JBBTDS010000026.1:0-3335 GCA_038060875.1 Acidobacteriota bacterium | reverse complement strand
TCGGCTCAGTCACAGCTCCGATTTCATTATATGGTCCGCCGTGCTAGAGTAACCAGTAGCGAGTTAGCCTTGTGGCGGTGCTTTCGCGGCCGATTCGAGCGCTCAGGCCTAGGAACCTTACGGGCGCGGTGATCGCGCTGGCCGGCGCGGTCGCCCTGCTCTATTACGGGCGTCTGTTTTTTGTCACCTTCGTCACGGCCGTCATCCTCTCCTTCATGCTTGACCCGTTCGTGGTGCTGCTGGGCCGGGTGCGGATTCCCCGCGTGCCGGCCAGCTTCGTTGTCTGCGCCATCGGGCTGCTGCTGGTGTACCTGGCGGGACTGGGCATGTACACCCAGGTGGCCGGCCTGGTGGACGAGCTGCCGAAATACCAGCAGCGGATCAACGACCTGGTGGACCGCGTCGCGATGAAGCTCGAAGCGGCTGAGAAGTCCGCCTACGAGCTGGTGGTGCCGCGGCGCTTTCGGGAAGAGGCCCGCCGGGCGCTGCCGCAACCGGCGTCCTCGCGCTCCACTCGCAAGCGCCAGGCCGAGCCGCCCAAACCGGAGACGCCCGCGGTTCAGGAAGTGCGCATCCGCTCCGAGCAGCCGCCCTTGATCAGTTACCTGGCGACGCACCTGGGCGAGCTTTACGAGATCCTGCTGATGGCCTCCTTCGTGCCGTTCCTGGTCTACTTCATGCTGAGCTGGCGCGAGCACGTTCACCGCCGCTTCTTGCAGCTCTTCGAGGAACAGGGACGGCTGGTGGCCGCCAAGAGCCTGGACGGCATCGCCAGCATGGTGCGGGCGTTTGTGGTCGGCAACTTCCTGCTGGGGCTGCTGCTGACGGGCGCCAGCGCACTCGTGTTCTGGATGTTCTGGCTGCCCTATCCGATCCTGATGGGCGCGCTGAGCGGCTTTATGAGCCTCATCCCCTACATCGGCCTGCCGCTGGCCATCCTGCCGCCGGTGCTGGCGGCGCTGCCGGTCTACGGCGCCATGACCCCGTACCTGCTGCTGGCCGGCATCGTGGCCCTGTTTCACCTGATCGCGTTGAACCTGCTCTACCCGAAGCTGGTCGGCCCGCGCGTGCACCTGAACCCGCTGGTGATCACGGTGGCGCTGATGGCCTGGAGCGCGATGTGGGGCGCGGCCGGGCTCATCCTGGCCATCCCGGTCACCGCCGCCGTCAAGGCTGTCTGCGATAATGTCGAGCAGCTTCAGCCATACGGCAAGCTGCTAGGAGATTGATGATGACTCGCCGCGAACTGCTCGTTGCTCCTTTGGCCGCCGGCCCCGTTCTGGCCGGGCGGCGCGTGGACCGTTCCCGTATCAGCGCCATCACCGATGAGATCGCCCGCTCCCCGGCCGAGGCCATCGCTTTCGCGAAGCAGCATGGTTTGACGCGGCTGGAGCTGCGTGGCGTGCCGGGCGGCAAGGCCTCATACCACTTTCTGCCCGAAGCGGAACTGCGCGCCGCCGCCCGCGAGTTCGCCGCCAGCGGCATCCGCGTCTCCTTCCTCAACACCGGGTTGTTGAAGTTCCCGCTGCCGGGTACCGTGCCCGTCCGCCAGAAGGACGAAACGCCCGAGGCCCGGGCGAAGCGCATCGCGCGCGACGAGGCGCAGTTCGAGCGGCGCATGGACGACCTTAGGAAGGCCATCCAGGCCGCGCACATACTGGGCGCCGACAAGGTGCGCGTGTTCACCTTTTCGCGCGTCGCCGAGCCGCTGAAGCTGCTGCCGCGGATCGCCGAGATCCTTGAGCCGATGGTCGCGCTGGCGGGGAAGGAGAAGGTGTATCTGCTGGTGGAGAACGAAGGCTCCTGCAACGTGGCCACCTGCGCCGAGACGGCCGAGTTGATGAAGATGGTGCCGTCCAAATACCTGGGCATCAACTGGGACGCGCAGAACGGGGCCGCGCTTAAGGAGATTCCCTTCCCGGACGGCTACAACCTGCTGCCCAGGAAACGCATCGGCAACGTGCAGATCAAGGGCCGCAGCGTGCTGGACTACCCGCAGCGGCTGGACTGGAAGGCGATCTTCAGCGCGATGGCCAAGGACGGCTACAAGGGCTGCTTTGGCCTGGAGACGCACATCTTCGGGCCGGAGCTGATCGACAAGTCGCACCAGTCGATGAAGGAAATCCTGCGCCTGGTGGAGTCGTGATGCCGAGTCAGACGCTGGCGCGCATCCGGCGCTTTCTGCCTTTTCTGGGCCTGGGGCTGGCGGTCGTCGCGGCTATGGCCGGAGCGCTGCTGTGGGTCCAACGCGGCGCCCATCTGGAGCTCGCGGGCTCCATCCAGAAAGTGCGCACGCTGGCGCTGCCGGACTCGGCCACCGTGGCCATCATCGACTTCCGGTTCGTCAATACCGCCGACTACCGCTTCGACGTGCGCGGCGTCGAGGTGTTGCTCGACACCGCCGATGGCCGGACCCTGTCAGGCGCCGTCGTCTCCGAGTACGACGCCAGGCAGCTATTCAGTTACTATCCGATCCTCGGCCAGAAGTACAACCAGACGCTGGTGGCCCGCACCCGCATCGCCCCGCACCAGAGCCTGGACCGTATGATCGCGGCCCGCTTCGAGATCCCCGAGCAGCAGTTCGAGCAACGCAAGGGCCTGCGCGTCCGCGTCGAAGACGTGGACGGGGCGGTGTCGGAGATCGGGCAACCCGGCAGGTGACCCGGTTCACAGTCCGGCCGAAAGGCCCAGTTGCACCGAGATCGCCCGTTCAACTGCGCGCATGTCCTCTCTGGAGATGACGCCGATGCGCTCCCGCAGTCGCTGCTTGCTCACCGTTGAGATCTGGTCAGCCATGGCCTTCCGCGGCTCGCCCTTCAGAGTGATGGGAGCCTCGCAGGGATAGACGCGCGAGAGATTGCTCGTGACCGGCACCACCTGGACGCGATTCAGCGTCCGGTTCGCAACATCGTTGCTCACGATCACCGCCGGCCTGGTCTTCCGGATCTCGCCGCCAATGGAAGGATCGAACGAGACCCACCAGACCTCACCGCGGATCATGTTGCACGTCGCCGATCAGGCCTTCCGACCACTCCAGTGCCTTCGCCTCCCGCTCCTCGTCGCCAGCCATATCCCGGTAAGCTGCTTCGAGATCCTGAGTCAAGACGTGGGGCCTGGCCAGGGTCTCCAGGAACCGGCTGATCCTCCGCCGGCCGATGACGCTATGCAGGCCGGCGTACACCTGATCATCCAGAGTGATGGTGAGCTTCTTGGCCATACACGTATTCACTGCGTATAGTACCACGGCCACATCGGAAAGGGCGCCGTCTCGGAGATCCGGTCAGCGATTTCGCAAGGCGGTGTATGGTGGCGCGATAACCGCAAGGGGGGAGTGG
>JBBTDS010000025.1:0-8821 GCA_038060875.1 Acidobacteriota bacterium | reverse complement strand
GGCTAAACCACAAGCTTGTGCACTCGCTCTGCCGTCCCGTTCATCCATGAGCATCAGGTCCGCTCTGAGTTCGATGGCGAGCGTAATGGCCTCCCGTTCGCCCGCGTCGAGATGGGCAAGACGCGGATCACTGATGTCCTGTGGGGCGGTGACGGCCAGCCAATCGGGTTTGGTCTCGAACCAACGCCGGACCGCATCTGGCGCTCCTGCCACACTGAGTTCGGAAGCGACCGCAGGAGCAATGCGGATGGACCCGTACAGAGCAGGCAGGACGTCGGCCGCCCCGATGAGGATCAGATAGTTGAGCGGAGACGCATCCGCGACAACGATCATCGCCGAGACCGTTCGCGGATCTCGTGACTGGCCTCGCCCTCACGGCTGAAGTCTTCCAAGTTGTAATCCAGCCAGACGCCATGCGCCTTGAGGAGTTTGTCGGATTCCCAGCGGCTCAACCTCAGCAGTCGGCGGAATTGAGCATCCGACAGGCGCCTGGCACGGTACTCTTCGATGGCCAAGGCTTCCAGCGCGGCCCGCGAGAGGTCCCTGCCGCCCGAGCCCAGCAGAGCCGCAAGGTCTTCCGGGATTTCCAGGGTAACCGTAACCGGCATGCTTTCCTTTCCGCAGCAGCCCCTTCTTGATTATACAGAGCCACGAACGTGACATCGATCGAGTGGGAAGCTCTGCGGCAGGCGCCTTAAGGCGGACTACGCCTGGCGGATAGCGGGTGCCGGCGCTCCTTGAGCGGGAAGGCGACGCGGGCGCCGGCCTGCTGCGACTGGTAGATGCCAATCACCATCTCGATGGTCCAGCGCGCGTCGCGAGCGTTGCAGGCGGGCTCGCGGCCCTGCTCAATCGCCTGGAGCAGATCACGGACCATGACGGCATTGGCGTCCTCGCGCGTGCGCAGCGGCTCGCCCGCAGCCTCGATCGCTTGCCAGTAGCCAGTCTCGCGGTTGGCGGTCCAGTCGGACGAGCGCAGCAGCAGCGGCGGGGCGCTGGGCACGGCGGTGAGCGGGATGAAGATCGCGCCCTGGCTGCCGTAGAGCGTCAGCCCGAAGCGGCGGCCGTCGCGCTGGCCGCTGGCCTTGGACCCGAAGTAGCCGTGCACGCCGCCGTCGAAGAAAAACACCGCCGCGATCTCGTCGCCCGCCACCGGGCCGATCGGCTCGGTGGGCCGGCGAGGAGTGGCTGGGCTGACATGGCCGAAGACCCAGCGCGGATCGCCGGAGAACAGGCGCATCAGGTCGAAGCAGTGCGTGCCCAACACCATCAGGTCTTCGCCGCCGGCGCGGTGGTCTTCCTTCCCGCGAGCGCGCATCTCGAGCAGCAGGCCGATCTCGCCGGCGCGCACCATCTCCAGGGCGCGCAGCGTCACCGGCGCCAGCCGCGCTGTGTGGCCCACCTGCACCTTGAGGCGGTGGCGCTCGGCGGCGGCCACCATCGCGTCGGCATCCGCGAGGTCGCGTGCGAAAGGCTTCTCCATCAGGATGTGTGCGCCCGCTTCGGCGGCGGCCAGGAACATCTCGCGCCGCTGGTCGAGCCAGCGCGGGCAGATGGCGCACAACTCGGGCCTCTCCTGGCGCAGCATCGCGCTATAGTCGCGGTAGCCGCGTAGAGCGCGGCTTCGCTTCTGCGCCTTGGCGCGGCCGCCGTCACCCGGGTCGGCCACCGCGACCACCTCGATCGAGTCGAAGCGGCTGAAGGCGGTGTCCCAGTCGTGGCCGTAGTCGCCGCGGCCGGTGTGGCCGATGATGGCGGCCCGGTATTTCCGTGCGGCCCAGGCCGTGGCGGCCAGGCCTGCCTGCAAAAACATTCGACGCTGCATGGCGTGTGTCATTATGACCGATACGCGTTGCCTTGGTGGGGCCGCGGGTTATCATTGTTCCTGGAATGCCACGGGCGGCCGCGCTACTCTTGTTGCCGCTGCTGGCGGCAGCCGATGACCGCTGGCTGGAGCTGCGCTCGGGGCCGTTTCACGTGCTCGCCAGCGCCGGTGAGCGTGGGGGCCAGGAAACCCTCGGACAGTTGGAGCAGTTCCGGCACGTGCTGGGGACGGCGTTGGGCAAGCAGGAGCTGCGCTCCGTCTGGCCCATCCGCGTGCTGGTTGTCAGGCCCGACAGGCGGGCCGAAGCGGTCACGCCCCCGCGACCTGGCCGCGACGCATTCCTCGGCGTGCTGCACGCCGAGGCGCCCGTTCCTCGCGAGTGGCTGCGGGCCTGCGCCCTCATCCTGCTGGAAGCCAATGCCAGCCGCATGCCCGCCGGGATCGAATCCGGGCTCCTCGACTTCTACTCCACCGCCGAGATGAGCGGCACGCTGATCACCCTCGGCGGCCCGCTGCCGGCGGCGGAGCGCAACCTCGACTGGGCCAGGATTCAGCTTCTGAGCGTCGATCCGAAATACTCCGGCAAGCTGCGGGTGCTGCTCTATAACCTTCAGCAGGGCGCTGACTCCGAACCTGCGTTCAGGAACGCCTTCGACAAGACGCCGGCGGAAATCGACAAAGAGGCAGCCGCGTACCTGGCGGCCGCCAGCTTCGCCACGGCGACAATCTCCGGCCGCCCGCTCAACGCGCGCCGGGATTTCCGGGCCGAGCCGGCCGCTTCCCCCGCGCCTGATCTCGCGCTGGCCGACCTGCGGTTGAGCCTGGGCCGGCTCGCCGAAGCGCGCGCGGCCTACGCCGCCATTCTGAAGTCACAGCCGGGGTGCGCCGAGGCGCGCGAGGGCCTCGGTCTGGTCGCGCTGCGGGAGAAGAACGCGGACGAAGCCCGCCGCCAGCTCGCGGGAGCGATCGAGGCGGGCAGCCGCAACGCGCGCGCGCACCTTGAGTACGCGCGGCTTGAGCCGGATCGCGCCAAAGCCGCGGCCGCGCTGCGCAAGGCGGCCGAACTAAACCCGGGTTGGTCCGAGCCTCACTTCCTGCTGGCCCAGCGCGAAGACGACACTGCCCGGAAGGTGAACGCACTGAGCGCCGCCGCGAAGCTCGCGCCGCGCAACGCCGCTTATTGGCGGGCGCTGGCCGAAGCGCAGATGGCGGCCAGCGATTTCCGCGCCGCTTCCAGATCGTGGGCGGCGGCCGAGCAGGCCTCCATCGATGACGCCGAGCGCGCACGCATTCAACAAGCCCGCCGCTCGATCGAGGCGCAGCGCCTTGAGGCCGAGGCCGCGGCCCGCAAGCGGGAAGCCGAGGAAACACAGCGCGAGCTCCAGCGGCTCAAGGACGCGGCGATGGCCGATATCCGCAGAGCCGAAGCGAAGGCGGAGCGCGCCACCGGCGGCCGCACGGAGGGCAAGGTCGAGGCCTGGTTCGAAGGCCCGGCGCCCTCGGGCAAGATCCGCGGCAACCTTCGCCAGGTCGATTGCCTGCGCGGCACGGCCCGGCTCGTCGTTCAGGGCGAGGACGGCAAACTCACCCGCCTGGTGATCCGCGATCCCGGCAAAGTGGTCCTGATCGGCGGCGGCCAGCTCGCGCTGGGTTGCGGCCCGCAGCGCCCGCCGCGCATAGTCACCATCGAGTACTTCCCGAAGGCAGACCCCAAGCTGGGCACGGCCGGCGAAGTCGCCACCGTCGAGTACCGGTAGATGCGACGCTCGCTTCGCTGGTGGGTGCTGGGCGCGTTCGTGCTCTCGGGGGCGCTGAACTACCTGGACCGCCAGGTGCTCGCGGCGCTCGCGCCGCTGTTGCGCGCCGAGTTTCATCTTTCCAACGCGGACTACGGGCTGGTGCTGGCGGCGTTCTCCGTCACCTATGCGGCTTCGGCCCCGCTGGCCGGGTTGTTCCTCGACCGCGTGGGGCTGAACCGCGGCGTCAGCGCGGCTGTGGGCCTATGGTCGCTGGTCGGCGTCGCCACCGCCCTGACCAAGGGATTGGGCGGGCTGATGGCGTGCCGCGCCTGGCTCGGCGTAGCCGAGGCCGCCGGCGTGCCCGCCAGCGGCAAGGCGATCATCCTCTACCTCAAGCCCCAGGAGCGCGCGCTCGGCCACGCCATCAGCCAGATCGGGCTTAGCACCGGAGCGATGATCGCGCCGCCGTTGGCGGTCGGACTCGCGGCCCGCTATGGCTGGCGCTCGGCGTTCCTGGTGACCGGTCTGGCGGGCTTCCTCTGGATCCCTTTCTGGAACTGGATCGCGCGAAAGGCGCCCGCCGCCGCCGATCAAGCGCCACGCGACACCTGGTCCCTGCGCCAACTCCTCGCCGACCGCCGGTTGTGGCTCTTCCCGCTGGCCACCATTCTGGGCATGACCGTCTATTCGCTCTGGTCGAACTGGACTACGCTGTACCTGGTCCAGGAGCGCGGGCTCAAGCTGGAGCAAACGGCGTGGCTGGCGGCGCTGCCGCCGGTGGCCGCTAACCTGGGCGGGGTGGCCGGAGGCTGGTTGTCGCTGCGGTGGATGAAGAACGGCACGGCGGCGGTGGCGGCCCGAATGCGCGTGTGCCTCGCCGCCGCTCTGATCGTGCTGCTGACCGCGGCCATCCCGCTGGCGCCCGGCGTGCTGCTGGCGGCGGCTGGCATCTGCCTCAGCTTTTTCTGCGTGTCAGCCTGGAGCGTGAACCTGTACACGATGCCGCTGGACATCTACGGCCCCAGCCGCGCCGCCTTCACCACCTCGCTGCTGGTCGGCGCCTACGGCGTCATGCAGGCCGTTTTCTCGCCGGTGATCGGCGCGCTGGTGGACCGCTGGGGCTTCGCTCCCGTTTGCACCCTGGTCTCGGTGCTGCCGCTGGCGGCCTGGGGCCTGCTGCGGTGGGGTAAAGTGGAGCGCTCGCGGTGAGACAGCGTCTGAAGCGGTTCATCTTCGCGCTGCTGGGCAAGGACCCCGAGGCGGTCGTGGTGAGCTTCCTTACCGGCGAGGCCGCACCAGCCATGGCTGTGGAGGCGCAGCGGCTGATCCCCGGCCGGCGGCATTTCGCCATCCGCTTGGCCGCTGGCGCGGAAGTGCCCGGAGCGACCCTCATCACGCTCAAACCCGGCTCGACGTGGCAGATCTGGCGCCAGCTTCATCGCGCCTTCCGCCGCTACCGGATCGGGATGGCGCCGGTGTTGTTCACTGCCGATCGCGCCTTCGCGCCGCTGCGCCGCGCGGCCTTTCTGCTGGCGCCCACGCGCATCCTTGGTTACAACGCGCGGCTGGAGCGCCATCATCTGCAACTGAGCACGCCGATCGCTTCCTGCCTGTTCCTCGCCGGCGTGCCGCTGGACCGCATCTTCCTCCGCCCGCGGTGGCTGTTCCCCTGGAAGAAAGACCGCTCCTCGTACCCGGCCACCTGCAAAGTCCTCGACGGCCGCCCGCTTTCGCCTCTTCGCCAGCGGGTGGCCGTGCTGTCGCCCTACTTCCCCTATCCGCTCTCTCACGGCGGCGCGGTGCGCATCTTCCAGCTTCTGCGCGAGGCCGCGCGCGAGTTCGACCTGTTCCTGTTCGCGTTCACCGAAGTCGAAGCGGAAGAGGCCGAGCCGGTGCTGGAATTCTGCGCCCGGGTCGTCCTCGTGCCGAAGCCGCGCTACCGCGAGCCGCGATGGGCGACGCTGGCACCGCCCGAAGCTTGCGAATACGACTCGCCGCTCATGCGGCGGCTCCTCAACGAGGTGTGCCGCGAGCATAACATCGCGCTCGTTCAGGTGGAGTACACGCACCTGGCCCCTTACGGCGGCCACGTGCTGGTCGAGCACGACGTGACCCACGATCTCTACCGCCAGATCTATGAGCGGGAGCGCTCCCTGTCCGCGTGGTGGAACTGGTGGCGCTGGCAGCGCTTCGAGCGCAGCGCGGTGCGCCGGTTCCGGCAGGTGGTGGCGATGTCGGAGAAGGACGCCATGCTGCTCCGCCCGGCCGCGGTGACCGTAATTCCCAACGGCGTGGACCTGGAGCGCTTTCACCCCGAGCCGGAGGCGCCTGGCCAGCGACTCTTGTTCATCGGTTCGTTTCGCCATTTCCCCAACGCCGCCGCCTACCGGTTCTTCGCCGAAGAGGTGTGGCCGCTGGTCCGAGCACGACTGCCGGAGGCGACGCTAACGGTGGTGGCGGGACCCGATCCGCTCATTCACTGGCGCGCCTGGGCCGGCACGCTCGCACCGCCGGCGCCAGAGGGCATTCGCCTGCTCGGCTTCGTGCGCGACGTGCGCCCGCTGTACGTCGAGGCCAACCTGGTCATCGTTCCGACCGTGGTGTCGGCGGGAACCAACCTTAAAGTGCTGGAAGCAATGGCGATGGAGCGCGCGGTGGTTTCGACCACTTCCGGCTGCGCCGGGCTGGGACTGGAGCACGGGGTTTCGGTGTGGATCGCCGACCAGCCCGCGGACTTCGCCGACCGGGTTGCAAATTTGCTACCCGACCCTGAGCTTCGCCGGGCGACCGCGAGCGCGGCGCGCCGCCACGCGGAGGTTCACTATGGTTGGCGTGGTTTGGGCGCGGCGCAGCGCGGCCTCTGGAGAGATCTACTGCGCCCGCCCATCCGGATCCGCCGCGCCGGCGAGCGGGATCTGCCGGAGATCGCGCGAATCCAGGCTCTCTCCCCGGGAGCGGCTGTTTGGGAGCCGCGCGCCTATCTGGGTTACGAGTGCCGCGTGGCCGTGGCCGGGGAGCGCGTGGCCGGCTTTGTGGTTTGGCGCCTGGCGGCGGAACTCGAGGGCGAGGTGCTGAACCTGGCCGTCGCCCCGGAGTTGCGCCGCCACGGCGTAGCCAGCCGCCTGATCGAGGAGGTGCTCGGCAGCCGGCCCGGTGCCTGGTTTCTGGAAGTGCGCGCGTCCAACGCGCCGGCCCGCCGGCTCTACCAGAAGCTCGGCTTTCAGGAGGTCGCCCGCAGAGAGGACTACTACCGCGACCCCGCCGAAGCCGCGGTTGTGATGCGCCGGGAATCGTGCTAATGTCTCAAGTGACAGCCGCCCCGGAGCGGCTGCGGAGCTTGTGCCGATGCACCTGACTGAAGAACAACTGAAAGCGCACCTGATGGAGACCAACGAGGAGTTTCGCCGGCTCGCCGAGCAGCACTGCGAACACAAGAAGAAGCTGCAAGAGCTGGCCTCCCGGTCCTACTTGACGCCTCAGCAGCAACTGGAGGAAACCCAGTTGAAGAAAATAAAGCTCCGCCTCAAAGACCAGATGCAGCAGATGATGGACCGCCACCGCGCCCAGCAGCCGGTCTGAAGCGCGAGGTTCCCCTCTGGCGCCCGCGCCCGGGGCGCGCCATAATGGAATCGATGGCCACGGCGATACTGGTGTCGGTCGAGGAATACTTGTCCACTGTCCTTCGTAAGTCGTTCTCCACACTGACCGAGGCGCGGATAGAATTTTATGCACGTGGGAGGGTCAGAGCGGCCGTCAGAGGTGTAGCGGCACCGCCCGCAGCCGGTCCATCAGCCGCCCCAGCGCCCCCTTTTCTTCGTAGTGATCGCTGTAGCGCACCATCACAGCTCCGGCGTGGCGCACGATCTTGGCCGCCAGGTGCAGGAACCGCAACCGCGCCGTGGCCAGGGCCGTGTGCCGTAACTCCTCCACCTTGGCCTGCTCATCCCGGTTGAACAGCATCAGCCAGCAGTTCAGGTTGTAGGCCAGCATGGCCAACTGGAAGTGCACGCGGTTCGTCGCCCACCGCCCGGAGGGATGCGCCGCCAGGCCCGCATGGTTCTCGGCCCCACCTCGCTGCCGGCAGAAGGCCACCGCCCCCTTGCGGTAGAAGCCCGGGTGCGCCCTCTGGGCCCCGCCCGCGCTTACACCGTCTCGACCGAGGGCGGCAGCGAGGCGGCCACCCGCTCCAGGTGCTGGGCAATCTGCTTGCCGCTCGGCCGGTCTCCCTTGCGCGCTCCCATCTGCTGCCCGTAGACCGTGTGCACCGTCGTGTCGGTGGCCAGCGTCACCTCCCGCAACTCGACGTGGGCCGCTTGCCAGACCCGCTGGCGCATCCGCCGCCCGACCTCCAGCAGTTGCTGCGCCATCACCACGTGCAGTGAAGCCAGAAACCGCCAGAACGTGCTTTGCACCGGCAACATCACCACCTTCGAGAATCCCGGTCAGCATCGGCTCCCGTTGCAGGAATGGCAGGTGGTTCAGCCGGGAGAAGCCCACGTACAAGGCCGGGATCATCGCCGGTACGAACCGCACCGCCGGCATCGACTTGGTGAGCCGGCTACGGATGGGTTGCTCTGACGCATACGGTTGACATCGATGAGCCGCCCGTTGAACAGCACGAGAACATAGATCGCAGCCTCTACTGGTGGTCTTCACTCAGTTGACCTTCACCGATTCAATCCGGTCGCCGGTCTAGATCCCCAACCGGATCGGCCGGGGCGGACCTTTGCGCGGGATGGTCACTTCGGCCCAGATTTCGGGCGCACGCATTTTTTCCAACTCGGTGAGGTGCTCGGGAACAAAGAAAAGCACACGCTTCGCATTAGTCTCCTGGAAATAGGGAGCGCAGGCATCGGGCGTCAACTGCAAGGCGAGGTAGCGGCCGCGAATCGGCAACGAAGGGTCCCAGGGGCGGGTCTTCACCCACACACGAGGCCTGGTTTGGCGGTCGTACATCAGTTTGGCTGTCAGGCTCAGCACCAGCAGGCACTGAAACACCGCGACAGCGAGTCCTTTTCGGAGCAAGCTCATCATTCTCCTCCTGTTTTAACCTCGGCGATCAACCTGCGGCGCAATTTCTCGCCGTACCACCCGCCCGCGAGGAACAAAACGCCGAGCGCGATCAGACTCGCCGAGCGCCCCAGCTTGTCCATCACGTGCGAGAAGAAAAAGGAGATCACAGTCAAGCCCGCCATGCCTAGTACAGTGATTCCTAAATAATATATCAATATCTAGACCACGGACAGCGTCTCCAACT
>JBBTDS010000024.1:0-3571 GCA_038060875.1 Acidobacteriota bacterium | reverse complement strand
CGATGCCATCAACTACACTGACCACATTCGGGTGCTTAAGTGAACAGTGTTGGGGTTAATCCTGTTGGATGGGCTCGAACGCGACGCACAAGTCGGCGCTGACCGCCCCTGGCGCCCGCCAGTCTCACAAATCCTTCCACGCGAGGCTCTCGCATTCGTTGGCGGAGTGCCCGTAGCCCGCAACAAAACGCGCGAAAAGGCCGAATCTCACGGTTTTTTGGTAGTGCCGGAGCACAGGCCAGCGCTAGCTTGGTCCTCCCAAGCATCAGCACCCCATGCCCCAGAAGACGCCATGGCACTCTGCAGTGAGCTCCGTAACATGTCCGTCTTCGCATTTCCGACGACCCATTCACTCCACCCGCGAAATCCAGACTCCCCACCCTCCGCTATCTCGTCCGCCCGCCCACTGAACCCGCTGCTGCCGAATAGCCTGGCCGGTCCTTGCCCCGGCGGTACGCCGCGAAAAAAAACGAATTTCTCTTCTTTGCGCTTGGTCGGGACACTCAGCGGCGCTATCCTGCCCTTTCACGATCCCAACACCAATGACGAGTCCACGCTATGATACCCTCTCAAGCGAACGCCCCACCTTCTCAGGCCCCCATGCGCAGCCGCCCTTTCCGTTTGCCGCTCCAATCGCTTTTGTTGCTGGCTGCCAGTCTCTCCTCCCTGTCTGCTCAGCAGAACATCGACGTGACCTTCTCTGTCGCCGTCAATCGCCTTAACTTTTCTGCCGTTCCAGGAGTCATCATCGCACAGGGCCAGCGCCTTCAGTTTAAGGCCAGCGGAACTGTCTGCTTCGGGCAGCCATGCTCGTCCAACAGCGCCTCACCGAACGGGAGCGGAAGGGGCAACTCCGGCCCAGGCAGCAAACTGCCCGGCGCTCCATGGCACTCCCTGATTTGTGGCATCGGCGGTCAATCCGTCAACGAGCTCTTTTTCGTTGGAACCGACCTCGGCATCACTGCAAGCCGTGGAGGCAGCCTCTATTGTGGAATGAACGAGGGAGCCGACCAAAGCCAGTACAACGACAACACCGGTGCCTGGACCGTGCGCTTAACCAGCGCAGTCAGCCAGGCCCCTTGCCAGTCGTCGGAGAACAACTCCTTCAGTGGGACCCTGGTCAGCGTAGATCCCGTCAGACCCACAATTGTGCTGACTCACGGCTGGCAAATGACGCCATTCAACCACTACTCCGGGTACCCGGTTGACTGGATCGAATCCATGAGATCCGCTATCGAGGATCGCCTGCACCGTAACTCCCTCCGGGCAAACGTCACCATGTTTACTTGGGAGGGCGCTTACAGAGCAGGTTTTAATCACGCGTGGGACTTCGCGGACTGCCACGGAACCTATCTCGGTGAGACACTCCTGGGGGCCCTCGGGCGTGGCAACGTACAAGGTATTCACTTCATCGGCCATAGCCTCGGCACGAAAGTCAACGCTGTGGCCGCGGGATTCTTGGCACGGAATGGGGCCTCCAACATACAGTTTACGATTCTCGACGCCCCCATCGACGTGCCAATTATCTCCCCAGGGCTGGATACGGGCTACTTCCGCCGCCTGTTGCAGCCACCTGAAGCGTTTCTCTCGATCGACAATTACTACGGCACGGACCGCTCTCTTCGTGATGATCTTAATTTCCCTGCGGTCGGCGCCCCGGTCACCGGCGCCTACAACCAGCGCATCCCGGGCGCAGGACATTCCGGCGTACACCAGTGGTATCTCGGGACCATCCGTGACGACAGGCAACCCACTGGCTTTGCCTGGTCACTCACTCTCCAGCCCAGGACCAGCTCGGCGCCGGAATCGTGTTCCACTGGCCGACCTGTCATTCGCGCCGTCGTTAATGCAGCCAGTTATGCCAGCGCTCCACTCTCCACGGGTGAAATCGTGGCCCTCTTTGGCTGCAACCTCGGACCGGCAAACGGCGTGGGCCTCACAATCACCTCGAATCGGGTCGACACAACGCTGGCTTCTGTCAGGCTGTCGATCGGTGGCTACGCTGCACCCCTACTCTTCGTGTCTGCCGGCCAGATAAGCGCCGTCGTGCCGTACGGTGTCGGCGGCCGCACTGCCGCTGCGATCACCGTCGACTATCAGGGTCGACAATCCTCCGCGGCATGGGTTCCGGTCGCGGAAAGCGCTCCGGGCCTCTTCACTTTGGATTCCTCGGGGACGGGTCGGGGCGCGGTCTTGAACGTGGACTCCATGGGGAACGCCACTCTCAACGCACCCGACAATCCTGCTCGGCGAGGCACCCGCATTGTCCTGTTTGCCACCGGTGAAGGAGAAACAGACCCAAAGGGGATTGATGGATTACCTGTCCCAGCGACCCTGACCCCGAGGCCCCGGCTGCCTGTCGAAATTCAGATCGGTCGATCCGCCGCCATAACTGAGTACGCCGGCGGCGCGCCAAGCTTCGTCTCCGGTCTCCTGCAGCTCAATGCCGTCGTTCCCGACGACGCTCCCTCTGGTTCCTCGGTTCCCCTCGCTGTGACCATTGGCCGCGCCACGACCCAGCCCGGCGTGACCATATCCGTCCGATAGGAATCAACTGCGCTCCAGCTGACACCTGAGACGAACCCCGCCCTACACACGCTACACCACCACCGCCGCGCCCGCCTGCCGCGCCGCCTGCCTCCGCCCTCACCGCCGACAGCGCTTGGACCACCCTCAAGCTCGGCCCCAAGATCCGCGTCACCAAACCGGGACAGTAACCCATTTCCCCTTCTTCGCGCCCGGCCTTGCGCCGATCTGGCTCTCGACGCAACAGATTGACACCACCCCCCGCCCCCGTTTTCCTCCAGTTTCAATCCACGCCCGCGCGCGGGCTGTTGTCAATCATCTGAAATGGTCTTGTTCTGAACTTGGGCCGGAGTAGACAGGCGACATCATCTGCGCCGCAGGCGCAAATCGTCCGTCGATCATCGAACTGGGTTCGCCATGTTGTAGGTTTGTCGTCTCAGGCGGGAACGAGTATGGACCCCCGCCGTCGCAAGCGGCGGGGGTCCGGCTTGGCAACCATCAACAGGTCACCACGCATCGATGGTCCTAACCTGCCATGATCGGTTGCCGTTGTCCAGCCCCGCCTGTCGGCGGGCATGCGGTGGACGGCGAAGGAAGCGGAGATCGTTCAGGACGAGACGAAAACGTTCGAGGGTCAGCCAAGGGACCGCAGTTTCTTCGAGAGGCAGATGGGGCTGGCATTCCGGCAGGGGCGGCGGGTGATGAGGGATGACGGTGTCGGCTGTGTGGTGTTTGCCCACAAGACGACGGAGGGGTGGGAGGCGCTGCTGTCGGGGTTGATCGAGGGGGGCTGGGTAGTGACGGCGTCGTGGCCGGTGGCGACGGAGCGTCCGGGCCGGCTACGTTCGCAGGATTCGGCGGCGCTGGCGTGGAGCATGCATCTCGTGTGCCGCCCACGCACCGAAGACACCATCGGAGACTGGGCCCAGGTTCTCCGCGAACTCCCCCGGCGGGTCGGTGACTGGATGAAACGCCTACAAGGCGAGGGCGTCCGCGGCGCCGACCTCGTCTTTGCCTGCATCGGCCCCGCCCTCGAAATCTACAG
>JBBTDS010000023.1:0-3005 GCA_038060875.1 Acidobacteriota bacterium | reverse complement strand
ACTCGGAGTGGAAACAGCACGCCGCCTCGCTCGACGATGTCTATGAGATCAATCCCACCACCATCCTCAATGTGCGCTACGGCTACTACCGGCTCTCGATCTACCAATACCCGAAGCCGGAAAGCATGGGCTTCGACCTGACCACGCTCGGCTTCCCGAAGAGTTACGCCGACGCGATCCCGCCCGACGTGCGCGTGTTCCCGGCTATCTCGATCGACGGCTATCAGGGAACGCAGAACAACTGGTGGCGGTATCCGCACGACAACCAGAGCCTGGAGCTCCACACCACCGCGATTCGCGGCGCTCACGCGGTGAAATTCGGCGGCGACGGGCGTGCCTACCGCATCTACCAATACGAGCCGCACAACTCCTCGGCGGGCGTGTTCTCGTTTGGGAGCACGTGGACGCGGGGTCCGCTCGACAACTCGCCGACTGCGCCCATCGGCCAGGGGCTGGCCAGCCTGCTGTTCGGTCTTCCGACCAGCGGCGGGGTGGACCGCAAAGCCAACTTCGCCGAGCAATCCACAGTATGGTCGTTGTACTTCCAGGACGACTGGAAAGTGACGCCCAAGCTGACGGTCAGCCTCGGTCTCCGTTACGAAATCGAGGGCCCGATGACCGAGCGGTTCAACCGCACGGTGCGGGGCTACGACTTCAAGAGCGCGAGCCCGCTGGACGCCCAGGTGCGCGCCAATTATGCGCGCGGCGCGATCGCCGAAATCCCGCCCGGCCAGTTCCGGCTGGTGGGCGGATTGACGTTCCCGGGCATCGGCGGCCAGCCGCGTACACTCTGGACGCGCGACGTGAACAACTTCATGCCCCGATTCGGTTTCGCGTGGTCCCTGGGCGAGAAGACAGTGGTGCGCGGCGGGTTCGGTCTCTACTTCGCGCCGCTGGGGATTCATCGCGGCGACGTCGGGCCGACCCAATACGGTTTCAGCCAGCGCACGGAGCTGATCCCGTCGATCGACAACGGGCTGACGTTCGTCGCCACCCTCAGCAATCCCTTCCCGGACGGCATCCAGGAGCCGCGCGGGGCCGCCGACGGCCTGGCCACCTTCCTCGGCCGCAGCGTGCGCTATTACGATGAGACCCCGAAGGCCGCCCATCAGCAGCGCTGGCAGCTCGGCATCCAGCGGGAGTTGCCGCAGCGGATTCTGCTGGAGGCGGCCTATGTCGGCAACCGCGGCGTGGGGTCGGAAACCACCAGGGACCTCCGCTACCTGCCGGTGAAGTACCTGAGCCGCTCGCCGGTGCGCGACCAGGCCACCATCGACTATCTCAGCGAGCAGGTGACGAGCCCGTTCTTCCCGCTGCTGCCGGGTACCGGGCTTTCGGGGCGGACCGTCTCGCGGTCCTATCTGCTGTCGTCCCACGATTACGCCCACTTCACCGGCCTGAGCACCACCATGTACCAGGGCTACTGTTGGTATCACGCGCTCCAGGTGAAAACCGAGCGGCGCTTCGCCGCCGGCTGGACGGTCAACGCCGCCTACCAGTGGTCCAAGAACATGGAGGCTATGATGAGGTTGAACGGAATGGAGTCCCCGCTGGAGTACGTCATTTCGGACCAGGACCGCCCGCACCGCTTCGTCGCCAGCGGCATCTGGGAGCTTCCGTTCGGCAAGGGGAAGAAGTGGCTCAACGCGGCCCCGGCGGCGGTGAACGCCATCCTGGGCGGCTGGCAGGTTCAGGGGGTATACACGGCCCAGGGCGGGGCGCCGTTCGGCTTCGGCAACGCGCTGTTCCTGGGCAACATCAAGGACATCACGCTGCCGAAGAGCAAGCGGACGCCCGAGATGTGGTTCAACATCAACGCCGGCTTCGAGCGGAACTCGGCGCGCCAGCTCGGCTCCAACTACCGGACGATGCCCACGCGCTTCAACGATCTGCGCAGCGACGGGTTCAACATCTGGGACCTCTCGGTGCTGAAGAACGCGCGCATCCGGGAGGGTGTGAACCTCCAGTTCCGCGGCGAGTTCCTCAACGCCTTCAATCACACGCTGTTCGCGGCTCCCACTACGAGCCCGACCAGCACGGCCTTCGGGCAGGTGACCAGCCAGCGCGGCTACCCGCGGCGCATCCAGCTCGGGGTGAAGGCGTTGTTCTAAGACCGTACCGCACAGAACAGAGGAGGGTTCTCCTTGCCGTGTTCTCTCGTTCTGTCGCCTGCGCTGTGTCCCGCATGGGTTTGGCCCAACCGTTCTCAGCGAGCCTGGCCGGGCGTCGCCCGGCCGTCGGTGTGCGCCTCCAAAATGTGTCGAATCGCTCCGGGCGAGAGCTGGTCTGGCTGTGCCTCGGCGGCCAAGTGAATCGCCTGGGCCGCACAATGCGGCCGTAACCGGGCGGCACTGGTGGCGGTGGCGCGCCGCCCGGCAGCGTCGCCATCGAGCATGAGAATCACTCGGCGGAACCGCTCCAGCGGTGCACGCTGTTGCGAGTCGTACAGTGCCGCCCTCATCACTGACTGTATGGTTGCCTTCGTCGATCGTGCGTACTGGCCCGAATTCCCCGGGCGCGCCGAATACAGATGAACGGTGGCGGATTCGGAGCGGTGGAATGATCAGTCGGCAACTTCGTCAAGCCGCTCCCCATCGACCTCGACAGCTTCCTCCGGGACGCCAAAATTGTGGTGGAAGATGCGGCCGCCGAGTATCCCCTGACGGTGGACCCGGTATTCACCCAGCAGGCCAAGCTGACGGCCTCGGACGGCGGGCCCGACCAATTCGGCTGGTCGGTGGCGTTGAGCGGGGACACGGCGCTGGTCGGGGCGCTTTCTGACAACGTTGGCGCCAACACCGGCCAGGGCTCGGCGTACGTCTTCACAAAAAGACCCACCCCCGGCGACTTTGACAGCAACGGCAAGCCGGACATCGTCTGGCTCAACGAGACGAGCCGCCAAGCCGCAGTGTGGTCCCGCCTGGTGCCCGCCGACCACATCGCCGCCTTTGAGCAGCAGATGAGCCGGCGGCTGATCGAGCGCCTCCAGCTCGACCTGCGCGCCC
>JBBTDS010000022.1:0-2072 GCA_038060875.1 Acidobacteriota bacterium | reverse complement strand
AGCCGGGGCTATTCACCATTCCCCAAAACGGTTAAGCACCCGCTTGGCGCGGGGAGGCCCATCGACGAGGTCGAAGATGACAACATGCGCCTCCGCGCCTTGAAAGGAGTGAACCGTGCCGACCTCGATTTCCTGGAACTTCGGATCGGCTTTGCCTTCTTCAGCGAGCCAACGCCGGAGCAGACGGACCTGCCCCCGGTAGGGCGTGATGATGGCGATTCGCGCCTGTTGTTGACAAGACCTGATCTCCCGAGCGACGTCGATTGCCAGCATCGCCGTGGGGGGATTTCGCCAGCTACGGCCCGCCTTTTGGCACGCGCTCTCAAACTTCGTAGCCACCTCGGACGCGTCAGCGGCTTCTTCCACATCGACATAAGGTTTCCGGCCGTGGCTCAGGTCCAGCAACACAACAGGTTTGCCAGGGATCGGCGGCGCCTCTGCGATTCGATCGAGGCTAACAACATCGGCCTCGCTGCTTACTTGGGGGTAGAGGTGCGAGACCAGAGACCAGATTGCAGGGTGGGACCGCCGTTGTAAGATTATTCGAGCCAGACGCGCATCCTGATGGTTTACTGTTTTGTGCAGGCCCGCGCCCTGGGAAATGCCCGCCCATTCAAATGCATCCTTGGCCACCCAGTGGTTGACGTTGTCCGGCGGATCAATAAAGCTCTGCCACTGAAAAATCGGCGCGAGTTGTCGTGGATCGCCGGCGACCAGAAACCTAGTTTCAGCGAGCCTGGCGAGAAGCAGAAGCATGGCTCCACAGGTCATGCTCGCTTCGTCCACAATCACTGTCCCCCACTTCCCTGCTTCTGGCACAGGGCTGTTTTGCAGCGCAACTGCCGCGATCGTCGTCGCGACAATTCGTGCACCTGCCAGATATGCAGCCATGCACTGCCTCAGTTCCTTCTGCCGGATCTGAACCAGCGTCCTCGCCTCGAACACCTTGTCCTCGGAGGCCTTTTGCCGAACCAGTTGCTGATGGTGGTCGTGAGTTTCTCGTAAAAGCTGAGCCCGCTCTGCAAGCTCCGGTGGGCCGAAAACTTCGGGGCGATTCAAGACGCGCCGGTCCTTCGGATAGCCGTAGCGGTATATCTGTCGCTGATGCAGGAGCGCCGGGCCTGCCGGATACTCTTCGAGAGCTCGAACGAGTTCCAGCACTGCGGCGTCCACAGCCGCATTGGACGGGGCAACGATCAAGACACGCTCGGCCGGGTTCACCGACGCCAGTTGAGCCGCCAGGCGTGCGAGACAGTAGGTCTTCCCCGAGCCGGGAGGTCCCCACAGGAGTCTCCACCAGGGGATGGCGAGGTTCCGCAGTTCGCTTGCCAGATCGGCCCCGCTCACGCTTGCAAGGCTGGGGCTGTGAGGACCGAGCTTGAGCCACTTCAGGGGCGCGGGGACGTCGGCGAGCAGTGCAAGCTGGATCGCCAAATCGAACCACGCCTTCTTGCGGTTCACCGCCAGCTTGCCAGGGGCGTCGGCCGGGCTAAGGCGGTGCTCGAATGCCACGTACAATACCGATTCATCACGACTCAGCCCCGCAACCTGTCCGGAGGCGCGCGGCCCGTTCTCCGATCTGAACTCGACAGGGGTATCGTCCGCGAGGGTGAGATCATCGTCGGTGATGTCGATCGTCAGCGGGTGCAGATACCGGTCCTGAACCTTCTGCCCGGAATCAATGGCGGTTACATCGAGCTGAGAATTCGGCAACTGGTCTGCGTAGGCTTTCACGGCTGCTGCTGCTTCTTGGCAGCGGGACAAACATGTCGGATCCGCGGCCCTTTTGCGCTTCCGAGTTCATGCATTCGTCCGTGAGCTTCACGTGCTTTTCGTTTTTCGAAACCAGGAATGTTCCGTGGTTAGCGCAGGCAATGGCGGCAAAGATAGCGGCTTGCGTTGCGTCGCCAGCACACTTCGTGGCGATGTGGGCGAATGACGTCCAGTGATTACCGGAATGCAGAAGTCCCTGCTTCATGCACTGCTTGTGGTGTTCAAAGAGCGGAGTCAGTGAATTATCCCTCGGGGGTCACCCAAAACCGGCCATTGAGGATCACCTGAAAACCGGCCAA
>JBBTDS010000021.1:0-4945 GCA_038060875.1 Acidobacteriota bacterium | reverse complement strand
GGGCGACGTCGGCAGCGGCAAGACACTGGTGGCCGCCGAAGCCGCCATCATCGCCATCGAGAACGGCTACCAGGTGGCCGTGCTGGCGCCCACCGAGATCCTGGCCGCGCAGCATTATTTCTACCTCAAGCGGCTGTTCGCCCGGCTCGGCTACACGGTGGCGCTGCTCACAGGTTCGGCCACAAAGCGCGAGAAAACGCAGCTCAAGAAGCTGCTGGCGGAGGGGCTGCTCCATGTGGCGGTTGGCACCCACGCGCTGATCGAGGAGGACGTCGAGTTCCGCAAGCTCGGTCTGGCCGTCATCGACGAGCAGCACCGTTTCGGCGTGATGCAGCGGCTGCACTTTATCAAGAAGGGGATGCATCCGGACGTGCTGGTGATGACGGCCACGCCGATCCCGCGCACGCTGGCGCTGACGCTCTACGGCGACCTGGACATCTCGGTGATCGACGAGCTGCCGCCGGGCCGCAAGCCGATCGTCACCAAACACGTCAGCGAGGACCACGCCGAGCAGGTCTGGAGCTTCCTCAAGAAGCAGATCGACCAGGGCCGCCAGGCCTACGTCGTCTATCCCGTCATCGAGGAGTCGGAGACGCAGGCGCGCAAGGCAGCCGAGAAGATGCACCGGCGCCTTTCCCAGGAGGTGTTCCCGAGCCTGCGCGTCGGCCTGCTGCACGGGCGGCTGCCGGCCGGCGAAAAGGAAGCGGTCATGGAGAGCTTCAAGCAGGGCGAGACGCAGGTCCTGGTCTCGACCACGGTGATCGAGGTGGGCGTCGATGTGCCCAACGCCACCGTGATGGTCATCGAGCAGGCGGAGAACTACGGCCTGTCGCAGCTTCACCAGCTTCGCGGCCGGGTGGGCCGCGGCGCCGCCCAAAGCTACTGCATCCTGGTCACCAGCAAGCTGAGCGAGGCGGCGCGCGAGCGGGTCCGCACCCTGGTCGATTCCAGCGACGGCTTCTACATCGCCGAGATCGACCTCAAGCTGCGCGGGCCGGGCGAGTTCTTCGGCACCCGCCAGTCCGGGATTCCGGCGCTGCGGGTGGCCAACATCCTGCGCGACAGCGAACTGCTGGAACTGGCCCGCCGCGAGGCGGCCGATTTTCTCGCCAGCTCCAGCCTGGAAGACGAGCAGCGCCGCGCGCTGGCCTACATGCGGAACCACTGGCAACGGCGCTACGGACTGGTGCAGGTGGGCTGATGCGCGTCATTGGAGGAGAGTTCCGCAGCCGGCGCCTGAAGACGCTCCGCGGGCCAGCGCTGCGCCCGACCCACGACCGCCTGCGCGAGACGCTGTTCGACGTGCTCGCGCCCGAGGTTCCCGGCTGCACCTTCCTGGACGCCTACGCGGGCTCGGGCGCGGTGGGCATCGAGGCGCTCAGCCGCGGCGCCGCCCGGGTCGTCTTTCTGGAGAAGAGCCGCGCGGCCGTCCGCGTCATCCGCGAAAACGTGGCCGCGCTGGGACTGGGGGACCGCGCCGAGGTTGTGCACGGCGAGACGCTGAAGCGGCTGCCGCGCCACCCGGCCGGCATCGTGTTCCTGGACCCGCCCTACGATGCCGAACGCGAGTACGGCGCCGCGCTGCGCCTGCTCGGCCAGGCCCCGCCGCCGCTGGTAGTGGCGCAGCACTCGGCGCGGCTGAGCTTGAAAGACGAGTACGGCGCGCTGCGGCGGGTGCGCGTGCTGAAGCAGGGCGACAACGTGCTAAGCTTTTTCCGGCCCCAGGAGCAGCCGCCCGCGCCGAATGGTCAATTGAATTGACTGGACGATTCAAGTGTCCGGAGGCACAATGAGGGTATGCGGCAGATGAACGCGTCCAAATTCAAGGAGCAGTGCCTGTGGCTGCTCGACCACCTGGAGCGGGACGGCATTATTGTCACCAAGCGGGGGAAGCCCGTCGCCCGGTTGGTGCCGGCCGATTCGGATTGCGCCAGCCTGATCGGCAGCATGAAGGGCAAGATCGAAATCCGCGGCGGCATTCTCTCCACAGGCTTGGACTGGGATGCTCAATCTTGACACCCACATGTTGGTTCACGCCCTCGAGGGCACGCTCACCTCTTGGGAGCGCAAGTTGCTGGCCAATGACTCCTGGAGCATCTCGGCGATCGTCTTGTGGGAGCTGGCGAAGCTTGCGCAGCTTGGCCGGATATCGCTCGACATTGGCTTTGCCGAGTTCGCTCAGGTTCTTTCCCGGGTCCATGTGTGGCCCTTGGATCTGCCGGTTTGCCGCCGCCTGAAGACGCTCGACTTCCGGGCGGATCCGGCGGACGAGATCATCGCGGCCACCAGCATCGTCCACAACGTGCCGCTGGTGACCCGCGACCGCCGCATCCGGAAGTCCAAGCTGGTCCCTTTTCCGGCCCCATGAAACGCCGTGAATTCTTGCTCTCTCTGCCCGCCGCGGCCGCGCGCCCCGCGGCCCGCATCACCCGCATCACCTTCGCCCCCATCCTGGGCCGGTTTCACAAGTTCGTCTCGATGAACTCCTACGACACGGCGCCCAAGGGCCACACGTACGGCAACACGCTGGTGCGGATCGCCACCGGCGAGGGCGTCGAGGGCGTCGGCGTGGCCACCGGGGCGGAGCCCAGCCCGTCGCTGGCGGCCGATGCCAGGACGCTCGTCGGGGCCGATCCGCTCTCGCTCTACGAGACGCGCCAGGGGCGCATCGTCGCGCGGGCGCCGGCCTATGCGGCCCTGCTCGCGAAGCACCGCCACCTGGATGGCCCGCTGTTCGACCTGATCGGCAAGCTCACCGCCAAGCCCGCCTGGAAGCTGATCGGCGAGGCGGTGCGCGCGCGGATCGAAGTCTACGACGGGACGCTCTACTTCGCCGACGTCTGGTTCAAGGACCGCGGCGTGCGCGCGGTGGTCGAAGAAGCCGAGGAGGCGGCGCGCAGCGGCTACCTCGGCCTGAAGTTCAAGATCGGCCGCGGCTGGAAGTGGATGGACAAGGACGCCGGCCTGCGCCGCGACATCGAGGTGCTCAAGGCCGTGCGCCGGGCCCTCGGGCCGAAGGTGAAGATCCTCGCCGACGCCAACAACGGCTACCGCGACGATTTCGACCGCGCCTGGCGGCTGATGGAGGAGACGCGCGACGCCAACCTCTACTGGATGGAGGAGATCTTTCCGGAGGACGCGGAGCAGTACGCGCGGCTGAAGGATCGCATGCGGCAAGCGGGCATCGAGACGCTGATCGCCGATGGCGAAAACGTCGGCGATGTTCGGGCCTTCGAGCCGTACCTCAGGCCGCGGCGGTTGATGGACGTCCTGCAGATGGACATGCGCCGCGGCGGTTTTCTCGACTGCCTGGAGATGGCGCGGCTGGGCGAGGCGGCCGGCGCCATCTCCGTGCCGCACAACTGGGCCTCGCAGGTGGGCCTCTTCATGGGCCTTCACCTGGCCAAGGCGGTCAAGAACGTCGCCGCCGCCGAAGACGACCGCTCCACCTGCGACGCGATCATCGCCGAAGGCTACCAGTTCCGCAACGGCCGCTACACCGTGCCGGACGCGCCCGGCCTGGGCATCCGCGTCGATGAGAGCGTCTACAACGGCAAGTACCGGGCGAAGGAAATGGTGGTGAGCTGACCCTTACTGGTCGGTGTACCGCTCGACCTCGTCCTCCAGCACCACCAGCTCGACGCCGGCGGCCTGGAACATCTCGCGCGTCTCCTGGGCGGCGTGGTAGCGGCGGCGGGCCACCACGCGGCGGATGCCCACGCTGATTAAGAGCATGGCGCAGACGCGGCACGGCTCCATCTTGCAGTAGAGGGTGGCGCCGTCGAGCGAGATGCCGTAGCGCGCCGCCTGGCAGATGGCGTTCTGCTCGGCGTGGGCGGTGCGCACGCAGTGCTGCCGCGCGGTGCCGTCGTCATCGACCACTTTCTTCAGCAGGTGCCCGATCTCGTCGCAGTGCGCCAGACCCGGCGGCGAGCCGACGTAGCCGGTGGCGATGATCCGCTTGTCCTTGACCACCACGCAGCCGGCGCGGCCGCGGTCGCAGGTGGCCCGCTTGGCCACCTCCTCGGTCAGCCCGATGAAGTACTCATCCCAACTGGGCCGGCTCATCGGCGGTTCCTTCCAGACCCAGCTCCGCCGCCCGCTCCTGCATGGCCCGCGCGCAGAACTCGATGTGCTCGTCCAGGTCGACGCCGAGCTCCGCCGCGCCGCGCACAATGTCCTCGCGGTTCACCGAGCGGGCGAACGCCTTGTCCTTCATCTTCTTGCGCACCGAGCGGGCGTCCACCTCGGCCAGGCTGCGGTGCGGCTTCACCAGCGCCACCGCGGTGACGAGGCCGGCCAGTTCGTCGCAGGCGAACAGCGTCTTCTCCAGCGGCGACTCGCGCGGCACGCCGCTATAAGTGGCGTGGGAGAGGATGGCGCGGCGGATCTCCTCGCTTACCCCGCGTTCGGCCAGGATCGGCTCGCCGTCGCGCGGATGGGCGGGCGCCTCCGGGTGGATCTCGTAATCGAAGTCATGCAGCAGCGCGGTGACCGACCACTTCCCGGCGTCCTCGCCGAACTTCCGCGCGTAGGCCACCACGCAGGCCTCGACCGCCAGCGCGTGCTTGCGCAGGTTCTCCGACTTCGTGAACTCGCACAGGATCTCCCACGCCTGCTCTCGGGTCATACTGCACAGGATAATACGGCGGGGGGCCGTGACGCGCACCTTCAGATTTCGGCGAACGGCAAGGCCACCAGGCCCGGCCCGAGAGATAGCCGGGATGGCTGCCGCTGAACAAGCGCTTCACAAGGGTCGTCTTGCCGGACTGGGCGCACCCTACTCGCAATTATGCGTTTCAAATGCACAATTGCAGGACCTTCTGCCCGGCGACCGCCGGTCAACTTGGAACCCGGGCGCTACCGGCCGCGGGCAGGGGCGGAAGAAGCGCCGTTGCCCAACTGGGGACTGCGGCAGCCGCTACCCGCCCGGCTGCGGGCGCAG
>JBBTDS010000020.1:0-3073 GCA_038060875.1 Acidobacteriota bacterium | reverse complement strand
CCGGCAACACTATCAGCGGCACGCCCACCACCGCCGGCGCCTTTAACTTCACCGTGCGGGTCACCGACGCCGCCTCCGCCGGCGCCACCAAGGTGCTCTCTATCCCCGTAGCCACGTCCGTGACGATGACCACCACCTCGCTGGCCAACGGCGTCGTCGGCATCGCCTATTTGCAGGCGCTGGGCGCCTCGGGCGGGTGGCCGCCCTATACCTGGTCGGTCAGTTCCGGAAGCCTGCCCGCGGGTCTGACACTCTCGCCCAGCGGAGTGATCACAGGCATGCCGATGACGACCGGGACGGCCACCTTCACCGTGCAGGCGGTGGACAGCACTTCCGCCAGCGCCAGCAGGCAGTTCAGCATCACCATCGCCAGCACCTTGACGATCGCCACCACAACGCTGGCGAGCGGCGTGACGGGCGTGGCCTATTCGCAGGTGCTGGCAGTATCCGGAGGAGCGCCGCCTTACAGCTTCTCGCTTACGGCGGGCTCGCTGCCGCCCGGCCTGGCCTTGTCTTCCAGCGGAACCATCAGCGGCGCGCCCACCGCGGCCGGGACCTTCACCTTCATGGTGCAGGCCACCGATTCGGTCTCGTCGCGGGCCACCGCGACGCTCAGCATCACCATCGGGTCCGCCCTGACCATCACCACCGCGGCGACGCTGCCCCCGGGCGCGGTGTCCAGCCCATACGCGCAGACGCTCTCGGCTTCCGGCGGCACCGCGCCCTATGTCTGGTCGCTCACCGCGGGCGCGCTGCCGGCCGGCCTCTTCCTGGCGCCGTCCACCGGCCTGCTGAGCGGCACGCCCACCACGGCCAGCGCCTTCAACTTCACCGTCCAGGTCACCGACGGCGCCGCCAATTCAGCCACCAAAGCCTTCAGCCTCACCATTGTCGCCGCCCTAACCATGACCAGCACGTCTCCGCTTCCGGGCGGGTCGGTCTCCGCTCCTTACACCCAGGCGCTGGCGGCGCTGGGAGGAACAGCGCCCTACACCTGGTCGATCGGCGCCGGCTCGCTGCCGGCCGGGTTGAGCTTGAACCCGTCCACCGGCATCATCAGCGGCACGCCGGCGGCGGCGGGGACATCCAACCTCACCATCCAGGTAGCCGATGCGAGCGGGAACACGGTCTCAAAGGCGTTCGTTCTCACGATCGCCAGCGGCTTGACGATCAGCAGCACCTCGCCACTGCCGGCCGGCGTGGTCGGCCGGGCGTACTTCCACGCGCTGGCCGCGGCCGGCGGCACTTCGCCTTACTCCTGGACGCTCACCGCGGGCGCGCTGCCGTCGGGCCTTGCGCTCAGCTCCTCCGGGACCATCAGCGGCACGCCGGCCGCTTCCGGCGCCTTCCAGTTCACCGTGCAGGTGAGCGACGCCGCCGGCGCCACCGCCAGCAAGGCGCTGTCGATCACCATCGGCGCCACGGTGATCATCACCACTCCGTCGCCGCTTGCTGGCGGCGTCGCAGGCCAGGCTTTTTCTCAGACGATCGCCGCCAGCGGCGGCACGCCGCCCTACACCTGGTCCCTCAGCGCCGGCTCGCTGCCGGCGGGCCTGACGCTGAACGGCTCCACCGGTGTCATCTCCGGCACGCCTTCCACCGCCGGGAACTTCAGCTTCTCGGTGCAGGTAACCGACAGTGCCGGCGCGAGCTTCGTCACCGCGTTCACGCTGGTCCTTAGCCTACCTTCCGTTCCGGCGCTCAACGTCACCGGGCTGCCGGAGACTGCGAATCCGGCCCAGCAGCCGTCCCTGCAACTGAGCCTGGCGGCTGCCTTCGCGCTCGAGATCACCGGGCAGGTGACCCTGGCCTTCCAGCCGGATGCCGTGAATCCCGGCGACGACGCCACCATCGCGTTCTCCACCGGTGGCCGGACGGTCGCCTTCACCGTTCCGGCGAACACCACGCGGGCCCTGTTCGCGAACCAGTCGCTCACCGAGGTCGGCTTGCAGACCGGCACCGTGGCCGGGACGATCACCGTCAGCTTCAGCCTGAGGGCCGGCGGCGTTACGGTTTCGCCGGCGCCCGCATCCCGCAGCATCCGGATCAACCGCTCCGCGCCCGTCATCCGCGGCGTGCGGCTGGTGCGCAGCGCGGCCGGCTTCGAGGTGCAGGTCACCGCCTTCGCCACCACCCGCGAGCTCACCGGCGCCGTCTACCGCTTCACGGCCGCGCCGGGCGCCGATCTGCGAACCACCGAGGTCACGGTCTCGCTGGCCGACGCCTCCAGGGAGTGGTACCAGGGCTCGTTCTCGGCGTCGTTCGGGAGCTTGTTCACGCTGGTGCAGCCCTTCACCGTCCAGGGCGATGTGAACGCGTTCAGTTCGGTCTCGGTGGTCTTGACCAATAGGGAGGGGGACTCGCAGGCGGTGAGCGCCCAGTAGCGCCCGGCTACAGCGCTGCCTCGTCTTCGGCGGGCTTCTTCGAAGGCGGCGGCGGCGAAGTCCGCTCCACCGCGCCCTTCAGCAGCCGGTGCACAATCCCGTCGCTCGGCACCTTGGACTCGACGTAGTCCACCCCTTCGGAGGTGATGCCGAGGTTGCCGCTGTCACCGTAACGGAGGTAGCACTTCTCCTTCAAGTACCAGGTGGTGAACTCCAGGTGCTCGCGCGGGATCGCCATCCTCGCCTCCAGATCCAGCAGCGACAGCGTGGGACGGTCCGGATCGCTGCGGCGCTGGTTATAGAGCAGGCAGAGGATTCCCAGCCGCCGGTTCGCCTCGGCCTCGACTCCCACCACGAATTCCTTCATCTCGAAAACCGGGTCGGGTTGCAGGAACTGGATCTGGTGGCTGGCGTCGTAGGCGGCTCTCAGCTCGGGATCGGTGAGAACTTCGTAGGCCTTTTGCAGCAGCAGGAACATCTCCCGATCGCCAGTGGCGGGATTGTCGGGGTGGTAGCGAACCGCCAGCATCCGGTAGACGCGTTGGATGGTCTGCGGCTCGGCCTTGGGGCTGATTTGCAGCAGCTCGTAGTAGTCGGTGAAATCTTCCATTGCTCCTGCCCTCCAGCCGCCCCGGGGGATGGCGGCCGCCCAGTTCGTCTCGGGTGCTGGAGACGTTTATATCACAGCG
>JBBTDS010000019.1:0-1528 GCA_038060875.1 Acidobacteriota bacterium | reverse complement strand
CTGCCGGTCGCCCAGAATGGCGCGGACCAGCGCGGCGGCGCCCATTAGCATGGGGTTCGGCCCGATCGCCTCCAGCACCTTCTCGCAGATCGCGATCGACTGGTCGAACAGGCCCTGGAACATGTACGACCCGGCGAGCAGCGCGTGAGCCACCCAGTAACCGGGGTCGAGTTCGATGGCAAGCTGAAATTCCTCGCCCGCCAGCCGGAAGTTTCGCCGGAAGATCAGGTGATGACCAAGGTAGGCATGTACGACGGGTGAGAGCGGGTCGAATTCAAGCGCCGATTCCAGTTCGGTGCGCGCCTCCTCGAGACGCAGGTTCGGCTCCAGCAGCCAGGCGGCGTACCGGGTTCGCACCTGTGGAGAGGCAGGACTGAGTTCCAGCCCGCGGCGAAAGGCGCGCTCGGCGGCCACCCAGTCGAAATCGTGGACCCCGAGGTAGACGCCGAGCATGGCGTGTGCCTCTCCCAGGGTGTCGTCGATTTCGAGTGCCTTCAGAACTGACTGGCGGCCGATGGCGACGGCCTCGCGGGGACGGTCGAGGCCCAATACGGCGCCTTCCCACCAGCTTTCGGCCAGGCCGAGATGCGCGCGGCCGAAGGCGGGATCCAGCGCGATCGCCTGGGCGAACAGCTCGCGGCTGCGGAGGATCTCGTTGGGCGTCTGCCGCAGGGTGTGGTAACGGCCCTTGAGCCAGAGATGGTAGGCCTCCGCATTCTTCGTCTGGGGCCTCGCCAGAGGGACTGCGCGCGTGAGCCGGACGCGCAGCGCGTTGACAATGGCCCGCGTAATGTCATCCTGGATGGCAAAAACGTCGGTCAGCTCCCGGTCAAAGCGTTCGCTCCACAGGTGGTAGCCCTCCGAGGTCTCGACAAGCTGAGCGGTGACACGGACGCGGCTCCCGGAACGGCGGACGCTGCCTTCGACCACTGCGCGCGCGTTCAATCTGCGGCCGACTTCGCGGATATCCTGCTCCTTGCCCCGAAAGGCGAACGAGGAGGTGCGGGCGGTGACCCGGAGGCCCGGCAGGCCTGAGAGGGCGGTAATGATCTCGTCGGCCAGCCCATCGGCGAAGTACTGATCTTCCTTGTCGCCCGCGAGGTTGAGGAAAGGCAGGACGGCCACCGAGGGCGGCGTCGACGGCGCCGCAGCGGCGTCCTCCGAGGACGCCGGGTGGATGCGGCGGCTGCGCCGCCAGGCCTCCAGTTCCGACTTCAGCGCGTACACCCCCGGCTTGGCGCCGCCCGGCATCCGCCGCACCGGCAGGCCCCGCGTGCGCTCCCAGCGCTGGAGCGTCCGGACGTCGCGGCTCAAGAACCTGGAGAGCTCTTTCCAGGAATCGATGATCTCCGCCTCCGGGTCCGGCCGCGGCATAGCACACCATGCATATCACAGACGGGAGGATGCGGCAAGACGCGACAGGAGCGCGACAGCCGGATCTTGCCGCTTGGCTGGTCGAAACCAGCGGTTTACGCTAGTGCCGGAGGACCCGATTATGTCTTACCGCATATTGCCATTCGTTCTGCTG
>JBBTDS010000018.1:0-1475 GCA_038060875.1 Acidobacteriota bacterium | reverse complement strand
CTAGCGGGACTATTGCGAAGACGCTGGCGATTGCTACCATGCCCTCGTTCATTGCTGTTTCCGTCTGCTCCTTTCTTGCCAGGATTAGACCGGCCTCACCCGACTTTGTTTCAGCGGCGGCGCGGAATATGAAACAATCGGCGGCGGGGACGGTCTGAACGGTATTGGAGGATTTTGCCAGCCTGGTCGAGCAGCACCAGCAGCTTGTCTTCCGGACCCTGGCGCGGCTGACCGGCCAGGGCGAACACCTGGAGGACCTGGCGCAGGAGGTGTTTCTGCGCCTGTTTCGCGCCCTGCCCCACTTCGCGGGCCGGGCCCGACTCTCGACGTTCCTCTACCGATCATCGTGAACGTAGCCAAGGACGAGTGGACGCGCAGGCAGCGGGCCCGGCGCTTCGTCTTCTTCGATGACGCCCCGGTAGAGCGGAGAGATCCGGCCCCGGACCCGGAGCAACTCTGGGAGCGCAGCCGCTTCCAGGCGGCTGTGGAGGCCGCGCTGGGTGGGCTGAGCCTGCGCGAGCGGACGGTTCTCACGCTGTACTTCCAGGAGCAGCGCAGCTATGGGGAGATCGCCGCGATCCTGGGCGCGCCGATGGGCACGGTGAAAACGCAGTTGCATCGCGCCCGCCAGCGACTGAAGACAGCCATGCGGGAGTGGCTTACACCATGCAGAACGATTCGCTAGATTCCCGGCTGGACCTCTACCTGGAGGCAGCCCTGCGCCGGCCCTCCGAGGTCTCTGTGCCGCCCGGCTTCGCGGCGCGGACGATGGCCCGCGCGCCGGCGGCGCGGCGAGCGCGCCGTGGGCTGTTCCCAGGGGCGCTGGCGGCGGCCGGCCTGCTTTTTGCGATCTTGGGCGCCGCGCTGTACTCGCACGGCTGGTTCCAGCCCCTGCTGGGCCAGCCGGCACTGTACGTCGCCGCCGGCTTCGAGGCAGGCTTCTCCCTGCTGTGGCTCTGGCGCACCGCGGCGGGGTAACGGCTCATGCAAGCGTGAGATAATCGGATCATGCGTGGTTGTGTAGCATTCCTGGCCGTGTTGCTTGCGGCGGCGCTGCCCGCGCCGGCCGATCCGCCGATGACCAAGCTCCGCATCGAGGTCAAGAA
The DNA here is from genome assembly GCA_038060875.1 of Acidobacteriota bacterium. Taxonomy (GTDB): domain Bacteria; phylum Acidobacteriota; class Terriglobia; order Bryobacterales; family Bryobacteraceae; genus JBBTDS01. The sequence continues at coordinate 369 of JBBTDS010000018.1, read as the reverse complement.
TCACAACGGTAAGCCGGTCGAGCGCGCCAGCGTGGTGGTGCGCTTTGTCGAAGGACGCTCGGTGGCCAAGTTCGGCAAGAAGATCATCACCCACTGGGAGCTGCGGACCAACCAGGAGGGGGTGGCGTCGATTCCGCCGATCCCGCAAGGCAAGATCCGGGTCCAGGTGATCGCCAAGAGTTACCAGACTTCCGGCCAGGTCTACGAGGTGAACGAGGAAGAGAAGACCATCGAGGTCAAGCTGAATCCGCCGCAGCCGCAGTACTCGGTGCACCAATAGCGGGGGCCTCGTCCAGCAGTTTCGGAACCCCACCCGATCCCTCGACCCGTAAGCTTTTGAAGCTCCTGTAGTAGGGCTTGGGCTGCCGA
>JBBTDS010000017.1:0-6307 GCA_038060875.1 Acidobacteriota bacterium | reverse complement strand
TATCAGGCGCTCGCGCCCGCGGTTCAAGCCGTGTTCGCTCTTACCGAGGACTGGCAGATGAAGCGCCAGCAGACCTATGAGGCCAAGGCGCTGCGGCTGATCGAGACCGGCAGGACAGCGGAGGCGGTCAATGCGCTCCAGCAGTTCGTGGGCGAGAACTGCGCCCGGGTCGAGGGTGAATACAAGATGCTTAATCGCGGCCTCCCGGAGACGCTGAAGACGGTGGGTATAAAATACTTGTTCCTTGACTACTTGCGAGAGTGGACGGCAAAGAAGGGCGTCCCGCTACCGGTCGAATAGAAGGCGCGGTTGTTGGTCTATAATCGTCTGGAGGTGAAGTGATGACAGAGAAACTCGGGCGGGACGGCGCCAGATTAAATTCGAGGTTGTGTAGCCTGTCACCGAAATTAATGGGCAGGCGGGAATTTATGGGGGTGGCGGCGGCGGGCATCCTCAACTACCACCAGGAGATGGAGTACCGCCGGCTGGGCAAGACCGGGCTGATGGTCTCGGCGGTCTGCCTGGGAGGGCACTGGAAGCGGGTGGGGGTGATGCTGCGGAGCGGCTTCGAGGGCGAGGGCTACTCGAAGGCGGACCTCGATAACCTGAGCAACCCCGAGTTCATCAAGAACCGCCACGAGGTGATCAGCCGGGCGATCGACGTGGGCATCAATTACGTCGATGCCTGCGCCGGACCCGAGATCCTGGCCTACGCCAAGGTGCTCCAGGGGCGGCGCCAGAAGATGCACCTGGGCTACTCCTGGCACGTCAGGGAGTCGCGTTTCCCCGAGTGGCGCAGCGCGAAGAAGCTGATCGAAGGCCTGGACGAGGGAATGCGCGAGGCCAAGCTCGATTACGTGGACGTGTGGCGCATCTCGCTGCCGATGGACCAGATTCGCAGCCTGGGCGAGGTGCTGGCGGTCGAGGAGGGCGCGGTCGAAGCGCTGGCGATGGCCAAGAAGCAGGGCAAGGTGCGCTTCACCGGGGTGTCCACCCACAACCGGGTCTGGCTGAAGTCGCTCATCGAGGAGCACCCCCAGCAGATGGACGTGGTGCTGTTCCCTTACACCGCGGCCACCAGGGAGCTGCCGAACGACAGCGTCTTCGACGCCATTCGCAAGCACGACGTGGGCGTGTTCGGCATCAAGCCGTTCGCCGACAACTCGCTGTTCGCCGGCGACAGCTCCCCCACGAGCCCCCACGCCGAGGAGGACGACCGGCGGGCGCGGCTGGCCATCCGCTACATCCTCAGCAACCCGGCCGTGACGGCGCCGATTCCGGGGCTGGTCAGCATCCACCAGGTGGACAACATGGTGCGGGCGATCGGGGAGCGGCGCAAGCTCGACCTCAAGGAACGGACGGAACTGGACCGGGCGACCAGGCAGATGTGGGCGAAGCTCCGGCCGGATCACCAGTGGTTAAAGCACTGGCAGTACGTCTAGAATAAGAGCAGGGGGAGAGCACATGTCGAGAGATAACACTGAAAAGGTCGTGTGGTTTCTGATGGGCGCGGCGATCGGCGCCGGGGTGGCCCTGCTGTACGCGCCGCAGGCTGGCAAGGATACGCGACGCTATCTGCGCAAGAAGGGCGAGGAGGCGCGCGACACACTGGTGGAGAAGGGCCAGGAACTCGGCGATGACATCGTCGAGCGGGGCCGCAAGATTTACAAGCGCGGCGTCGAGGTCGCCGAGGATGCCTCCGAACTGCTGGAGCGCGGCCGGAAGCTGGTGCGGGGATAGGCGGACCATGGAAGCGCCGCCGGCTTTCCGCACCGAGCCTTACGCCGATTTTTCCCTTCCGGACAACCGCCAGCGGATGGAGCGGGCGCTGGGCGAGGTGCGCGCCCAGTTCGGGCGGGAGTACGAGCTGCTGCTCGGCGGCGAGCGCGTCCGGACCGCCGACAAGCTGATCTCCCGCAATCCCTCGCGGCCGGACGAGGTGGTGGGCGCGCACCAGAAGGCGACGCCCGAGCTCGCCAGCCGCGCGGTCGAGTCTGCCTACTCCTATTTCCCCGAGTGGAGCCGCACGCCGGCGGAAACGCGGGCCGCGATGCTGCTGCGGGCGGCGGAGATCCTGCGCCGGCGCAAGGCGGAGTTCAACGCCTGGCTGACCTACGAGGCAGGCAAGACCTGGCCCGAGGCGGAGGCCGACGTCTCCGAGGCGATCGACTTCTGCGACTATTACGCGCGCGAGATGCTGCGGCTGGGCGGCGTGCATCCGATGCTGCACCTGCCGGGCGAGCGGGACGAGCTGGTGTACCTGCCGCTGGGCGTGGGCGTCGTCATCCCGCCGTGGAACTTCCCGCTGGCGATCCTGGTGGGCATGGTCACGGCGGCGCTGGTGACCGGCAACACGGTCGTCCTCAAGCCCTCCAGCGACACGCCCACCATCGCGGCCAAGTTCGTCGAGGTGCTGATCGAGGCCGGTTTTCCCGAGCCCAGCTTTTGCTTCCTGACCGGAGCGGGCTCGGCCATCGGCGACGTGCTGGTCCAGCATCCCAAGGCGCGGTTCATCGCCTTTACCGGCTCGAAAGAGGTGGGCCTGCGGATCAACGAGCTGGCGGCGAGGCCGCAGCCGGGGCAGATCTGGATCAAGCGGGTGATCGCCGAGATGGGCGGCAAGGACGCCATCATCGTGGACCGGGAAGCGGACCTGGATCGCGCGGTGGACGGCGTGCTGGCCTCGGCCTTCGGCTACCAGGGGCAGAAGTGCTCGGCCTGCTCACGGGCGATCGTTGACGCCCGGATTTACGACGAGTTCCTCAGCCGGCTGGCGGCGAAGACCGAGCGGCTGAAGGTGGGCCCGGCAGAGGATCCCGCCAACTACATGGGTCCGGTGATCAACGAGAGCGCGCGGCGGTCGATTTTGAATTACATCGAGGCCGGCAAGGGCGAGGGACGGCTGTTGACCGGCGGCGGCCCCGCCGAGGGGCCGGGCTACTTCATCCAGCCCACGATCATCGCCGACGTGAAGCCCGAGGCGAGGATCTTCCAGGAGGAGATCTTCGGACCGGTGCTGGCGGTGACCAAGGCGCGGGACTTCGACGAGGCGCTGGAGATGGCCAACAACTCCGAATACGGCCTGACCGGCGCGGTCTTCACCAATAACCGCGAGAAGATCGAGCAGGCGCGCGAGCGCTTCTTCGTCGGCAACCTGTACGTCAACCGCAAGTGCACCGGGGCGATGGTGGGCGCGCACCCCTTCGGCGGCTTCAACATGTCGGGCACCGACTCGAAGGCGGGCGGGCCGGACTACCTCTTGCTGTTCCTGCAAGCCAAAGCGATCGGGGAGAAGCTATAACCCGGGTTTTCGGAAGGCCTCCGCCAGCCGGCGGTAGGTGGTGGGCAGGTCTTCGGGGATGACGCGGGTTTCGCCGATGGTGGTGATGAAGCTGGCGTCGGCGGGCCAGCGCGGCAGCACGTGCATGTGAATGTGGCCGGCCACACCGGCCCCGGCGCACTCGCCGACGTTCATGCCGATGTTCAGGCCGCGCGGGTTGTAGGCGCTGCGCAACGCGCGGCTGGCCAGCCGGGTGAGCGCCATCATCTCCAGCAGCGTTTCCTCGGCGGCGTCTTCCAGGGCGGCCACATGCTCATAGGGGGCGATCATCAGGTGGCCGGAGGTGTAAGGATAGAGGTTGAGGAGGACGAAATTGCGCTCGGCGCGATAGACGATGTAGTTCTCCTGGTCGCGCTGTTCGGCCGCCTTGGCGCAGAAGAGGCAGTCGCCGGCCGGCGCCTGGCTCACGTACCGGTAACGCCACGGGCTCCAGAGGCGGTCCATCCGGGGCACACTCCAGCGCGCCTCAGAAGGGCGGCGCGGACGCCGGGGACTCGCCGGCAGCTTTCAAGGCGCCGTTGACCAGGTCCTTGAGCTCCTTGCTGGGCTTGAAGAAGGGGATGCGCTTGGCGGGCACTTCCACCCGCGTGCCCGTCTTGGGATTGCGGCCGATCCGGGCTCTGCGCGGGCGAGTGCGAAAGCTGCCGAAGCCACGGATTTCGATCTTCTCCCCGCCGCGCAGGGCGCGCACGATGCTGTCAAAAATAGTTTCGACGATCACCTCGGAATCCTTGCGGCTCATCTCCACCACCCGCGAGACTTCCTCGATCAACTCCGCCTTGGTCATATTCTGCGTCCTCTCTCCATCGGTTTCGGGTGCGCCCGTGTTATCGCGCATCCCCCTGGCCCTTGAGGTTGATGACCTCTTCGATGGTCAGGGTGGCGGCGGCCGCTTGGCGCTGGTAGTGCTCCAGGCGGCTGCGCTCCTCATCGGCGCTCAGCGCGCGGATGCTCAGGCCGATCTTCTTCTCGGCCTCACTCATTCTGATGATCTTGAAATCGTATTCCCGGCCGATGTCCAGCGGCGGCTCGCCCTTGGCGCGGTCGGCCGAACCGGGAATCTCGGAAAGATGGCACAGGCCCTCGACGCCATCGGCCAGCTCGACGAAAAGGCCGAAACTGGCGGCCCGGCAGACGCGGCCGCGCAGCACATCGCCGACCTGGTGGGAACGGAAGAACAGTTCCCAGGCGTCGGGCTGGAGCTGTTTGACGCCGAGCGAGAGGCGGCGGCCGGAGCCATCGATGTGCAACACCACCGCCTGGACGACCTGGCCCTTCTTGAGGATCTCGGAAGGGTGCTTGACGCGCTTGCTCCAGGAAAGGTCGGAAACGTGAACCAGCCCGTCGATGCCTTCCTCGATCTCTACGAAGGCGCCGAAATCGGTCAGCTTGCGGACACGCCCCTCGACCACCGAGCCGACGCTGTAGCGGGATTCGACCGTGGTCCAGGGATCCGCTTCCAGTTGCTTGATGCCGAGCGAGATGCGGTGCTCCCCGGGCTGGATGGCCAGCACGACCGCCTCGACCTGATCGCCCGGCCTGACGATTTTGGAAGGATGCTTCATGCGGCGGGACCAGGTCATCTCGGAGATGTGGATTAGCGCTTCCACGCCGGGCTCCAGCTCGACGAAGGCGCCGTAATCGGTGATGCTGACCACCCGGCCGACGACGCGGGCGCCGGCCGGATAGCGCTCGGCCACCGCCTCCCAGGGATCGGGCGCCAGTTGTTTGAGGCCGAGCGAAACGCGCTCCTTGGCGCGGTCGAATTTCAGCACCTTGACCGTGACGGCGTCACCGACGCTCACCACTTCGGAGGGGTGATTGACGCGGCCATAGGACATGTCGCTGACATGGAGCAGGCCGTCCAGGCCGCCCAGATCGATGAAGGCCCCGTATTCGGTGAGGTTCTTGACCGCTCCGGTGACGATCGCGCCTTCCTGGAGGGCTTCCAGCGTGGTCGTCTTGCGAACGTTCTGCTCCTCCTCGATGGCCAGCTTGCGCGAGACGACCACGTTGCCACGGCGGCGGTTCAGCTTGACGATCTTGACCGGTATGTTCTGGCCGATGAGGGCGTCGGGGTTATGTATGGGCCGCAGGTCGATCTGCGAGCTGGGCATGAAGGCGCGCACGCCGACGTCCACCGACAGGCCGCCCTTGGTGCGGCCCAGCACCAGGCCGGAAACCAGCAGTTGCTCGCGGTGGGCTTTCTCCAGGTTGTCCCAGGCGCGAATGCGGGCGGCCTTTTCGTGCGACAGCAGAATGTAGCCGTCCAGCTCGGCGCCGCCGTGATCCACCATCACGTCGATGATGTCGCCGCGCTCGACCAGCACCTGGCCGTCGGGCTGGAGGAACTGCTCGATCGGCACCAGTCCCTCGGACTTGTACCCGAAATCGACGATGACTTCCTTGGCGGTGACTTTCAGCACGCGCCCTTCGAGGATCTCGCCCTGGGCGGGCGGGGCAAAATGACTGTAGTCCTCCAGCAGGTGCTCGTAGTCTTCCTCGTCACTCACGGGGGCTACGGGCTTCAAGGGCATGTCATTCTGCTCGCTGGCCATGGAGAATACTCCGGGTCCGGGGCGCTATCAACGATCGTGCCGGCGCACGAGCAGGCTCCAGGGTGTTCACGAAGGCGGCTAGCCCGCTGATCCGATTCTGACCCGCTACCGACAAAGCGTTGAAAGATCAATACTTTCCAAATATTAGCGGAGCCGTCCCGCCTTGTCAACCGTGGCCGCGCGGCCGGCGAAACAAGTTCGCCCGAGGTTGTTTCGGCTGGGGCCGGAGGAGCCGAAGCGGCCGGCTGAAGCCGGCCCTACGGGTTTGACCCGCATGGCCGCATCCCGTACAATGAGAATTTAGGAGGCCGGGCAGCGGAAGGATTTGTCGGCCCCGGTGCTGGCCGGCAGGGCGCGGGAGTAACTCAGTGGTAGAGTCACAGCCTTCCAAGCTGTTGGTCGCGGGTTC
>JBBTDS010000016.1:0-1529 GCA_038060875.1 Acidobacteriota bacterium | reverse complement strand
GGTTTGCGCAGGGAAGGCGGCAGGAGACCTTCGGCGACGTAGGCTTCGTAGTTGCCCTGCCCGCCGGTGAAGGCCAGCCTGCGCCCGTCGGGACTCACAACGGGGTTTCGGAGGCCGTGGATCGCGACGCCCGTCGGCGCCGCAGTTCCGCCGCTCACCGGGACCGACCAAAGCTCGCTAGCCTCTCGCTCGTTCTTGATCCGGGTGAACAGCAGGCGCTGGCCGTCCGGTGTGAATGTCAGGTATAGCAGACGGCGGGGATCCTCAACGCTCACCAGCTCACGCTCGCTCCCGGTGGCGAGATCGATCAGGCGGATGGAACGGGCCGGGTTCGGAGTGTAGGCGAACAGCTTGCAGTCGGGAGAGACAGCTTGGGAGTAGTCTCCGCGGGCGAGGTCCGTGCGGTCGCTGAGCAGCCAGCTCCTGTTCGACGCATAGTCGAACACGAAAAGCCCGTTCTTTGTCGCTTGCGTCCGAACGCTCGGCCCCGCGCACGCGTGACCTTTGTCCGAGCTCTCCGCGAGTTGGAAGGGCTCCAGAATCCCCTTCTCCCAGTTGACGTTGAATTCATTGACAGGCCCCGAGCCCGGTTCTCTGACGACTGCGCTTCCGTCGGGCCGAAAACGGATGCCGGGCGGGAAATTGAGAGTTGTCTGGATGACCTTCGCCTCCGTGCCTGTTTCCGGATCAGTGATCACAAACTCCGTTCCGTCCTCTGTTCCGGAGCGGCGCTGAAAGGCCAGCATCCGGCCATCGGGCGTCCAGACGGGGTTGCCGCTCATTCCCATACCACGGCGCACCGGAACGATCTTCGCAGGACCTGTCGCCTTGCCGGCCACCGGGTCGAAGGGAGCGACACGCAGGGTCTGCGAGCCGCCAATGATCGCGTCGTAGTAGTAGTTACCCTTGCGGTCGAATCCAATGGGGAAACCGCGCAGTCCTTCCTTCAGCAGAGCCGGTTCGCCTTCCAGTTTCCCGTCGCGGAACGCCACCAGGTAAAGCCCCCAGCCCGCTCCGCGGTTGCTGCTGAAGACCAGACGGCTGCCGGCGGGCGTCCAGGCGATCAGCCAGTCATTTGACGGATCGGCGATGAGCGGGCGCGCCTCTCCGCCGGCGACGGGAACCACGTAGATGTCCCGGTCCCCCGCCGTCGCCGATTTGCGGCGATCAAACAGGATGTAGTTTCCGTCCGGTGATGCCAGGGCATTGATGTTCATCGACGCCGACACTTCGGCCGGCACGCGGGTGACTTCTCTCTTCGAGCCGCCGGCCAGATCGACAATCAGGATGCGGCGATCACCTTTCCTCCAGTTTTCATTGGCGACGATCACCACGCGTGTGCCATCAGGCAGCCAACTCGCTACCGTGCCGTAGTTTTCACCCTCGCCTCCGACTGTGCGTGTGCTGTCGCCGGCCAGAGTGGTCAGCTTCAGCGAAGCGATTTCCCCGCGGAACCAAGTGAAGACGGTCTGCTTGCCGTCGGGAGAGAACAGCGAGTTCATTCCGAACTCGTCATTCGACTTCTCCCA
>JBBTDS010000015.1:0-22054 GCA_038060875.1 Acidobacteriota bacterium | reverse complement strand
TGTTGAAATTCAGATCGATCGGCAAGCCGAGCGGCTACAGTTTACGAAATCGCTGCTGACAGGATCTGAGTCTATTCCCCAGCGAGTGCGAATGGCGCGCCCTGAGCTCGGGCTGTGGCGGTGGACTCACGGATCACCAATTCCGTGTCGAGGGCAGACTCGGTTCCCATAGGCGCATCCTGGTGGAGCATCCCCTCCAGGACCGCGAAAGCGAGCCGGCCGAGACCCTCGCGAGGGATTCTCACCGTCGTGAGCGGAGGATGCACCAACAGAGCAAAAGGTATGTCGTCGGCCCCGATCACCGACACATCCTTGGGGACTTGGATGCCAGCTTGGCCCAGTGCCCGGAGAGTGCCGATCGCGGTGAGGTCATTGCTGCACAAAATTGCAGTCGGGACGCTGCTTTCCGTCAGCAGCCGCTGAACTGCCCTCTCGCCGCTTCCTACGTTGTTCTCCCCTTCGGCAACCCGAAGGTTCAAGCCCACCCTGCTGGCCGCCGTCTCCAGGGCTTTTCGGTACGCCACGTGGGAGGGACGGTTCTGCGGCCCGGCGATCAGCGCACAGTCCCTATGTCCAAGATTGTACAGGTAGTTAATGGCCTGGGATGCTCCGGTTGCGTAGTTGAGCCGGATGTCGCTCCTCAGCGGCGCGGTGGTACCCGAATCGAGGAAGACGGATGCCACCCGGTTCTCAACCAGCAGCCCGGCCAGCGAAAGGTCTACCCGGGAGGTCATAACAGCAACACCAGGGACTTTATTTTCAATCATTTTGCGGAATACACTCTCCATCCGCGCCGGGTCATAGTTGGTGGCACACAGCAGAACGTCGAATCCGCGTTCAAGCGCGGAGGCCTCGAACGCCTTGATCAGCCCGGGAAAGAACGGGTTTTCGATGTCTGAGATGATGAGCCCCAGGAAATCGCTACGCCCCCGCGCCAGGCGCCGCGCATGCGCATTCTTCAGGTAGTTCAGATCGCGCATCGCCTGGAGGACTCTCTCGCGGGTCTCCTGAGAGACAAGTCTAGTGTTATTAATCACATGAGAGACTGTGGACTCGGAAACTCCGCACCGCTTGGCCACATCCTTCATCGTCGGCATCTGTTCGGTACCCGCCGGATTCAATTTTAACCGTAAAACGACAGCATTTGCAAGAGGTTGCAGGTTCTAACGGTATTTGGCATTGACATCCGATCCGGCTTGTGATAAAAACTGGGGTTGAACTTGCGAAAGCGCTTGCGCAGACCCAAAGGAGCACCACGATGTCTTCACTGCCGAAGGGACTGGTTATCATTTGCTGCCTGCTCATTGTGGGGGAAGGTACTCTCCTCGACGGGCAGCTTGGCCGGGCTTCGGTTACCGGAATCGTAAGCGATCCGACTGGGGCAGTGGCGCCTGGGGTGGCAGTTACGGCAACCAGCGTCGAGACCGGTGTCGCATACAAGACGACCACCAACGAGGTCGGCCATTACACCATCGGCGCCTTGCCGGTGGGGCAGTATTCGGTGAGCTTCACCAGCACCGGATTCAAGGAGTTCTCGCGCCACGGCCTGAGTCTCAGGTCGGCTCAGGTGGCCCGAATCGACGTGACCCTTCAGGTGGGTGAGGTCACCGAGAAGCTGCTCGTCACCGCCGAGACTCCGCTGCTCGAGACCGAGACGGCGCAGGCCTCCGAGACCGTCACCGCGAACGTCTTCAGAGACCTGCCGCTGTCTTTTGGCGGCGGGCGGAACATGGCGGCTTTCGCCGACAAGCTGGTGCCCGGCGTCCGCGGGGACTACTGGGCCATGAAGATCCAGGGCACGCCTTCGGGCGGCCAGTCGGTGATCATCGACGGCCAGAACAACCTGGCCGGCTTCCTGTCGGGCGACTTCGCCGAGGCCAGCATCTCTCCCGAGGCCATACAGGAATTGACGGTGTTCACCGGAAACGTGGCGGCCGAGTTTGGCCGCGCCGCCGGTGGCGCCCTCAATTTCATCCTGCGCTCCGGTTCCAACGATCTCCACGGGTCAGGGTTCTTCTACTTGCGCAACGAGATCCTGAACGCCAATGACTGGAACAACAACCGCCTGCTGGCCGCCGATCCCAACTTCACCAATCCGCAGACACGGAACTTCCTGAGACCCAAGGAACGCAGGTTCGACAGAGGCTTCAGCGTGGGCGGACCTGTAGCGATTCCCAAGCTCTACGACGGGCGCAACAAGACCTTTTTCCACATCACGCTGGAACGCTTCAAGCGAGAGGAAGCCGGCCCGACCAGCCTGATCCGGAGTGTTCCCCAGCCGGAGATGTTCGACGGCGACCTGAGCCGGCTGCTGACCGGGAGGCAGGTAGGGACCGATGCGCTCGGCCGGCCGGTGATGGAAGGCCAGCTCTACGATCCGAAAACGCTCCGCGAAGCGGGCGGGCAGTTCGTGGCCGATCCGTTCCTGGGCAATCGCATTCCCCTCAGCCGGATTTCCCAGTTAGGCAGGAAGTTCAAGTCTATCTTTGCCGAGTATTATCCTCCGGTGACGACTGACCTGACTAATAATCTCTACTGGACAAGGTACTACAAACAAAACGTCAAACAGACCACCATCAAGGTCGATCATTCCTTCTCGCCTGCCCATAAAGTAGCGGGTTTTTACTACCGCCACGGGTTCCCGCGTGAATTTGAAGACCAGGGCGGCATCTGGTCGCTGAAGGATCCGACTCTCGGCGGGCCGCTGGCGAAGGCCATGTTCCAGCACCGCCGAGGATATAACTGGAACGTGAACTATGATTGGCTGGTCGGCCCGGCCCTGCTGAACCACGCCTCCGTCGGAGTGAATGTCAACAGGAACCGGTACGGCAGCCGCCACGCCGGCAAAGGCTATGCCAGCCAGTGGGGCTTGAAGGGGGTGGGGCTGGGCCTTACCGAGGACAAGTGGACGCAGCCGCAATTCAACCTCGGCAGCTCGCCGGTGGTCTCCTACGATTCCTGGGGAATGCCGGACAACAGGGACCGCTACTATGCCGGCTACATCGTCAACGAGACACTGAGCTGGCAGCGCCAGAAGCACAACATCAAGTTCGGATTCGAGTGGAACCGGCAGGTGAACGAAGAATACAAGTTCGACAACAGCGCCGGCAGCTTCAGCTTCTCAGCCCGCACGACCGGCATTCCAGGCCAGTCCTACACCGCCCGGACGGGCCACAGCTTCGCCAGCTTCCTGCTGGGCGAAGTAGACAGCGCCTCGCTGACCCCTGTGTTCAACGCGCTGCTCAACAGGACTTATGCGGCCGCGTTCGTCCAGGACACCTGGAAAGTAAGCCGCCGCGTGACCCTGAACCTGGGGCTCCGCTGGAGCGGGAACTCGCCGATTTACGACAAGTACGACCGCATCGCCAACTTCAACGTCAGGCTTCCGGATCCGAATGGCAACAACCTGCCGGGCGCCGTGGAGTACATGGGTTCCGGACCGGGCCGGGCGGGCAAACGATCGCCGGCTCCTGGCGACTGGAAGGATTTTGGGCCGACTTTCGGACTGGCCTGGCAGATGACCAGGGGGGTGGTGCTGCGCGCCGGGTACGGAATCACCTTCACTCCGGAGACGATCGGCTGGTACCACTACTTCGCGGCCGGTTTAAGGCCGGTCAACAGCGTGGAACTTGACAGCAAGGGACTGTACCGGCCGGCGTTCAGTATTGATGACGGCTATCCGGGGCGGAACAGCCCGGTGAACCTCGACCCTTCATGGGGCCAGAGGTACAGCTCCACCAGGACGTCGCTGGATTACGCCAAGGCGGGCTACGTGCAGCATTTTAACTTCGGCCTTCAGGCCGAGGTGACGAGAAACTTGATGGTGGAAGTGGAGTGGAGAGCCAGCAAGGGCGCCCGGCTCCACAGTGGAGGGAACGTCAGGCCCAATCAGATTCGGGCCGAGGAACTGTCGCGCGGCGCGGTCCTGGGACAGGTGATCGACACGCCGGCGAAGGCGGCTGCGGCCGGCCTGCCTTATCCCTACCCCGGCTGGACAGGGCTGGGCGCGCACACACTGCAACCCTTCCCGCAGCTCACTTCGCGCGGCCTGAGCGCGTTTGGCGATCCGGTCGGCTTCTCCATTTATCACTCCGGCAACCTGATCATCACCAGGCGCATGTCGAAGGGCATCCACCTGTACGGCGCCTACACGTTCGCCAAGGCCATAGCCAACGTGGACGACGTCACCAGCAGCGGCAACACCACCGGCTTGCAGGATGCCTATAACCGGCGGGTCTACAAGTCCGTAACTCCGGACGACCGCACTCACATGCTGAAGTCATCGCTGACCTGGGAGCTTCCGCTGGGTAAGAACAAATCGCTGCTGGGCAACGCCAACCGGGTGGTGAACGGTATGGTGGGCGGCTGGACGGTGGCCGCGATTCTGGGTTACTCGAGCGGGACGCCGCTGGGCGTTCCCAGTTCCCGAACCCGCCCCGTAGGCTGGAACGGACCGGCCGTGTACGCCAATTTCAAAGCCCCCGCCGGCGGCTTCCAGAGGATGTTTGACCCGTCCCGATTCAATCCGTGGAATGCCAATGATCCCGGCAACCGGTTCTTCGATCCCAGCGCCTTCTCCGATGCGCTGACGCAGCAGTTGGGCAACTCGCCGGTGAGGTTCCCGCAGATGCGGGGACTGTGGAGCTGGAACGAAGACATGTGCATTCTCAAGCGCTTCCCGATCCGGGAGAGAGTGACGCTCCAGTTCCGGATGGAGCTGCTGAACGCGTTCAATCGTCACTATTTCGGCGGTCCGGACACGAACATGAACAACTCCTACTTTGGGAATGTCCGGACCGCCTCCGGCGCCCGGAGCGGTCAATTCGGGATGCGAGTGGATTGGTAGCCAGACGATCGCGCCCGACGTTCCCTGGGTAGCTGTGACCATCCCCGAGGGTGATCTGTCGGAGCGCAAGGAGGCGTTGGGTTCAACCCGCGGCCAGCATGATTAACAGTTCTTGGATTCCGCTAGTTGTCTTTGTCCTGACCACGGGAGGCACGCCCCGTCCGGCGGATTGGCCCGTGGCCTGGTCCTCCTACCGGAGGGTCGAGTCCATTGAGAAGGATTTCGCGGACCTGAAAGCCCACGACGTGGGATTGGTGAGCATGCGCGCGCGCGACGCCGCGGAGGCGAAAGAGCCGCTCGACCTGGCGCGGAGGTTCGGAATGAAGTACGAGATCGGCCTTCCGGACATTACCGAGAGCGCGGAACTTGTTCGCCAGGCGGGCCTCCAGCCGGTCGATGCGCTGATGATCGGGGGCGTCTATCAAGGCAAGGCCATCGACCGGCATCTATTTCGCTTCACCGCCGCCCGGCATGAGATCGTGATCGAGCCCCCCGTGTACAACCGGAAGTTCGCCTATACGCTTGGCAGCCGCTCCACCGGGGCCCCGGCGGCGGGGGAGTGGATCGCCCACTACTATCCCGACATGCCGCCCCCGGTCCGGGCCGAGGTAGTGGTTCCTCTGAAGAAGTTCGACGGCCGGCAGCACCTGAAGGTAGTTCCGGCGAGTATCGCCCTTGCGCCGGCCGGGGCCAAACCGGAGAACGACACCGTCACGACGGATATGCCGCCATCGAGCGAAACCAGGAGCCGCAGGCTCTACCGGCTCTCGTTCGACCTGACCGGGCTTGACCGCGCACTGCTCCACCAGGTCGGGCTGGCGGTGTACTGGCCTTACCACGGAAGCAAACAATACTGGATGTTCGGGCGGGGCGAAGTGAGCGCCGCCGCTCCCAGCACGCAGCAGGCGCTGCGGGACAGCGTGCAGAGGACGCTGAAGTTGTGGACCGAGGCCGCCGGCGGGCGATTCCCGCACGACGTCGTGCTGGCAATCCGCTTCGGGGATGAATGCTTCTATGTCACCGGACACACGTATCAGTCCAGCTCGCAGGCCGTGAGCTATCCCCTGTGGGATTACAGCGCACCGGGCATCCAGGCGTATCGCCAGCGCGCCGGGCGCCTCGAGTACCCGCGTACCTGGGGCTTTCCGGAGATCTACGGGCCCGACGCCTACGCCTGGTGGTTATACAGCCTGCACGAACGCTGCGCCGCGCTGGCCGGCGTGGTGCGCGAAGAGATCGCCAAAACGGCCGCCGGCCTGTTGGTCCTCCGCAACACCACGCGGCTGGGCGTGTTCGACGTGGCCAATGACCATGATGGCAGTGGGCCGGAACTCCTCACGCGGAACCTCGACATCGTCCACCTGGATCCCTATCCGGTGACGGCCACGGCTTATGGCGCCGCGATTCCGCGTGACATGAGCTACTATAGCGGGCTGGCCCGGCGCTACCGGCGCCCGCTGGTTCCGTGGATGCAGGCGCACACTTACGGGAGCCTGCAACACGTCAGCCCCGAACAAGTGGACCGCATGGCGGAGGAGCAGTGGCGGCAGGGAGTGGATGCGATCATGTGGCTCGGCTACGGCGACACTTTCCCGAAGGTGCGGCCGGACAGTTGGGAGCGGGCCGCGGTTTTCCACAAGCGGCTGGCCGTCTCGCCGCCCCCCAAGCCGGTCGCGAAGATGGCGGTGCTGCGCGCGTACGCCGCGTGGGCGCTGACCAGCAAGCACGGGGACCTGATCCGCAATCCAGCGGACTGGACGCTTCAGCAACTGCTCGAGGTCTGGGCGGTCCACCACGGCCAGCCCTACGACGTCTTCGAGCTGCCGCCAAAGCTCTCCAAAGCGGAACAGGACGCGCTCGCCAGGGAGTTGCGGAAGTACTCACACGTGGTTTCCACCGCGCCTCGCCAGGGCGCGTGGGTAATCGGCGCCGGAACGGCCGGGCAGCTTGTGGACCCGGCGACGGCGAAGGACCTCCAGCGGCGGTTGGAAGAGGAACTGATTTCTCGCGGCTGGCTGAAAGGGGCGAAGTAGATGCCGCAGCTCGCCGCAATCCTGCTTGTTTCGGCCGCCCTCCTCGCCCAAGAAGCTCCTAAACGCGTCTACCTCGCCCCCGATGACCACACCGACTACATGTGGACGGCGGACGAGGCGACCTACCGCCAGGCGTTCCTGGAAATGCTCGACTACTACCTGGCCCAGGCCGACCAAACTGCCAAAGCCCCGGCCGATTATCAGAGCCGCTGGAACTGCGACGGCAGTCTCTGGATGTGGATCTACGAGAAGCACCGCTCCGCGGCCCAGTTTGAGCGGCTGATCCACCGCATCCGCACCGGGCACATCAGCGTGCCCTTGACGGCCATCGTCTCCTGTTACGGCGGGAAGCCGGCGGAAGCCGTCCTGCGCGGGATGTACTACGCCGGCTCGATCGAGCGGCGCTACAACCTGCGCTTCGAGATGGCCGGCGCGATGGAGAACCAGACCCAGCCATGGGGATTGAGTGCGCTGTGGGCCGGCAGCGGCGCCCGGTACAGTTGGAAGGGTGTCTGCGGATGCGCCTCGCGTTCACCGTACAAGCGGGACCGCGAGCATGAGCTTTACTGGGACGTGGGGCCGGATGGAAGCCGCCTGCTGGTGAAGTGGAATTCCTTCTTCGGCGCAGGCAGCCTCGGCGGCTACGCGGAAGGCCGCCGGCCGGGAGAGGCGATCGACCTGGTGGACTCGAATGAACGGTTTCTCAAACTCTACCCGTACCGCGTCATCGGCGTGTTTGGAAAGGGATCGGATGATTTGAAGACGCTCTCAAGCGAGTTCGTCAATGTGGCCAGGAAGACGACTACTCCGGCCCGTCGCGTGATCGTCTCGAATGAACTGGATTACTTCAAGGACGTGGAAACCTCCTACGGGCCAAGCCTGCCAACGCAGTCCCTGAGCTTCGGCAATGAGTGGGACCTCTACAGCGCCTCGATGGCGGAGGTTTCGGGCCGCGTCAGACGGGCGGTCGAGAGACTGCGCGCCGCGGAGGCGCTGGCGACCCTGGTCAGCCTCGAGGACCCGGCCTTCATGACCAGACGTGCTGCCACGAGTCAGCAGACCTGGATGAATCTCGGGCTGTACTGGGAGCACGATTGGACGGCCGACGGTCCGATTACGCGCGATTCGCGCGCCGCCTGGCATCGCCGGCTCGCCGGGGAGATCGAAAGCTACGTCAACACGCTGGAAGCGGATGCAGCGGCCGCGCTGAGCCGCCTGATCCGCCGGCGAGGCTCCCTCCCTCGGTTCTACGCCTTCAACCCGCTGGGCTGGACGAGGACCGATGTCGCCGACCTGCCATACAGCGGCGGCCAGCCTGTCAAGGTGATCGACCTAAAGACGGGAAGGGAGACCGCGTCGCAGGTTGTGCCGATCGGCGGAAAGAGCTACCTGCGGGTGCTGGCGCAGGATGTGCCCGCCGCCGGCTACAAGGTGTTTGAAGTGCGCCCCGGCGCCGGGCAGGAGTTCCCGGCGGCGGGCCAGGCCGCCGGAGGCGTTGTGGAGAACGATATCTACCGCATCACCGTGGCCGACCGCGGGGCGATCACGAGCTTGATCGACAAGACGCGCGGGAACCGCGAGTTTGCCCGCACAATCGACGGGCGCGTCATCAACGACCTCGGGCCAGGCGCCGGCACATTGAAAGCCGAGAACGCCGGCCCAGTCTCGGTAACGCTGGCGGCAACGGCGACGGAGCCGCTGAACCATACGACCCGCGTTACCCTCTACCGTGGTTCCAGACGCATCGACATCCGCAACGATATCAACCAGAATTTCTCCGAAACCCACGCCTGGAGTTACGCCTTCAACCTGGATCAGCCGGACGTCCGGCACGAAGAGGTGGGCGCGGTGATCCGAGCGAAGCTGGCCAGCCAGGGCGGGCACTATTCCGACCGCAACGCCCGGTACGACTGGCTCACGCTGAATCATTTTGCCGACATGACCGGCCAGGGGGCGGGCGTCACGCTTTCCAACGCCGATACCGCCTTCATGCGGCTGGGCCGGAGCACCGTCAAGGAACTCGATACCGCGACCCCGCAGATCTCACCGCTGGCCGGCGGCCAGGTGGACGGCCCCAAGCTGGGCATCCCCCGCCAGGGCGGCGACACGCACTTCCTCCAGCGGTTCGCGCTCCGGACCCACGGCGGCTATGACGCAGCGTCCGCCATGCGCTTCGCGCTGGAGCATCAGAACCCGCTGGTCGCCGCGCCGGTCGCCGGCGGCTCCGCTTACCCCGAGGACGCATTCTCGGCCATCACGGTGTCGAACCCCAACGTCCTGCTGTGGGCGTGGAAACCCGCCGAGGAAGGCATCGGGCGCGGCATCATTGCGCGCGTCTGGAACGTGTCGGACCGCCCGGCCAGATTCACGCTGAAGACATGGCGTCGCGTCGCGCGCATCTGGCAAACCACGCACATCGAGACGAACCTGAAGCCGGCGGTTGACACCAGTGCCGCTCGCTGGCAGTTCCGGACCTATCGACTGGAACTCGAATGAAGTGTGAGGTAATCCATCGGAGGATCTATGCGCTCGCTTCGATCAGTGATGGTCGCGGGCCTGCTGTTTTGCGGGCTCGCACACACGCCAGGGCTGGCTCAAACCGGCGCCGGTAAGATCCAGGGCACGGTCCGCGATGCCAGCGGCGCCGTCGTCCCTGGCGCCGCGGTCACGGCCGTACACCTCGATACGGCTCGTCAATACCAGACACGCACCAATGAAGTCGGGTTCTACCTGTTCCCCTCGGTCCAGATGGGCAGGTACAAGATCTCGATTGCCGCCAGCGGGATGGATACCTGGGAAGGCGAACTGCTCCTACAGGTCGGCCAGACGGCGGTGGTGGACGCGGCGCTGAAAGTCGCCGCGGCCACGACCCAGATCACCGTGGCCGGCGACGTCACCCCGCTGGTCACCACCACCGGCGCCACCCTCGGCAACATCCTGGAGCGGGAGCGCATCGAGCAATTGCCGCTCAACGGGCGCTTCCTGCAATCGCTGGTCATGCGGACGACCCCTGGCCTCGAGGGCGGCGACACCGCGCCGCGGGTCTACGGCATGCGCAAGTCCTCGATGGAATTCACGCAGGACGGCGCGATGCTGGAGAACCGCGATACCGGTGACATCTCCCGCCGCCCGCCGGGCCTGGACAGCGTCGAGGAGTTCCGCGTGGAAACCAACAACTCGTCGGCCAAAGCGACCCGCCCGGCCACCACCATCGTCACCACCAAGAGCGGCTCGAACCAGATCCACGGCGCGGTGTTTGAAACCAACCGCAACAGCGGCATGGGCGTGGCGCGCCGCCGCCAGGACTACTACGACAAGCCGCCCCACCTGGTGCGCAACGAATTCGGCGCCTCGCTGGGGGCCCCCGTCTACCTGCCCGGCATCTACAACGGCAGGAACCGCACCTTCTTCTTCTTCGCCTACGAGGCCTACCGCAACCTCTCCGCCTCCACCACCAGCGTCACCATGCCGACGATGGCCATGCGGCAGGGCGACTTCAGCGGCCTGGTAGACTCCGCCGGCCGCAAGACCACCCTCTACGACCCCTGGACCACCGACGCCAGGTGGAACCGCCAGCCCTATCCGAACAACGTTATCCCCATTCGCCGTCTTAGCCCCCTGGCGAAGCACCTGTACAGCGTCACGCCCGTGCCCACTTTGCCCGACGTGAACCCGATGGTGTCCGCGAACTACTTCGGCCCAGCCGTCAACAACCGCCTGGAGCACACCGAAACCGTGCGCATCGACCACCGGCTCACGGACCGCGACCAGTTGTTCGTCCGCTTCACGCACGGCAATTCGTTCTCGAAGTACCAGTCCGGCGAGAATGGCTCGCCGGTCCTGTTGGACGAATCCGGCAACGTCACGTTCAACCCGGTGCGCGACGACACCGGGGTCTTTTCCTGGACCCACACCTTCTCGCCGACGTTCTTCAGCGAGACCATCGCCACCGGTTCGGGCGAAGACTGGGCCGTGTTCTCCAACCTCCAGCCCAAGGACTACGCCACCATGCTGGGGCTCCCGAACCCGTTGAAGAAGATCGACCTGCCGTACATGAACAACATGGGCTTCGGCATGACCTACGTGAACCAGAACCGGCGCAACAGCATCACCCAGACCTTCCACCTCGATCAGAATTTCACCCAGGTAAAGGGCCGGCACGAGCTTCAGTTCGGGGGCCGCTTCAGGCACGAAATGCTCGACGCGCTGTCCGACCAGCAGTTCGCGCAGGGCAGCCACAGCTTCACCAGCCGCGCCACCGGGTTGATCGACCCGTCGTCGGGGTCGGCGTACACCGCGCTGCCGCGCACCGGCCACGACGCGGCTAATCTCTTCCTCGGCCTTGCCGGCACGTACTCGGCGCAGTTCAACCGCGGCTGGTTCGTGATGCGCGCGCGCGAGTACGGGGCCTACTTCCAGGACAGTTTCAAGGTGAATTCGCGCCTGACCCTTAACCTGGGGCTGCGCTGGCAGTTCTTCCCGGCCTACCGCGAGAAGCACAACCTGCTGATCGGGTTTGATCCGAAGCAGCGCGCGATCGTCACCGGCGCCAGCCTGGAGAACATGTACCGGCTGGGCGCGTCCACGCCCGGCATCGTCAAGAGCTACACGGACATCGGCGTCAAGTTCATCACCGCCCAGCAGGCGGGCTTGCCCGCGACCCTGGTCTACTCGCACCCCTGGGAGTTCTACCCGCGGCTCGGGTTTGCCTACCGGCTCGATTCCGGCCGTCGCGCCACCGTCCTGCGCGGTGGTTACTCCGTCTACGGTTTCAACATTCCGCTGCGGACGTTCAACGCCCGCATGCGGCGCGACCCGCCCACCTTCGCCGCGTACTCGAAGACCTTCACCAGCTCGGTGGACAGCCCCGACGGATTGCCGAACTGGGCGCTGCGCTCGGCGCCCACCATCATCGCGGGCGTGAACAGCGCCGACCTGTTCGACCCGAACGTCCCGGCCATAACCACCCGCGGCGGGATGCGCATCGACTACTTCACTCCCGACCAGCCCGTCTCGAAGGCCTATGAGTGGAATCTGATGCTGGAGCGGCAGTTCATCGCCAACACGGTGGTGCGCGCCGGTTACGTCGGCAATGCGGGCCGCCACCTGGACCAGTACCACGTCTACAACGAAGCGCCGAACCAGTACATCTGGTTCGTGACCACCGGGCTGCCGCTGCCCCGCGGGGAGTACTCGGCCGTGGCGCGCCGCGGCTGGGACCAGGTCACCTACGGTGACATCAACGAGTACACCAAGACCGGCTTCACCAACTACAACGGCATCCAACTGGAAGTGCAGCGCCGGTACGCGAACGGCGTGGGCTTCCAGTTTTTCTACCTGATGAGTAACTCCTTCCGCGCCGGCGGCGACAGCTACAACGACGATTTCATGAGCGAGCCCAACGTGTACATGCCCGGCGCCGTTCCCACCGACTACGGCCAGCGCAACCGGTTCATCAACTACCGGCGCGACCGGGATATCCCCAAGCACCGCGTGCGCTGGAACTGGATCGTGGATCTCCCGTTCGGCAGGGGCAAGAAGCTGTTCGGCAACGCGGGCGGCGTGCTGGACCGCATCATCGGCGGCTGGCAGCTTGCCGGCTTCGGCGCCGTCCAGAGCAACTACTGGACGCTGCCCACGGGCAACTGGGGCCAATTCGACAAACTCGAGATCTACGGCAAGAAGTATCCCATCGAGGACTGCCGCAGCGGGCGGTGCTACCAGGGCTACCTCTGGTACAACGGCTACATCCCGGCCAACCGCATCAACAGCTACGACGCCAGAGGCAACCCCAATGGCGTGATGGGCGTGCCCGCGAGCTACAAACCGTCGCAGCAGCCGATCATCCCGATTCCGGCCGACGGTGGAAGACCCGGTGACCCGAACGCGCCCTACTACGACAGCAACTCGGTGCTGGTCACGCTCAAGGATGGCACCGCGCAGCGCGTCAATTACGACAAAAACCTGCACCCCTGGCGCAACCAGTTCTTGCCGGGCCCACGGAGCTGGGGCCTGGACGCCTCGCTGTTCAAGAGCGTGCTCATCACCGAGCGGGTCAAGGTGCGGCTCAACGCCGATTTCTTCAGCGTGCTGAATATGCCGGGGCTGGGCCAGCCCAGTTCGGGCAGCGGCATCATCCTGACGCAGACCTCGGCCAACGCGCCGCGGGTGCTGCAACTGACGCTGAGGGTGGCTTGGTAGCGCGCGAGTAGCCCCGTGGCCTGCGCCAACGTCCAGCCGCGCGCTCCCGCTCAAGTTTTGAAGCGAAATGACCAATCGACCCGCTGGCTTGCCGAAAAGTCCAGGTGCGCCCGCAGAACATCCGGCTCCATCTGGATGCCGGAATACTGGCCGTAGTCGTGGAAGTGCCCGGGATCGTCCTCGACCCACCGGTAGCCACCCGGAACGTAAATCGCGAGCTTCCATGAAGTGCCGCGTCCGCCGAGCGCCGTGCCCGAGAGCACGCGCGAAGCGGTGTCCCAGCGCACCTTCTCCAGTTCGACGCCGCCCTGTGAGTAGTGCCGGTCCGTGCCCAGCAGTTGCGGAACGCCGCACTTCTCCCGCAGCGCCAGCAATCGCACCGAGGACGGTTCGAGCTGCAACTCCAACCTGCGCGTCGCCTCGGCGATCAGGCGCTGCGACCAGAAATCGTAGGCGAGATACGTCTTCTCCGCCGCCAGCCCCGCCCGCGCCAGGTCGAGCTCGCGGGTAACCTGCGCGCTCTCGTCCCAGTTAAAATACGCCAGGACGAGCCAGGTCTCGAACTCCCGCCGGACGGGAAGCGCGAACACCTCCGGATAGGCTTTCTCGAACAAATCCAGCGGGCGCGCCGCTTGGCCGTAGGCCGGCAGGATCTTCTTGAGGATCTCCAGCCGCAGCGGGTCGAGCTGGAACAGCCGGTCGCCCGAGATCACGGTGCCGCCGGAGAGGGCGATAATCGAGGCCGCCGCTTGCGCCTGTGGGACGGTCATCAGCGCCAGGCCCAGGTGGTCGGCGTCGTTGATCCACGCCCGCTGGTGGAAGTAGTAGCGGACCGCCATGGACGGCGCGTTGCTGTTGAACCGTTTCGCGTAATGATGCCAGTTCAGACGCCCCGAGTCCTGCTCGACGCGCATGCTATCCACCAGCCCGACGCCGGTCGATCCCGGACCGCAGTCCAGGAGGTGGCAATCCGGCCCGACCGCGTCGCGCACCGTCTTCAA
Organism: Acidobacteriota bacterium; assembly: GCA_038060875.1. Taxonomy (GTDB): domain Bacteria; phylum Acidobacteriota; class Terriglobia; order Bryobacterales; family Bryobacteraceae; genus JBBTDS01. The sequence continues at coordinate 7,973 of JBBTDS010000015.1, read as the reverse complement.
GAACAGCCGGTAGGCCTGCGCCTTGCTGAGGCCGGCATCGTAGTATTTTTCGGCGGCCAGGATCGTCCAGCCGGGGAAGTCCAGCTTGATGAACGGGTAGCCCCAGTCGTGGCGGATGGTCCGGAACAGCTCGAACAGCCACTTGCGCGCGCCCGGATGCGTGACGTCGAGCGAAAGTGATGCTTTCGGACGCGAGCTTCCCGTCCGCTGGATGTTGCCCTTGGCGTCGTGCAGCAGCCATTCGGGATGACGCCTGGCGACGTCGGTGTCCTCGGAGATGACGTGAGGGGCAATCCAGATTCCGGGCTTGAGGCCCATTTCGCCGATCCTGGCGGCCAGCCACTTCATGCCGTGCGGGTACAGTTCGTTTGCCTCCCAGTCCCCGAAGGCGCGCTGATACCCGTCATCGATCTGCACCCACTCCATGCCGTAAGGCTTCAGGCGCCGGGCGATGAACTCGGCGTTGGCGATCTGCTCCTCCTCGGTGGCGGTCAGGTGGGTGTAGAACCACGAGCACCAGCCGTTGATGATCGGGTTGAATTTCACCTGGCGCAGGCGGCCACAGGTCTCGGCGTAGTGTTCGAGGGCGGCAAACGGGTCGGCGGAGAGCAGCAGGAGCACGCGGCCGGAGCTCACGCTGGCGCCGGGCTTCAAGACGAAACAGCGGCCGTACAACGAGCGCGCCACCAGGCTGATGCCCACCTGGCTGCTCGGCCCGCCCCGCGTCATCTGGCCGCCGCCGGCCACCTGGCCCTCCGCGTCGGTGTTGTCGAGGTGGCCAAGGACCAGGGTCGCGCTGGGGTTGTGGAGCGCGACGTTCCAGAAGCTGGCGAACTCGCGGTGCGGCCGGCCCAGGTCCATCAGCCCGCCCGGATCGTGGTGCATGTAGCCGTGCGTCAGCGCCTGCCGCGCGCTGAAGTAGCAGCCGGCGTCTTCGTCCAGCAGCGCCCGGAGCGGCTCGGCGCGGCGGACTACCAGCTCCTGGCGGGAGACGTTGCTCAGCACGAGCTCGAACACCGCCCCGGCCCGGTCCTTTAACAGGGTGATGCGGGACTCCAGGTCCAGCGTACGGCCGCGGTCGGTGCAGATCACCACCAGTTGTTCGCCCTCGATGCCGGGCGCGTCCGACTTGTCCAGGCGGCTGCTGCGAGCGTAGCTCGTGTCGCAAGCGAGGCGCTCGCCGGCGGCAAACACGGCCGCCGCGGTCGCATTCAACAGTAGCGGGGAGCCCTTGGCGGTGAAGAGGCTGGCCCGGCCCGAGCTCAGATCGTATTCGAGCTTCAAGTGGCGGCTCTCGATCCGCGCCGGCGAAGCGGCCGAGCTAACGCCGGCCGTGGCGATCAATGGACTGGCGAAAAAATCCCTGCGGCGCATGCTTCGGTCTTCTCCTTGACTTCCATCCATAGATTACATAGTATCGATCATCACGAAGGAGGGCAGGCATGATGATGCGGCGAGCTGTTTTGTGCGGCTTCGCGGCGCTTCTGTTGGCGTGGCCATGCCGCGGACAAGGCGATCGCGGTTTGATCACGGGCCTGGTCACGGACCCCAGCGGCGCCGTTATCCCCGGAACCGCGGTGCGGGCGGTCAACGTGGCCACCAACGTGGCCGCGCGGGCCGAAACCAATGCGCAAGGCAATTACACGCTGGATTTTCTTCTCCCAGGCCAGTACACCGTGACCGTCGAAAAGCAGGGCTTCAAGCGTTTCGAGCGGGCCGGCGTTGGCGTCCGCGTGAACGACCGCATGTCGCTCGACATCGTCCTCGAAGTCGGCCAGGTCAGCGAGCGAGTGGTGGTCGAAGCCGGCGCTCCCCTGCTGGAGACGGCCAGCAGCTCGCTGGGCACCGTGATCGACAACCGCCGCATCTCGGACCTTCCGCTCGTCCACGGCAACCCGTTCATGCTGGAACTGCTGACGCCCGGCGTGACCTTCTCGGGCAACGTGGCCTGGACACGGCCGTTCGACAGCGCGGCCGCCGAGACCTCGGTCAACGGGTCGCAGCGCCAAAGCATCGAGTTCCAGCTCGACGGCGTCGCCGACACCTGGCGCAGGGTCTCGGCCTACACGCCGTCGGTCGAGTTCATCCAGGAATACAAGGTGGAGACCGCGAGCTACGATGCCTCTCAGGGGCATTCCTCGGGCGCCTGGGTGAACGTCAGCCTGAAGTCGGGGACCAACCGGCTGCACGGCTCGTTCTACCACTTCCTCCAGAACCGGGCCTTGAACTCCAACCTCTTCTTCAACAACAAGGCGGGGCTGCCGAGGCCCGCCTCCACGTTCAACCGCTGGGGCGGCACGGCCGGCGGCCCCCTGCGCAAGGACCGCACCTTCTGGTTTTTCGGTTATGAGGGCATCCGGCACAACGTGCTCGAAGACGTGCGTGCCCTCACGATACCGACAGTGCCGACGCGGACCGGCGATTTGTCGAGCCTGCTCGCGCTGGGCGCCCAGTACCAGCTCTACGATCCGTTCACTACCCGAGACTTAGGGACCGGGCGCCTGAGCCGCCAGCCGCTGCCCGGCAACGTCATTCCCTCAAGCCGCATCAGCTCCATCGGCGCCAAGATCGTGGACCACTATCCGCCGCCGAACCAGCCGGGGTCCGCGGATGGCGGGGCCAATTACTTTTACGGCAAGGCCGAGCCCGACCGTTACTACAGCATCAGCAGCCGCGCCGATCACGCCCTCACCGACCGGCAGAGGATCTTCGGCCGCGTGGTGGCGAGCAAGCGGCTCCAGGGACCGTACCGCCACTACTTCCCCAAGGCCTCGGGAAACAACCTTTACTACAAGAACCGTGGGGGCGCGCTCGACTACGTATACGCGGTGAACCCTCAAACGGTGATCAATGCTCGTGGCGGCTACACGCGGTTCATCTCCATTCACGATCTGGAGACGCGCGGGTTCGATCCGGCCAGCCTCGGCCTTCCCAAGTGGATTACCGAGGGCATTGCCCCGATGGCGCTGGTGTTTCCCCGAATTTCCCCGAGCGGCTACCAGGGCCTGAATACGGAGAATCCCGACGGGAACTTTTCCGACATCCATTCCCTTTTCGGCAGCGTTTCGCGCACCCAGGGGCGGCACAGTCTGCGCGCCGGCGCTGATTTCCGCGTCTACCTCGCCAACGTGTTCAGCCTCGGCGGCCGCGCCGGCAGGTACACGTTTGGCGGATACTTCAACGGGCCGTTCGACAACTCGCCGTCGGCGCCGCGGGGGACCGGTCTCGCCGGCCTGCTCATGGGCGTGGTGGATGGCGGGGGCGTCGATCTCAACGACAGCTACGCCGCCAGGACCCGCTACTTCGGGACTTTCCTCCACGATGACTGGAAGCTCACCCGCCGGCTCACCGTCAACCTTGGCCTGCGCTACGAGTATGAAGGTCCGGTGGTCGAACGCTACAACCGCAGCGTCCGCGGGTTCGACTTCGCGGTGGCGAGCCCGATTGAAGCGGCCGCCCTCGCCAACTACGCCCGGAGTCCGATCCTCGAGGTTCCGGTGAGCCAGTTCAAAGCGAAGGGAGGGCTGACGTACGCCGGCGCCGGCGGCCAGCCGCGCGGACTCTGGGAGGCCCCGGGACACAATTTCGCACCGAGAATCGGGCTCGCCTTCTCCCTCAATCCGAAGACGGTGCTGCGCGCCGGTTACGGCGTCTTCTTCGACCAGTTGGGCATCACCACCCGCACCCCCATCCAGACCGGATACAGTCAGACGACTTCCATCATCCCCACGCTGGATAACGGCGTCACTTACCAGGCGACCCTGGCGAATCCCGTTCCCGAGGGGAGGCTCCAACAGCCGGCGGGGAACCGGGACGGGATCGCCACCTTTCTCGGCCGCGGGATCAGCTTCTTCAATTCCAGGCCGAGAACACCTTATAACCAGCGCTGGTCGGCCGGCTTCCAGCGGCAACTGATCTCTGACTTCGTCGCCGACATCAACTACGTCGGCAGCCGCGGCACGGCGATGCTCGTCAGCCGCGAGCTGGACGGGACGCCGGTGGCGTTCCTCAGCCGGTCGCCGGTGCGCGACCAACCTACCATCGACCGGTTGAGCACCCAGGTGCCGAACCCCTTCTATCCGCTGCTCCCCGGAACCGGGCTGTCGAGCAGCCGGGTATCGGTTTCCACGCTGCTCCGCCCTTACCCGCACTTTACCGGCATCAGCATGCAGACCAACGACGGATACTCCTGGTACCACTCGCTCCAGACGCGCATCGAGAAGCGTTTCTCGAGGGGCTACACCGTGATGGGCTCCTGGACCTGGTCGAAAAACATGGAGGCCATCTCGTTCCTGAACGCGATGGATCCGGCGCCGGAGCGTCGCGTCTCTCCGAATGACCGCACCCACCGCGTGGTCGTCAACGGCATCTATGAGCTGCCGTTTGGCCGCGGCCGCCGGTTCGCCTCGCGCCTCGGCGGCCCGGCCGGCAAGCTGCTGGAAGGCTGGCAACTGGAAGGCATCTTCCAGCGGCAGAGCGGCGAGCCGCTGGGGCTCGGGAACTTCATCTATTACGGGGACGCGCGTAACATCGTCCTTCCGGCCAGCCGGCGAACGATCCAGCGCTGGTTCAACACCGAAGGATTCGAGCGCGACTCGCGGAGGCAGCTCGCCTCGAACGTTCGCACGCAGCCTTCCGTTTTCTCGGGTCTGCGCTCGGACCCCATCAACTACCTGGACCTGTCGGCCATCAAGAAGACGAAACTGACCGAGCGCTTCAGCCTCGACTTCCGCGCCGAGTCCATCAACGCGCTCAACCACCCGGTATTCGAGGCTCCCGACACCAGCCCGACAAGTTCGACCTTCGGCGTGGTCACCGCCACCAAAGCGCTGCCGCGCACCATCCAGTTCGCGCTGGTGGTGCGGTTTTGAACGGTGGCCACCGAGGCCGGCGCGCGCCGGGCGCCGCCATTGGGCGCGGAGGTGTCTTGATAGCACAGGCGCTCGCCGCGCTCTCCGCCGGGGTGGCGCTGGCGCAGGACGTCGTCGTCCGGCCGAAGGAGATCGGCGACGTCCTGCTGAACCCCGGCATCGGCTTCATGACCTTCCAGCGGTTCAACGGCGACCGCCTGAACGAAGGTCGCGGATGGACCGAAGGCCTGCCGATCGCCTACCAGCCGTTCACCGGGAGCCTGGAAAATCCCGGCCATCCGCCGACCACCATCGCCTACTGGCGCATCTACTGGAAGTTCCTCGAGCCCGAGAAGGGCCGCTATCAATGGGAGTCGATCGATCAAGCCCTGCAGACCGCCCGCGAGCGCGGCCAGACCCTGATGCTGCGCGTCGCGCCGCACGGCCGCACGGAGGAGGACGCGGTGGCCTACCAGGGCGTCGAAGGAGTCGCTGCGGACGTGCCGCCCTGGTACCGGCAGATGGTCGGCCCCTGGCGGAAGCTGGCCCTGCCGAAGTGGCTCGTGGACCCCGAAGATCCGCGCTACGCGAAGCACTTCGGGGATCTTGTGAGGGCTCTCGGAAAGCGCTACGACGGGCGCCCCGATCTCGAGGCGGTGGACGTCTCTATCGTAGCGGCGTGGGGTGAAGGCGCCGGCTCGGAACGGTTGCGCGATGCCACGCGCGCGGCGCTTATCGACGCCTACCTCGAAGCCTTCCCCAAGACTCCACTTCTCATGCAGCTTGCCGACGAGAAGACCAATGGCTATGCGCTTGGCCGCAGGGATGTGGGCTGGCGTGTGGACTGCCTCGGCAACATGGGGATGCGAAGTCCCGAGTGGTCCCACATGCTCGACTGGTACCCGCAGCAGATCATCCGCTATGGCGTGGCCGACGCCTGGCGCCGTGCGCCGGTCAGCATGGAAGTGTGCGGCGTTATCGGGGACTGGAAGGACAAAGGCTTCGACATCGACTACATCATCGACCAGTCGCTGAAGTGGCACATCTCTTCGTTCAACGCCAAGTCCTCCGCGGTGCCGCCCGAGTGGCGCCCGAACGTGGAGCGGTGGCTCAAGCGCATGGGCTATCGCTTCGTGCTGCGGAAGTTCACCTTCCCGGCGGCTGCGGCGCCGCGGGCCAGGCTCGCGTTCACCTCCTGGTGGGAGAACAAGGGCGTGGCGCCAGCCTACCGGCGCTTTCCGCTGGCTCTGCGGCTGCGCGGCAAACGCACCGAGGTGCTCACCACCGGCGCCGATATCCGCGGCTGGCTGCCCGGCGATAACCTCTACGATGGCGTCGTGTTCGTGCCGCCGGACATGCCGCATGGGGAGTACGCGCTGGACCTCGCGCTGCTCGATCCGTTCACCGGCAAGCCCGCCATCCGCTTGGCCATCGCGGGCCGCCGGGAGGACGGCTGGTACGAACTGGGGCGCATCCAGGTGGTTCCCACTTACCGCTCCGAAGTGGATGGCGCCGAGCAGCCTTACCGGCTGTTCGTCCCCACCTCCTACGACGGCAGCCGCCCCTGGCCGCTCATCTTCGCCCTGCACGGCACCAGCAGCAATCAGAATGTCTTCTTCGACGACGCGCGCTACGGCCCTGGCGCCATCAACGCCGCGGCGGAGAAGTACGGCGCCATCGTGGTGAGCCCCTACGCGCGCGGCAAGACCGAGTACCGCGGCGTGGGGGAATACGAACTCTTCCGCACGCTGGAGGAGGTGCGCCGGCAGTACCGCGTGGACGGGGACCGTATTTACCTCACCGGCCACTCCATGGGCGGCAGCGGGTCGGCATACCTGGCGCTGCACCATCCCGACATCTTCGCCGCCTCGGCTCCGCTGGCCGCACCCTACAGCTTCCCCTGGCTCGCGGCTAATGCCGGCCACGTGCCGTTCTGGTGGATCGGCGGCGCGACGGACGAGGAGTATTACCGCGTGGGCGTGGCCGTGGGCGTGGAGCGCATGCGCGCGCTCCACTGCCCCATGCGCTTCACCGAGGCGCCGGGCGAGGGCCACTTCGGTCCGATCCAACATCTGGATGCGGTGGTGCGCTGGCTGCTCGAGCAGCGCCGCACGGCGCACCCGCGCGAGTACGTTTTCGAGGTGGATACCCCGCTGCACGGCCGCGCATGGTGGAGTTCGGTGGAGTCCATTGCGGAGCCGGGCAAAATGGCCGTGGTGAGGGCGCGCGCGGACGGCAATCGCGCCATCTTCGACGTGGAAAACGTGGGCGAACTTGTCTTCCTGCCCGACGGCGAAGTCTTCGACCTCACCCGCCCCGTGCGGGTAGAAGTGAACGGGGATCTCGCCTTCGAAGGCGCGCTCACGGCGGAACAGGAACTTCCCATCGGCGGCCGGCCCCGCCCGCGGCGCCCGTATTCCCTCACCGGCTGGCGGAACCATCCGGTGGCGCATGCACCGCGAGCCCTGGATATTCAAGGCGACGAATCTCCGCTCGCCAACTGGATCGCCGACGCCATGCGTGCGGCCACCGGAGTCGACATCGCTCTCTACAACCGCATGCACTACCGCGGCCTGCCCATTCCCGCCGGCGCGGTGGACGTGATCGACCTGATTCAGTGCAGCCGTCCGTTCGATCAGTACCTGGTCACGGTGCGATGGAGCGGGCGCGACATCGCCGAAATCCTGGCCGCGAACGTGGCTGCCGGAGACCGCCTGGTGCAGGTCTCCGGCATGCGGTACACGTTCGATCGCGCGGGCAAGCGCATCGTCTCCAGCAGCCTGGTCCCGGACCGCGTCTACACGGTGGTGCTGGAAGGACAGGTAGTCGAGCGCGAGACCATGCTGCTCGCGGGCCGCTTCCGCAAGATCGAATACCAGACCACCAACGTGCCCTTCACCCTGGCCCTGTACGGCTACGCGGCCAAGTCCAAACGCATCGAATCGCGCATCGAAGGTCGCGTGCGCGCTATTTGAACCGCAGCGCCCACTCCCGTAGTGTCCAAGAACTCGATCTGCCTCAGATGGTGCAGGTTACAGTGCCCGTTGCAGGAACCTTGGCTGTTATCCCGTGCCAATGCGCCGGACCTTCGACCCGTTTCGACTGTTGAAACCCTGCTGGCCT
>JBBTDS010000014.1:0-2248 GCA_038060875.1 Acidobacteriota bacterium | reverse complement strand
CGTATTCGCCTCTCCGAAACATGCCACCAGAGCGTTGGTGGCCGCAGCCGCAGACATCCAGAAGCGGTTTGGCACGACACTGGCTCATACCTCGCTACCCCTGCGAGCGGTCCTGGGGTATTCGGCGTTCACGGGAGACCGCCGATGGCTTAGAATGATGGTTGGCACGATGTCTTTGGTCCGGCAGCCGTCCCTGAAGTGGGACGAAACCCAGTTCGACCCGGCGCCGTTCATGAAGGACGGCGCGTCAGAGCCGTTCTATGTCTCGGCGCTTGGCGCGCTTTACTCCGACGACTGCATGGCGGTGCTGCCATTCCTCAAAGACGGGACCGTTGACACGGTCTTCGCCGATCCGCCCTTCAACCTCGGCAAGGAGTATGGAAGCCGGAGCCACGACGAGCTCCCTGATGATGAATACCTGAGCTGGTGCAAGGGATGGATCAGAGAGTGCTGCCGAACTCTGAAGCCGGGGGGGGCGTTCTTCCTGTACAACCTGCCGAAGTGGAACATTCTCCTCGGCGGCTATATGACGGAGCTAGGGATGATGTTCCGCCACTGGATCGCCATCGAGATCAGCGCCTGCTTGCCGATCCCAGGACGGCTGCATCCGAGCCACTATAGCCTGCTCTACTACTCTAAGGGAAAACCGAAGACATTCCGGCGCATCAGGACTCCCATACTGACCTGTCGGCACTGCGGCGGCGAGGTGAAAGACTACGGCGGGCACAGGGACGCAATGAACCCCGACGGCGTGAACCTAAAGGACGTCTGGACGGATATACCGCCTGTGCGTCACTGGAAGTTCAAGTCGAAGGACAGGCGCGCCAATGCGCTCTCCACGAAGATCCTCGACAGGGTGGTCGAGCTGTCCACGGTGCCGGGGGAGATCGTTCTCGACCCCTTCGGCGGGAGCGGAACCACGTTCGCGGTCTGCGAGAAGAAGAGCCGGCGGTGGCTTGGGGTTGAGATTGACTTCGCCAGGGAGATTGTCGAGCGGCTCGAAAGCGGCGAGATCCACAGCCACAAGAACGGCGATTTCGTCGAGGGCTAAGTCAATTCAGAGCGCGTCCCTCCGTGCCCTTCGGGATCTTGGGGACCTTCATGCTGGTCGCGTCGTGTTCGATCACCACGATCTCAAGGACCCCCTTCCGGCAGGGAACCGACTGCCACAGGCGGAAGTATGGTTCGAGTTCCTTGACGTTCCCGATGCGGTCGGTGAGGTAGACGTAGAGTGCACGTGAGGGCACCACAAGAGTGCCTGCCGCGATGACTCCGTCCGCGAGCAGCATCGTCAGCTTGTTCATCGAGCGGTGGCTGGAAGAGACGTTGCCGGTCTCCCACTCCACGACGATCGGACCTTCCGGGCCGGCGATCACCGCGTCGAAAGCGCCCAAGCCCTTGCCGAGAGCGTTCTTCGCGGGTCCGCCGATCTCCCAACCGCGGGATTCGAGATCCGCGACGAACCGGTAGCGGATGGGCTTCACGCCGTTACCTTCGCCCCTCTTCTTGCCGCTCTCAGGGTAGATGGTGAACGAGCCGCTGCCAGGGGGCCACTCGCAGGAACGCACGGCCGTGCGTATCTCGTCCCTCGCCTGCCGCCAGTGTCGTGACTTCGCGTACGAGCCGACACTTATGAGAGTATGGACGGCGACGATCTTCACCGGGCCTCCGTGTAAAGTCGGCGTAGAAGCCGAAGGGGATCGATCCCGAGGGCCTCGGCCACGGTTTTGAACTCGATCACGTCAAGCCGCCGCTCGCCACGTTCGAACTTCGAGACGAAGGATTGGGGCTTTGCCAGCCGCTTTGCGAGCTCAGCTTGGCTCAGACCAGCCCTCTTCCTTAGGTCGATCAGCAGTGCGCGGAAGCGATCGTACTCCCGCGTGTGGATGGAACTGGGCACGCAGCCCAAGCGTAAACCCGAAACCGGATATATCCCAAAACAGGTTTGAGGCTGCCGATCTGTCGGGATCTTTGGGAGCGTGATTGACACCCGGACGATGCGGCGGCTGGAGGTGATTTCCACGGCCATGTCCCGGCGGCCTGGCGCCCGGCGTCGTTGGCGGTCTCCCCTGACGGCCGGTCGCTGTACGCCGGCTCGCCCCTCAGGCACGTCATCTACATCATCGGTGGGCATCGCCGGGCTGTTAGGGCACGTCAGCCCCAAGTTCCGCCTGCCGGACCTGCGCGACACCGACACGCCGACGGCCTGCGTGGCCAATAACGACTGGGCGCTCGGAGAGCTGGTGGA
>JBBTDS010000013.1:0-3331 GCA_038060875.1 Acidobacteriota bacterium | reverse complement strand
ATGAGGCCGCGCTTTGCGCGTTCAGAAAGATTTCACTCCGACAGACTCCTAGCCTACTCATATTCCAACGCCTCCACCAGCGAGCCGCGCACCGCCGCCTCGGCCGGCCACAGCGCCGCCGCCAGCGCGGCCGCCAGGATCACCGGCACGAGCAGCAGCGCGATCGGCGCCGGATACACATAGTCGAGCCGCATGCCGCCCAGGTCGCGGTGCACCGATTCCAGCGAGTAATACAGGTTCACCGCGCCGAGGGCCAGGCCAAGCACCAGGCCGATCGCCCCGATGCTCAGCGCTTCCAGCCACACCGTGTGCCGCACCTGGCCGCGCAGCCCGCCCACCGCCTGCAACACGCCCAGCTCGCGGCGCCGGTCGGTGATCGAGACGATCAGCGTGTTCACGATGCCCAGCACGGCCACCAGGATCGCCACCGCGATCTGGTTGTAGGTCATCCCGAACCACTGGTCGGTGAGCTGGCGGATGTACTGCCGCAGGTCGCGGTTGGTCAGCACGAACAGGCGGCGCTGGCCGGCGAACCGCTCGTAGATCCGCCGCGTCACCTCCGCCGGCGAAACGCCCGGCTTCACGTACAGCCGGATCACGTTGATGGAATCGTCGCTCCACCAGCGCCGGTAGACCGAGCGGTCGATGAGAACGCTTCCCTGCGGGTCCGAATGATCGCGCACGATGCCGGCCACGGGCAACCGTAGCAGCCCGTTGGGCGTCGGCAGCTCGAGCACCTCGCCAAGGCGCAGCCCGCACAGCCCGGAGAGGCTGTCCGAGATGATCGCGGCCTCGCCGGCCGCGGCCAGCCGGTACATCCTGTCGGCATCGCCGGCGATGGTCGGACGGCGCGCCGTCCGTGCTATCCGGTCGATCTCCACCGACACCACCAGCACCGGCCTGCCACGGTAGCGCACGCGCGCGCTGCGCACAAGCTGGATCTCCCTCACGCCTTCGATCCGCTCGACTTCGCCGGCGATGGAGACGGGAAAAACGAAGGTGCGGTTGGCAATGTCCGCCGACGGCGTCAGGAACAGGTCGGGGTTCAGGGCAGTCCGAACCCACTCCTCCATCGAGTCGTAGACGGAGCGCGCGACCCCGCCGAATCCGATCACCATGGCGAGGGAGAGCATCAACGCCGAGACGGTGGCCGAGGTGCGGCGCGGCGCCTGGATCAGGCTGTCGGCCGCCAGCGCGCCCTCCACCGGGCGGAACCACCGCAGGGCCGGCCGCAGCGCCCGCGCCAGCCACAGCGCCAGCGCCGGAGCCAGCAGCAACGCGGTCAGCACCGCCCCCGCATAGCCCGCGTAGAAGACCAGAGCGGAGCGGCCCAGCAGCAGGCAGCCCGCCGAGACCGCGGCCAGCGCCGCCGCGGCCCAGCGGCGGATGCGGTTTTCGCCCGCCGAAAGCACCTGGTACTTCCCCTTCTGCAAGGCCTGCACCGGATCGACGCGGGCCGCGTTGCGGGCCGGAATCCAGGCGGCCACCATGCTGGTCAGAACGCCGGTCGCCATTGCCCACGCCACCAGCGCCGGGTCCACCTCGGTCTGCTCGATGACCTGCGCCACCCCAAAGACCTGCTCGCTGAGCCGGCTGAGGTAAGTTGCGATCGCGCGCGCCACCAGCACACCGCCCGCAATCCCCAGCGCCGAGCCGGCGAGGCCGGCGATCGCGCTCTCGCCCAGGAACAGCGCGCGCACCTGCGCCCGCGTCGCCCCCAGCGCGCGCAGGATCCCGATCTCGGAGCGCCGCTGCGTCACCGCGATGGCGAACGAGTTGTAGATGATGAACATCCCCACCAGCAGCGCGAACAGGCTGGAAATATTCAGGGACATAGAAAAGGTCGCCGTCAGCGCCTCGAAGTGCTGGCCGCGGGCCGAGGGCGGCTCGACATCGAAGCCCCCTCCCAGCCGCTGCTTCAACACCGCCTGCCCCTTCTCCAAGGTCACGCCCTCCTGGAGGGCCAGGTCGATGCGGTCGAACCGCCGGCCCCGGCCGAGCACCGCCTGGGCGGCGTAGATGTCCATGATGGCCAGGTTGCCGCCGAACGCCCGCGTCAGCCCGCCCGAGCGCATGATGCCGCGGACGGTGAACTGCTTCGGCCCTTCCATCGTGCCGAGCGGGAGGCGGCTGCCGATTTGAAGACCGGTGCGCGCGGCGAATTCCCGGGTGACGATGAGCGAATCCGGCTGGGCGAGGAACACCAGCGGGTCGTCGATGATGGCCTCCTCGCCGCTCTCCAGGTCGTAGTCGCGCAGGCTGCGGTCGCCGGTCATATCGACGCCGAGCAGCAGCAGGTTGCCCTGTCCTTTTAGTCCGCTTTCCACCACCGCTTCGATCACCGGCACGGCCACGCGGACCTCGGGGGCCGCCTGCACGCGCTCCAGCACCTCTTCCGGGAAGCCGCTCTCGCCGGCCCAGACCTGGAGCTGGGTGGCGCCGGCGATGCGGTCCACCGTGCGGCTGAAGGCCGCGCTGACGGTGTGATTGGCCGCGCGCATGGCTACGAAGACAGCCACGCCGAGCACGATGCCGGCCACGGTCAGCGCCCACCGCAGGCGGTGCTTGCGCAGGTAAGGCCAGCTCAGCAGGCGGAACAGGATCATGGCCGGCCGGTGTTGCGGTGGTCGCCGGCTACGCGGCCGTCGAGCAGGCTGATGGTCCGCGAGCAGCTCCCGGCCACGTTCAGGTCGTGGGTCACTACCAGCACGGTGGCGCCCAGCCGCTGGTGCACCTCGCGGATGAGGTTGAGGATCTCGGCGCCGGTCTGGGTGTCGAGGTTGCCGGTGGGCTCGTCAGCCAGCAGGATCGGCGGATAGACCGAGAGCGCCCGCGCGATGGCCACCCGCTGCCGCTCGCCGCCGGAAAGCTCTTCGGGCAGGTGCTCCAGCCGGTGGCCGAGCCCGACCAGCGCCAGCAGTTCCCGCGCGCGCACCTCGGCTTTTCCTTTCGCCCAGCCGCGCAGGTGCAGCGGCAGCGCGACGTTCTCCAGGCAGTTCAGCGAGGGCAGCAGGTTGAAGAACTGGAAGATGAAGCCGATCTTGTCGCGGCGCACCCGCGTCAATTCGTCGTCGGGCAGACCGTTGAGCGCGCGGCCCTCGATGCGGATCTCGCCCGCGCTCGGCCGGTCCAGCCCGCCGATCAGGTTCAGCAGCGTAGATTTGCCCGAGCCGGACGGGCCCATGATGGCCACCATCTCGCCGCGCTCGATCCGCAAGTCGATCGCCTGGAGCGCCGCCACCTGGCGCTTGCCGCCAAAGATTTTGGAGACACCCGCGAGTTCGATCAAATACCCATCATGCCACGCCCGCCCCTCCACTACCCACCACCC
>JBBTDS010000012.1:0-12962 GCA_038060875.1 Acidobacteriota bacterium | reverse complement strand
CGGCTCAGCCAGCCCTCTCACTCCTCCAGCAGTAGAGGGGGGCTGAACGGTTACAGATTTTGCTTTCACAAGCCGTAGTGGCCCAGACCCGTTTCGCCTGAAAATCGCCGCCCAACTGCGTAAGTGAGGTTAGTAGCGCCAGCACGGGTCTGTGCGGGGGGTGCCGGGTAACCGGCATCCCTACCGCGACCGCCACAACCCTGTCAGCACCGTAGACAGGCCAGGAGGCCTATCCTACCCCGGCAGCATTTTCGAGATGTCGTTGTAAAGGACGAAGGCCACCACCACCATCAGGAAGACCAGGCCCAGCTTGAAGACGGTCTCCTTCACCGCCAGGCTCAGGTCGCGGCCGAGCAGCATCTCCACCACCAGCAGCAGGATCACGCCGCCGTCCAGGATCGGAATCGGCAGCAGGTTGAAAACCGCCAGGTTCAGGCTCACTATCGCCATCAGCACCAAGAAGGCCGGGGCGCCCTCGCGGGCCGCGTCGCCGGATAGCCGCGCGATCCCGATCGGCCCTTCGATCGAGCGCGGCGACAGCCGCCGCTCGATGATCCCCTTCAGAAACCGGTAGATCAGGGTGGCATTCTTCAGGTTGTGCCGCACCGACTCCCGCAGCGCCGCGGGAAAGGAAAGCCGGCTGGTGATCAGCCGGTGCGCCGGGCTGACGCCGATCATCCAGCGCGGCGGGCCGTCCAGGCCGGCGAAGACCGGCTTGACGGTCACTGCCGCCGCCCGCTCCTGCCGCGAGTACTCGATGGTCACTTCCTTGCCGCCGGTGCCGCGGACGATCTCGTGCAGGCGGTAGACGGATCGGATCGGCTTGCCCTCGACGGTCAGCAGGATGTCGCCGGCGCGCAATCCGGCTTTCTCGGCCGGCATGCCAGGACTCACGTCGGCAAGCTGTACGTCCCGGTCCTCGGCCCACCCGGCAAACCCCAGGCCGGAGCGCTCCTCGATCACCGGGGTGACGGTGACCCAGAACTGCTTGCCTTCGCGCTCGACCTTCACCTGGAGGGGCCGCTGGGCGCTGCTGACTTCCTTCAGCACCACGTCTTCCCAGTTGGGATCGCCGGCGTCGTCAATCCGGACGATGAGGTCGCCCGCCCGCAGGCCGGCCCTGGCGGCCGCGGTGTCCGGGAATACGTGCCCAATCACCGCCCGCTGATCCTGGTCCGCCGGCCGCTGGTGCTTCACCATGAACAGCCCGGTCAGCAGGGTCACCGCCAGCACGATGTTCATGGCTGGCCCGGCCCCCGCGATCATCAGCCGCTGCCAGCGCGGCTTGGCCAGGAAGGCACGCGGGTCATTGGCGGTCTCGTCACGCGGCTGCTCGCCGGCCATCTTGACGTAGCCCCCCAAAAGGATCAGCGAAAAGCGGTAGTCGGTTTCTCCGCGCCGGAATCCGAACAGGCGCGGCCCGAAACCGAAGCTGAACACATCGATCCTTACGTCGAAAAGGCGGGCCACACAGAAATGACCGAGCTCATGAACGAGGATCATCACCCCGATCATGACGATCAGCCACCAAAGGTTCTCAAAAAGTAACATAACAGGCGCCTAGACCCTCGCCACCGCGCCGGCGCCGGCCAACTGGCCGGCCAGCCGCCGCGCTTCCCGGTCGATCTCCAGAACTTCAGCCACCGATCGCGGTTCCCGGCGTGGCATCCCTCCCAGGGTCTCTTCGACGATTGCGGCGATGGCCGGGAACGGAATTTGCCCGTCCAGGAAGGCCGCGACCGCCACTTCATCGGCCGCATTCAAGGCACAGGTGGCCGAGCCGCCGGCCTCCTGGGCCTGATAAGCCAGCTTCAGCAAGGGAAACCTCTCCGGGTCGGGCGGGTAGAACTCCCAACTGCGAGGTTGCTGCCAGTCCAGCCGCGGCACCGGAGCGGCCGCGCGCTCCGGCCAGCTCAGCGCGTACTGGATCGGCATGCGCATGTCGGTCGCCGAGATCTGGGCCACCACGCTGCCATCCCTGAACTCCACCATGGCGTGAACCGAGGACTGGGGGTGAATCACCACCTCCACCTCGCTGGGTTTCATTCCAAACAACCAGCACGCCTCGATGACTTCAAAGCCCTTGTTCATCAAGGTGGCCGAGTCGATCGTGATCCGCTTGCCCATACTCCAGGTTGGATGCTTCAAGGCCTGCTCCGGGGTCACGCTGGCCAGCAGTTCTTTCGGCGTTTCGCGGAACGGCCCCCCGGAGGCGGTCAGAATGATGCGGGTAACCTCGCTGCGCTGGCCGGCGCGCAAACACTGGTGTACCCCGTTGTGCTCGCTGTCCACCGGGATCAACTCGGTCCCAACCGCCCGCGAGGCTTCCATTACCAGTCTACCGCAGGCGACCAGCACTTCTTTGTTGGCCAGCCCGATCCGCTTGCCGCGGCGCACCGCCTCGTAGGTCGCCTCCAGACCGGCCACGCCGACGATGGCCGACATCACGAAGTCCACCTCCGGCGCCGTGGCCGCCTCGATTCGCCCCTGCCGCCCGAAACCGAGCTCGGGCTGGCTGGATTGGGGCAGCCCAGCCTCAGCCAGCCGGCCTCGCAGCTCCCGAAGGTGCTCCTCCGACTCCACCGTCACCACTTGGGGGCGGAACTCGATTACCTGCGGGACCAACCGTTCCAGGTTTCGCCCCGCAACTAGGGCAAACACCTGGAAACTGTCCGCGTTACGCCGGACTACATCCAAAGTGCTTGTGCCAATCGAGCCGGTTGACCCCAGGATTGTGAGTTTCTTCATGCGGGCGATGCAACGATGATAGCACGGCACACACCGCTGCCGACCGCTGAGCTTTTAGGGGTGCCGGGGAGGATTGCTTCAGGGGTCTTTATGTTAGAGGTTAGTCTCGCTTTGGTGGGAGTTCCCTCCCCGGCTTGATTCCAATAATAGTATATCGGGGGCGCGATTGCAACTGAATTCCGTATCTTTTTTTTCACCGCTTGACCTCGACTCCGGCCCACCCCTCTAACACCTTGATACTAGAGCAGAAATCATCCTCGCCGTAGCCCGTGGCCTGGGCCGTCCGGAACATCTGCTCGGTCAGCGCGGTCAGCGGAAGCGGCACAC
This sequence comes from Acidobacteriota bacterium, assembly GCA_038060875.1. GTDB lineage: Bacteria > Acidobacteriota > Terriglobia > Bryobacterales > Bryobacteraceae > JBBTDS01. The sequence goes on along the minus strand of JBBTDS010000012.1, from coordinate 9,887 downwards.
CCAGCTCCTTGCCTGTTTCCATCGCCAGCCCGATGTCCTTGTGCATCCACTTTAGCGAGAAGTAGGGCTGGAAGTCCCGCCGGAACACGAACGGCGCCTTAAAGGCTATCAGCCCGCAGCGGGCCGCGCTGTTGTTGAGGATCTCCAGCATCAGCTCCGGATCGACCCCGGCCTTGGTGCTCAGCACCAGCCCCTCGTTGAAGGCCTGCAAGATGCTGGAAAGGATCAGGTTCTGGGTCAGCTTGGCGTGCAGCCCCATTCCCGCTGCGCCGCAATAGTAGAGCTGCTTGCCCATCGGCTCGAACCAGGGACGCACGCGTTCTAACACCGCCGGGTCGCCGCCGACCATGAACGTCAGCGAGCCGCCCTCGGCTCCGGGCCGCGAGCCGGTGCAAGGGGCGTCCAGCAGGTGAACCCCTCGCGCCGCCAACTGCTCGCCCATGCGCCGACTGCGGCTGGGCGAGACCGTGCTGGCGTCCACCACCACCGCGCCGGGCCTGGCGCCCTCAAGGATGCCGTCGGGGCCGACGATCACCCGCTCCGACATCCCCGTGTCACCGACGCAGACGAACGCGCACTCCGCGAATTCGCCCACCTGGCGCGGCGTCTGGCAGAAGACCCCGTTCTCCGCTTCGGCCAACTCGCGCGCCTTGGCCGCCGTGTGCGACCACAGCGCCACCTCGTGCCCCGCGCGCAGCAGGTTCCGCGCCATCGGGTACCCCATAATGCCCAACCCAAGAAATCCAAGCTTTGCCACCGTCGCCTCCAGCCAAGCCGCCATTTTACGCTAGCGCTACACTCGAAGGGGAGGTAGTATGCCGCACTACAAGGACTTCGCCCGCGGCGTGCGCCCGCCGACCGCCGTGCTGACCCGCGGCTTTGACCCGCGCCTTTCCGTCGGTTCCGCCCGCCCCGCCGTGTTCCGCAGCTCTACATACGTCTTCTCCAGCCCCGAAGCGGCCGAACGCGCCTTCGCCGTGACCACCGGCCGCGCCCATCCCGAGGAAGGCGAGGACGTCGAGCTGATCTATTCGCGCATCTCGCACCCCAACGCCGAGATCCTCGAGGACCAGATCGTGCCGCTGGAGATGGACGCGCGCAAAGCGGCCGTGTTCAACTCCGGCATGGCCGCCATCATGACCGCCTTCCTCAGCTTCCTGCGCCCCGGCAGCACGATGGTCTACACCATGCCGCTGTACGGCGGCACGCGCCACCTCATCCACGAGTTTCTCGAGTTATTCGAGATCACTTCCGTGCCGGTGCCCGCCGGCAAGACCGCCCTGCTGGACGAAGCCATCCGCTCGGCCCGCAACCTCCGCGTCGTCTTCATCGAAACGCCGGCCAACCCCACCATGGTGATGACCGACATTGCGCGGGCCGCCGAGACCGCCGCCAGCCATCCCGATCACCCGCTGGTGATGGTCGATAACACCTTCCTCGGCCCGGCCTTTCAGCACCCGCTCATGCTCGGCGCCGACATGGTGCTCTACTCGGCCACCAAGTATCTGTCGGGCTTCAGCGACATGCTGGCCGGGGTGGCGCTGGCCCGCGACCCCGAGCTGATCGCGAAGCTCCGCGGCGCCCGCATCATGTTCGGCAACATCCTGCAACCCGACGAGTGCTGGATGCTGGACGGCCGCCTGCCCACCGTGTCCCTGCGCATGAACCGCCAGAGCAAGAACGGCCAGCGCGTCGCCGAGAGGCTGGTCGAGCACCCCAAGGTCAAGGTCGTCCACTATCCCACCCTGTTCGCCGACGCCGATCAGATCAAGATCCGGCTGGCCCAGTGCGAGCACCCGGGCGGCATGTTCTCGATGGAACTGGACGGCGGGCGCGAGGCGGCGTTCTCTTTCCTGCGCAACGTGAAGATCGCGCACAACGCGGTTTCGCTCGGCGGCGTCGAGACGCTGGCCTGCCATCCCAAAACCACCACCCACTCCGGCCTCACGCCGGAGGAGATGGAGCAGGCCGGCATCACCGACAGCCTGGTGCGCGTCTCGGTCGGCATCGAGGACTGGCACGACCTGGTGGCCGACTTCGAGCAGGCGCTGGAGGCGATCCCAGTCCCCGCGCTCACTTCAGCCGATACGCAAACATACCCCGCTCCGCGGTGAGCACGACATCGCCGCCGTCACGCTCGAAGGTGGCCTGACCGGCGACGTTGCCCTGCTCGTCCAGCGCCTCGGCCTGTCGCGGCTCGGGCAGCTCCCAGGGCGCGCCGCCCAGCGCACCCGCGCCTCCGCGCCGGCGAATGGCGCAACTCGCGATGCCGCTGCACCATCCTGGGCAGACCCGTGGGCGATAGGCCAGCCCGTCAGCTCACCGGCCCTCGGGTGGCGCCCCACTCGGCGGCCAGCCGCTTGCCGCGCTCGGTCAGCGCTTTCGACTCAGCGGCGCTCAAGGCCTTGTAGGCCTTGGCGGCGGCCAGCGCCTGGCGGAGTTCCTCGGGCGAGCGCATGCCGAGGTTGACGACCGCGACGCCGGGCACGCCCCAGGCGAAGCGCAGCGCGGCGCTGTAATCCTCCTGAGCGCTGAGCCGCGCGCCCGCGTCCCCGTTCGCGCCGCCGAGAACCTTCATCGCCACGATGGCAATGTTGCGCCGGCGAGCCTCGGGCAGCACTTTCGCCTCGAAGTCGTAAATGTGCCGTTCGACGAAGTTGAGGATCGGCATGAACAGCGCGATCTCGCCCGTCTGGAAGGCGCGCAGCACGCGGGCCATGTAAGCTGCTTTGAACGGGGTTTGCCCGCATAAAGGGCGCGCCAGGCCGGCGAGCAAGAGCGCGCCTGCAAACGAGAGACTGGTCACAGTAGCCGCCAGGGTTCAGAACACAATGCGGCCCTGGATCTGGATGAAGCGGTTCAGCGCCTGCGTCTGCTGGACGACCTTTCCGAAGTTGGTCGAGTACGGGTTATTGTCCGGCGCCTCGAACAGCGAACGGTTCTGGAGGTTCAGCGCTTCGAAACGAAGCTGTAGCGCCGCGCGCTCCTGGAATTTGAACTCGCGCTGGAGGTTGGCGTTGATCTGGCTGGTGCCGTTTGAGCGAACCCCGTCGATCCGCACTGGGAACACGCGGCGGTGGAAGGTTCCCGGGCCCCGGGACGGATTTCGCTCGAAGTTGTCGGTGTTGAACCAGTGGTCCAGGCTCTTGGCGCCGGGGTTGGCCACCTGCGCCGGGTCGCCGTTGTAGAAGTAATTGCCCCAGTTGAGCAGTGCACCGTTCTGGAACTCGTAGGTGCCTGCCATCTGCCAACCGCCGAAGAGGATGTTCAACACTCCGGTCCTCGCCCAGCGCTTGGCTTTCCCGAACGGGAACTCGTAAACAGCCGTGGGCGTCAGCCGGTGCGGGCGGCCGCTGGTGCCCGGCCGCGTGCTGAGCAGCGGGTCGAACTCATTCAGGTAGAAGGTCGTCTCCTGGACAGAGAGCCGCGTGTAAGCGATCGCCAGTTGGAGACCATGGGCGAACCGCCGGTTCAGGGTCAGCTGCATCGAGTGCATGTCATGATGGCCGAGGGGATCGTTGGGACCGCCGGTCCGCACCAGCGCCGTCGAGTGAGGGTAGTCGCGGATCAACTGGTGCTTGCGGATGGTGGGGCTCAGGAAGAACGACTGCCGGCTCATGTTCTGGTACACGAGCGGATTCGCGCTCCTGAGGTCGGCATAATTGGCAAGAAGGAACGGATTCGGCACGTTGCTGTTGAGGTTGGAGTCGATGGCGTTGTTGCGCGTGTCGCCGCTGGCCCAGTACTGCTCGGGCAGCGCCCGGAGGTTTCTCCCCACGGCGATCCGGTCGCCTAACGAGCCGACGTAGGCCGCTTCGACCACCATGTTCTGCCCGATCTGCCGCTGGAGGCCGATACGCCACCTGTGCACCCGGGACCGCTTCGCGTTGCCGTCGATCCAAGAGCCGTTGCCGCCGGTCACCGCGTTCAACCCGAGCGCGTTGCCGAGCGGAGCGTCGAACCGCGTGCCGTCGGCCCGCAGGGGGAACGGGTCGCTGATCGGGGCCACGCCCTTGCGCGGGTCGCCGGAGGCCCAGGTCAGGCCGAAGTCGTTGCTGCTGGCCACCACCGTGTCACGGGTGTAGTTCAACTGGTTCGGCGAGTTCTCCAGCACGTTGAAGCTCTCGTAATAGAGGCCGTAGCCGGCCCGGACCACCAACTGGTTGGTGAGCTTGTAAGCGGCGCCGAGCCGAGGCATCCACATGAACTCGCTGGCCACCCAGTTCCGGGGCGCGCTGCCCAGGCCGGCGTACAGCGATCCGCCGAGCACGCTGAAGGCCGAGGCCGGCTTCTCCGGGATCGGGTTCTTCTGGTAAGCCGCCCGCGCGGCGTCCGTGATGGGGAGTTTGGCCGCCAGGTCGAAACCCACCAGCATGCGGTTGAACCGCTCGGTCGGCCCGAGTTCGTATTCGAAGCGAAGGCCCGCGGTGACGGTCAGCCGCGGCGTCACGCGCCAGTTGTCCTGCGCGTACCAGCCATAAACCGGCGAGTGCATGGCGTAACTGTCGGCAACCGAGTTCTGCGCCACGGTCGGGATGCCCAGCATGAACGCCGCCCAGGAGTGCCCGATGCTGCCGGCGGGGGTGAAGGTGTCATCGTTGCGCCGGGTGAAGTCGTTGCCGAACGAGAAAGCGCCCGAGGTGATCCCTCCACCGCCGCCCGTGCGCTTGAGTTCGCGGCCGTTGAAACCCACGCGCACGCTGTGGTTGCCGCGAATGTGGGAAACATCCAGCTTGCCGGAAAGCGTCTGGTACTTGGTGAATGTGGAGTAGACCGCGCCTACTGGATTGTATCCGGCGGGCATCATGAGCGGCAGGATGTGCTGGTCGCCTGCCTTCTCGTCGAGATACTTAGGCAGTCCCACCTGAGACGGGCGGTACTCCCGCGTGCCGGGATTCCGGCTCCCTTCACGATACTCGTTGGCCCCGAGGGTCACGTTGAAAAGCGTTGCCGCGCTCTTGGTCCAAACCCAGTCGGCCGAGGCGCCGTGGTTGTGGCGGTTGGCACCCGAGACGAACAGGCCGGGCATCGTCTCATAGGTCCAGTTGCCCGAGCCGTCGTTCCAGTCGTTATAGCTCCAGCGAGCAAAGAACCGGTGGTTGTTCGAGTGCTGGTAATCGTACCGGCCGCTGTATGCTTTGTAGTCCCACAACGACTTCTGTCCGACCGAGCGGTAGTTGTTCACCGGCTCGACACTCGGGTCCGCCGGCATCGCATTCGGATTCGGATAGACTTTCTCGTAGAAACTGTAGGCCGGGTTGACGATGCGCGAAGTGGGGAGAACGTTCCCGGAAAAGGGATCGCGAATGAAGTGGCCCGTCCGCGCCGGGTCGGCCCGCACGCTCAGCGGATCGTAGATCTGATACAGGGTCGGCCCGTTTTTCACCTTCAGTAGTTCGGAGAAATCTCCCTTCCGATTGGCGGGCGTCGGCACGGTCTTGTTGAGCTGAGAGGCCTCCTCGGCCTTGTTGTCCTTGAACCCGTTGAAGCTGAAAAAGAAGAACAGCTTGTTGCGGCCGTTGATCAGCTTGGGAATGACGACGGGGCCGCCGATGGTGGCGGCGTAGTTGTTGGAATTCCCGGCTACCTGCTTGGGCTCCTTGCGCAACTGGTCGGCGAGCGCCTTGTCGCCGGCCGCCTCGGCCGCGGCGATCCTGCGATAGTATTGCTGCTTGACGAAGAACGGCGTTGCCTGCCACCGCTGCTGCCAGTGCTGCTCGGTGGCCGTCCCGTGCAGTTCGTTGGCGCCCGCCTTGGTCATCATCACAACGCTGAGGCCTGTGGAGTGCCCCACGGAGGCGTCGAAGTTCGAGGTCTCCACCTTGAACTCCTGGATGGTGTCGTTGTAAGGGAGGTAGGCGATGCGACGGCTCACGCCCTGGTTCGGCGTGCCGTCGATGGTCCACTCGTTCCGGCCGCCGGCGCCGACCGGCGAGACGCCGCTGGCGTTGGTGTGCGAGTGCAGCGAGACGTAGTTGTTCACCCCGCCGCCGGCGACGCCGGGCGAAAACTTCGCGTACTGCACGGTGCTATTGTTCAGCACCGGCAGGTTCATGATGAAACGCGAGTTGTAGATCTGGCCCGAAGTCACCGCATTAGTTTCCAGCAACGGCGCGTCCGCTGTCACGGAGACCGATTCCGACACGGTGCCCAGTTCGAGCGTGAGATCGATCTCGGCGCGCGTGCCGGCCGGTAGCCCGATGCCGCTGCGCACGGTGGTCTTGAAGCCGGTGAACTCGGCCGAAGCCTTGTAGCTACCCGGCAGCAGCAGGCTGGCCTCGTAGTAGCCTGTCTGGTTCGTGGTCGTAGAGATCGAGGTCCCAGTATCGACGTTGGTGACCACTACCTTCGCACCGGCGACGGCGCTCGACTGCGGATCGAGCACACGTCCGAACATCATGCTTCGCGTATCCTGGCCGCGCAGGGAACCATTGAGCAGGGCCAAGCCAAGTAGAGCAGGGATCCAAACGGAGATTCGCATTCTCAAGTCTCCTGGTCGAACAGTATCGGGAATTTCTATCTTGAACTCCCACACGAGTCAAATATATGCCCCCCCCCCGTGTCAACCCCGCAGCACGGCTTTCGGCACCGGAGAGCTTCGGCCGCCTCCCAGGCCCCGGCTATCCCGCCGGGAGCGGAAGCCAGGCGATCCGCCGCAGGACGCGAGCGAACAGCCGCCGCGTCAGATGCCCCTCGGCCAGCAACAGCCAATAGTCATCTGAGCCAGGATTTCCGTTTTGGCCTCCTGGCCGCTATCGATTATACATCCAACCGCCTCCGTTGGAGCCGTCTCTTTCGTTTCTTCCATCCCGAGCGACCTCGGCGGCCCAGGAAGGGCTCCTCTGGGTACGCAAAAACCCGGAAGTGCCTCATTTCAAGCGGTTTCTCATACACCTCTCCGTCCCGCTCCTTCCTTCGACCTGTTTGCTTGCCCGCCGCCGCCCCCTATCCGGTCGGCAAGGGCAGCGCGGCGATCCGCCGCACCATGCTTCCAAACAGTCGCCGCGTCAGATGACTCTCGGCCAGCAGCAGCCAGTAATAGCAGGCGTGCTTGATCGGCCGTCCCCCCGTCTTGACCAACCGCTGCTGGAGACTGGTCAAGGACCAAGCGCCGATCCTCTGTGGCAGCACCGGGCCCGAAGGGCACCCGCCGCCACAGGTTCCCCAGGTTGTACGCGATCACACTCAACCACAGCCGCACCTCGTTGGACCGGAACCGATGGCAACTCAGCCGCGTCATCTTGACGGCCTGCTTGCCTTCCTTCATCCATTGCTCCGCGGTGCCCCGCTTGTTGTAAAACCGCACCACCGGCTTGTGGCTCGGCCGCCCCACCGGCCGCGTCGGCAACTCCGCAATGTCCCGTTCCAGGCTTTCGTTGGCGGGAATCCGAATGGCGTACTTCACGCCCCGTTCTTCCAGCGCCCCATAGATCTCCGGCTTGGCAAAGGCGGCATCCGCGCGGAACACAACTTCCTTGCCCTGCTTCTGCTGCCGCGGGGCGCCCTCTGGGCCCTCCGGCAGGAGAAGTTCTTCCCAGCCGTCGGCGCTGTGGACGTTGTCGGTCGAGTCCATGTCCAGCACCACCCACTGTGGTGAATCGACGGCTTCTACCCGGCCCACGAGTTCGCGGTTGATCCCTGCCAGGCCGGCGAAGTTCTGTTCTTCGGCCAGCATTTCCGTCTCGAAGGATTGCAGCCGCGAAGTCAGGGCGCCGCCGCGCTCCCAGATCTTCTCGGAGCCGATCAGCCGGAAGGTCGGATCCTGGGAGAGCCGTTCGGCATCGTTGACGTCCTCGTAGCCGACCAGCCGGCCGTAAACGGACTGCCGCAGCAGATCAGCCAGGGGAAACTGGGTGTTCTTCCCCCGCCGCGGATCGCTGAGGTGCTGCTCGATGAGCTGGCTGAAGCCCAGACGCTCGTCCAACTCGCGAACGAGAATCAGGCCGCCGTCGGAGGTGACTCGGGATCCCTGGAAATCGATCTTCAGAGAAGCGTTGAAAGAGAGCTGAAAGGGCTGGTTTTGTGTGTCACCCATTGGGTGTGGGCCTCCGGAGCGTCTTCATCGCCTTCAAACCCCTGTGGATAAAGGCGATGAAAGGCCTCAAGAGGGTATCAGTAAGTGGTCAAATCGGAAATGCGGGGTAAGTGTGCGCCGAGCAGCCGATGTGGCGGATCATGCCCTGCTTCTTAGCCTCCAGCAGGGCGCCCAGCGCGCCCTTCTCCGAGAGCGTCTCCTCGAAGTTCGGGAAGCCGTCCTCGCGGCTGATGTTGTGAATTAGCAGGCAGTCGAGGTGGTCGGTCTGGAGATTGCGCAGGCTTTCCTTCAGATCCGCCAGCGCGGCCTCCCGGGTGGCCGAGCGCGTCTTGGAAACCAGGAAGACCTTGTCGCGCTTGCCCTTTAGCGCGCGGCCCAGGCGCTCCTCGGAGGGGCCGTAGCCGCGGGCGGTGTCAACATAGTTGAGCCCGTGCTCGATGGCCTCGGCCACAATGCGATCGACGATAGCCTGGGCAGTGGGCTGGTCGCCGACCCGCTGCCCGCCCAGGCCGAGGATGCTGGCCTTAAAGCCCATCTTGCCCAGCGGCCTGGTGGGCAAGGCGCCGTCCAGGGACGCGCCCCGGAGCAGCAGCGGCGAAGCCGCCGCCAGCCTGGTGAATTGACGCCGCGAGAGAGTCCGCATCCAAGGCAGTTTACCTCAGTTCGGCTCCCGGCGGATTACGCTGGCGCCTCCGCGCCGGCGAATGGCGCAACTCGCGATGCCGCTGCACCATCCTGGGCAGACCCGTGGGCGATAGGCCAGCCCGTCAGCTCACCGGCCCTCGGGTGGCGCCCCACTCGGCGGCCAGCCGCTTGCCGCGCTCGGTCAGCGCTTTCGACTCAGCGGCGCTCAAGGCCTTGTAGGCCTTGGCGGCGGCCAGCGCCTGGCGGAGTTCCTCGGGCGAGCGCATGCCGAGGTTGACGACCGCGACGCCGGGCACGCCCCAGGCGAAGCGCAGCGCGGCGCTGTAATCCTCCTGAGCGCTGAGCCGCGCGCCCGCGTCCCCGTTCGCGCCGCCGAGAACCTTCATCGCCACGATGGCAATGTTGCGCCGGCGAGCCTCGGGCAGCACTTTCGCCTCGAAGTCGTAAATGTGCCGTTCGACGAAGTTGAGGATCGGCATGAACAGCGCGATCTCGCCCGTCTGGAAGGCGCGCAGCACGCGGGCCATGTGGGTGTGAGCCGAGCAGCCGATGTGGCGGATCATGCCCTGCTTCTTCGCCTCCAGCAGCGCGCCCAGCGCGCCCTTCTCCGACAGCGTCTCCTCGAAGTTCGGGAAGCGCTCCTCGCGGCTGATGTTGTGGATGAGCACGCAGTCCAGGTAGTCGGTCTGAAGATTGCGGAGGCTTTCCGTCAGGTCTTTCATCGCGGCGTCCCTGGTGGCCGACCGCGTCTTGGTGACCAGGAACACCTTGTCGCGCTTGCCCTTCAGCGCCCGGCCCAAGCGCTCCTCCGAGAGGCCGTAGCCGCGAGCGGTGTCGATGTAGTTCAGCCCGTGCTCGATGCCTTCGGCGACGGTGCGGTCCACGGTGCTCTGCTCGAGCGTCTTGCCGGTGAAGTGCCCTGCGCCCAAGCCGACTATGCTGGCCCGGAAGCCGGTCTTCCCCAGAAGCCGGGTGGGCATGGGGCCGTCCAGGTCCGCGCCCCGCGACAGCAGCGGCGCCGCCGCCGCCAGTCTGGTGAATTGACGCCGCGATAGAGTCCGCATGGAGGGCAGTCTATCTCAGTTTCAGGGCGCCCGGTCGAGGAGCCCCCTGGCCTGCGCGACGAACTGGGCGGCGTTGCTTTGCAGCGCTTCCAGCTCACCGGGCTCCAAGTTGGACCGGGCAACGTAGTCTCCTATCTGCCTCT
>JBBTDS010000011.1:0-2591 GCA_038060875.1 Acidobacteriota bacterium | reverse complement strand
TCTGGGAATCGAGGAAGCAGGCGCTGTTTGACCTGCGCGCCGATCCGGGCGAGGAGCGGAACCTCGCGGAAGACGGCGCGCACGCAAAACTCCTGCGCGCCATGCGCGAGCGCCTCGCCGCGCGCATGCGGGAGACAGACGACCCGGCCCGGGCGTGGCTGGGGTAAGGTCATGGTCGCCCGCAGGGCCGTCCTTCCGCTGGCGACCGCCGCCGTGCTGGCGGCCGTCTTATACATGACTACGGTGCGGCGCGGCACAGCGCAGGCCCCGGCGGCGCTTGAAACCGACGGCGCGATCGTGCCGGTCAGCGTCCCCGAGAACACCCAGCCGGTCAACAACGGCTACCCGGCGCTGATCCGCGACCGCCAAGGCAGCCTGTGGTGCGCCTGGGTCTCCGCCCGGCTGCGCGACCCGCTGGCGCCGCGCCACGGCGCCCCATACGAAGAGGGCGACATGATCGTGCTCCGCGCGCGCCGCAACGGCAAGTGGGGCGAGGCGGTGATGCTGAACGCCAACTTCGGCGTCAACTTCGCTCCCGCGCTCGCCGAGGACGGGGCCGGGAACATCATCGCCGTCTGGAGCAGCCGCCGCGAGGGCGTCGATGGCATCTACTGGCGCCGCGTGGGACAGGACCTCTCGCTCGGCAGCGAGCTTCGCGTTACGCCCGCCGGGCGGCTCGAAGCCCTGCCCTCGCTCGCAGCCGGTAAAGACGGCAAGCTCTGGCTGGCCTTTCAGTCGTACCGCGATGGAAGCCCCGACATCGTCTTCTACGCCCTGGAGGGTTCCGGCTGGCGCCGGATGCCCGACGTCGCAGCCGGCCCGGACGCCGATTTTCGCCCACGCCTGGCAGCGGCGCCCGATGGCGCCATCTGGTGCGCCTGGGACACCCACCGCAGCGGCAAATACCGCGTGATGCTGCGCCGCTTCGATCCCCGCGCCGGCGCGTGGGACGCCGCCGAGCAGGCGCCCGGCGACGGCGTGCTGGACGCCTACGCCCCTGACGCGGCCGTCGATCCGCAAGGCCGCGTCTGGGTCGCCTACGCGCGCAACGAAGTCGAGGAGCACGCCTGGGGCTTGCGCGGCCCGCGTGATGGCGGGGCGCCACGCCCCACCGTCCGCCTGGTGGTGCGCGACGCCGCTGGCTGGCACTATCCCGAACCGCTCTCGGGCAGCGAGCCCGGCCGCGTCGCCGTCGGCGACCTCCCGCGCATCACCATCGGCCCCGAGGGCGCTGTCTGGGTCGTCTGGCAGCGGCTGCCGGGGCACGTCGATTGGAAAGTTGCGGCCGCTGTCTATCAAGGCGGCCGCTGGGCCGCTTCGCACGTCTTCGGCGAGGACGAGCCTGTCGCGCTCGATGGTCCTCCGCGCCGCGCCGACCAGCGCGCCTCTGTCCTGGCCGATCGCCCCGGCCACGCCATCTTCGCTTACGAGCGCGGCCGCGGGGCCTTCCGCAACCGCGACATCTTCCTCCGCGAGGTCAAGCTCGCCGCCGCGGCGCCGCCCGGCGAGCCGCGCCTGGCGCGCTTCCCACCGGAGCAACTGCGTCCCATCGAGCGGCCGGTTCAACGTGCTCCGAAACGCCTCGCCGTCCACTCGGTGACCGGCGAGCGGCGGCAGCTCTATTTCGGCGATCTGCACAACCACATCCTGGTCGATGACGGCCACCAGGGCTCGGCCGACCAGTTGTTCGCCATCCACCGCGACCGCTTCGCCAGCGACTTCGCCGCCACCACCTCGCACGGCGACTCCAACAAGCTGCTCATCTCCGAGCTGGCCCACAACGACCTGCTCACAGAATCGCTGCTCGATCCGCACCGCTTCGTGACCATTCCCGGCTTCGAGTGGACGCAAGGCGATTTCGTCGTGCCCCGCGCCGGCCATCGCCACGTCATCTATGAAACGCCCGGCCCGCTGTACCGGCCGACCGAGGGCCACTCCGACTCCATCCGCGAGTTCGTCGATCTGATGAGCAAGACCAACGGCCTCCTCTTCGCGCACCACATCAGCCGCGCCTTCGCCGGCGGCACCGACTGGAGCTACGTCAGGGTGCAGGTGGAGCCGGCGGTGGAGATGTGCTCAAGCTGGGGCCGCTTCGAGTATTACCAGAATCCGGGCCACATCCGCGTGCTGGAGATGAAGAACTGCTCCGTCCAGGATGCGTGGCGGATGGGCTGGCGCCTCGGCGTCATCGGCGGCAGCGACGGCCACAACCTCTTTGGGGACCGCATCCAGGGACTGACCGGCGTCTACGCGGCGGAGCTGACGCGGCCCGGTCTTTTCGAAGCCATTCGCAAGCGCCGCTGTTACGCCACCACCGGCGAGCCGATCGTGATCGACTTCCGCGTCGATGGCCACCTGATGGGCTCCGAGATCACCGCCGCCGGCGGCCCGCTGATCGAGGCCGCGGTGGAAGGAACAGCCCGCCTGATTTCGGTCGAAGTCGTCAAGCGTATAGGCAACGACTTCCCCACCGTCTACCGCGCGCCCATTGACGGCGCCCGCGCCAAGGTGTGGTGGAAGGACCCCGACTTCCGAGCGGACACGATCTATTACTTGCGCGTGACCCAGGAAGTCGCCCCCGCCCTCGCCGC
>JBBTDS010000010.1:4683-21451 GCA_038060875.1 Acidobacteriota bacterium | reverse complement strand
GGCGCACCTGCGCACGGTGATGCGAGAAGCCGGCTTGGCTGAACGCTGACGGTCCTGAGATCGAACCGGCCTGGCGGGGGTTCTTTGAGCGATGGCTGAGGCAGGGACCGTAGGTCGTGGGGCGTGGATCGTGGGGGCGTTCAGCCGCGGCGCGCCTTCAGGTTCCCGGCCGTGCGCGCGCGAGCCAATAGAGCGGTTGGCGTCTGCCGTGCGCGACTGCCAGCACCAGCACGTGATCCACGTGCACCTCGAAAGCCACGTGGACTCGCCACAACCCTGCCGAGGACCGCACTTGCCTCGGCTACGAACTCACCTCCGAGGCCCAGGCGCTGTTCGTCGTACCACAAAGCTGCGGCCCGGAGTCCAGCGCGGGCTTCAGGATGGAGAACGAGCCGCACGCCGCTGCTCTAGTTCCCTCAGAATCTGCGCTCGTGCCGCGTCCCAGTCCACAGGCTGGACCCGCCCCTCGGCGATTTCACGTGAACGCTGCTCCAATTCACGCGCCCAGGCCGCGGCGACCTCGTCGTCGGGCTCCTCGAGGCTCGACAGCACTTCCTCGGCAAGACGGGCACGTTCGTTGCGGGGAAGTCGCAGCACCCGAGCGAGAAGTTCCTCGGTCGTCATGACTTCACTCTAGCACTCCCGGGCCGCCGACCCACGATCTACGCTCCACGTTCCACGTTCTATAATCTGTGGGTGCAACTCTCGGCCCTGGACTGGTTCGTCATCGCCCTTTACTTCCTCGCCAGCCTGGCGATCGGGCTTTACTACAAGGCGCGGGCGGGCAAGAGCGTCAACGAGTTCTTCCTCTCCGGCCGCGACGTGCCGTGGTGGCTGGCCGGCACCTCGATGGTGGCCACCACCTTCGCCGCCGATACGCCGCTGGCGGTCACCGGGCTGGTGGCCAAGGGCGGCATCGCCGGCAACTGGCTGTGGTGGAACTTCGTCGCCGGCGGCATGCTCACCGTCTTCTTCTACGCCCGGCTGTGGCGCCGCTCCGGCGTAATGACCGACGTCGAGTTCGCCGAGATCCGCTACTCCGGCGAGCCGGCCGCCTTCCTGCGCGGGGACAGTCCACGGAGCCGCACGCTGGCCTTCTTCCAAGAAATCTTCTCCAGCCGGTACCCTGGAAGTTCCGCGCCGCGAAACTGCTGGACAACAGCACGTGCCCTTCAAGTTTTGCGGCCGCAAGCGTAAAATGATAGCTTGGCTGCCATGTCCAGTCCGAACCAGAAGGATCATTTCGCACAGGCCGCTGGGCGCCACCTCACAGACTCGGCCATCCGCCGGGCGAGAACCGACTCGACAACGCAGTTTACCTGGCGGGATACGTGGTTGAGTGTAGCCTGAAGGCGGTGATCGCACACCATCTAAGCGTCAGCACCGCAAAGACTTACAGGCATAACCTGACTGCCTTGCAGGGTCAAGCTCTGGCTCAGTTGCGCGTTCTGGTCCCACAAGCGCACCTCAGACTCCCCGCCAGCCACACGCATGGCACCGTGCTGGAGAACGGACATCCAGAACGGCGGTACTGGAGTTCGGGGCAGTGGAGCGACAATGAGGTGCGCACAGCTATTACGCGGGCGTCTGAGATCTACCGTGACACGGTTGTAGCAATGGTTTTAGACGGCGCGCTTGGCTGGCAGGAGCTCGTCGTATGAGCATACGCTTTTCGCAAACGCTTGAGAGAACCTATGAAGTCCTAAGAACACGGCCCTGGCACGCTGAATTGGCCGCAGTGACGATCGTGCGGGATGTGAGGGGCCAAATCCATCTGTTTCTAGAGGGGCGCCGTCCGGCCGAGCAGCAGGAGCTCGACCTGAGCCAAGCACTCTCGGCCGAGCAAGGGCTGGGCCCGTACTGGAGTGCAGACCTGTGGTGGGCCGACGAGCAAGGCGATAGGCCCTCCTCCACCCTATCATCAATGATCCGCGATCAGCGGCGCAGTGCTCCCTGGCAGGCCGACGGAGCACGGCCGTCTTGGTACGTGCTGGAGCGTCACGTCGCCAAGCAATCCTGGACCGAACCGCCGAGTGAACCATTACCCCTGTGGCCCATGGACGACGTCATCGCGGGCGCTGCGCCTGTGGTCGTCGCCTTCTTCTCTTTCAAAGGGGGCCTTGGGCGGACGACAGTGACGGGGGCCACGGGGCTGACATTAGCGCGTTACGGTCATCGGGTCGCCCTGGTGGATTTGGATCTGGAGGCCCCCGGCCTGGCGTCGTTATTTCTGGCTCCCAAAGATGAGCCGACTGGTGTCATCGACTACCTGATCGAGAAGCCCATCCAAGACAAGGGTTGGCAGTTGCGAGAATCGATTCACTCGCTGCCCGACCCGCTCTTGCTGGGCCCGCGGGGAGCAACCCTTCGTTTGGTTCCTGTGGGCAGTGTCGATGCCGACTACCTGGAGAAACTCGCTCGGGTGGACGTGCAGAATATCGCCGAAGGGAGTCTCGGCCGGATTCTGCGCGAACTTCTCCTGGAGTTGCGGAGCGCCCTGCCGGGTGGGGTGGATTTCATATTCCTAGACGCCCGCGCGGGGCTCCACGAGCTGGGTGGCTTGGCACTGTGCAACCTGGCTCATGCTGGCGTTGTGTTGGGCATTGATTCCGCACAGAGCTGGGCGGGACTTGCGTTGGTGGTCCAGCGGCTGGCAAGACCAGAGCAGGAAGCGGGCTTGCCGATCGTAATGGTTCATGCCTTCGCTCCGCTAGTGGAACAGCCGGGCGGGGAAGAAGAGCGCAGGGAGTTTGTTGAGCGATCGTACGATCTATTCTGCGAGCGGTACTATCGATCCGGCGAGGTCCCTGACCTGATCGATTCGGATCAGCCCCACACACCGCTGGTGATAGCCTGGCAGCCGGAGCTGCGGGGTGAACTGTCCTTGTCGGTCGAGTCGCAGGGCCAGGAGAAGGTCAAAGCCTTAGTGCAGCGTCTTACCGCTGGGCCGTACCTTCAGTTGGCCGAGCGGCTGTGCATGCTGTTTGGACGCTCTCTCCAGCGTGAGAGATCCCAGTGACCTGGTTATGAGCACGCTTAATACACGAGACTTGCTGGACTTGATGGCTAAGATTGCCCCTGGCTTGGGTGCAGCGGAACAGGAGAGCCTTGAAGAGGCCACCTTCTTCAGGAACTTCTTGCCGCTTCCAGATCACGCTCGCGCGCTCGATCCGGACATCCTCCTCATTCTTGGGGGACGTGGTGCTGGCAAAACGGAGCTCTTCCGCGTGTTGGCCTATCCCAACGGCCTCGGAGCGCTTGCGGCGGAGCAGAAGCAAGCGCTGCCATTCGACCCGGCAAGAACGATCTGGGTGCCAGGTTTCGGGCGGACCCACAAGGACCCCAGGGCTTTCCCTCCGCCCGAAGTGTTGAGTGACCACCTCAGCGGTGCGGATTCACAGCACCTCCGGGCTTTCTGGTTGGGTCTGCTGGTCGGCCGACTGCTCAACGTACTCGGTCAGGATGCTGTGGGCGGGGACTGGGCCCAGGCCTTGTCTCCGGATTTACAGCGGTCCCTGGCAGAGACTTCCATGCTCGCCAAATGGCTGGGGCAGAGCAGGGCGCGGTTGGACGAGGTGAATGACGCGCTCGACAGGATAGACGTCCGTCTGGCACGAGGCAATCAGTGGTTGTTCATAACGTACGATGAGTTGGACAGGCTCTTACCCAACTACAACCAGCTCAGCGCTCCGATCCGAGAACTGCTGGCGCTCTGGCTGGACCGCTGGCGCCGATGGGAGCGAATACGTCCCAAGATATTCCTCCGCAACGATCTTTTTCGAGAAGAGTTTCTGGCTTTCCCCGACGCCTCCAAGTTGCGCGGGCATAGAGTCGAAATTACATGGCAGGCCCCTTCACTCTACCGCCTGTTGGCCAAGCGAATAGCGAACGCTGGAGAAATGGCGCAAACGTATTTCGATCGCTATGTTCAGCGGATGCCGCTGCAAAGAACGGACATTCTCGGCCTGTTGCCGGAGAACAGCGAGGCCGGTTTCACAAGCCTTATGGAGACAATGGTCGGCCGCTACATGGGCGCAAATATTCAGAAGGGGCGCACTTACTATTGGATTCCGAATCACTTACAGGATGCCGCGGGACAGATTGCACCACGCTCATTCTTGAAGCTTTTCGCCCTCGCAGCAGAGAGCGCACGCGACAAGGCCGACACTTTGTCTCTTCCGACGGTGCTGCGGCCCACCGACCTTCAGGGTGCATTGATGGAGACCTCGACCGATCGAATCCGCGAACTCCAAGAAGAGTACCCCTGGATGGAGGCGTTGAAAGAAGCCCTCACGGGCTTGGAGGTTCCAGCGCTGCGGCACGAGTTCCAGAGGAGGCTCACCCGCGCAAACTGGGGCCGCGAGGCTAGCCGAGCACTACCTGACCAATCAGCCAGTGGGGTTTTCAATCACCTCAAAGACATAGGGGTCGTCGCGCTTCGCAGAGATGGAAAAGTAAACGTGCCCGAAATCTACCTGTACGGATTCGGGCTGAAGCGGCGAGGGGGAATCTCGCGGCCGAGGTAGCACCGCCGTTCTCCCTGTTCTTTCGACTTTCCGCGCTACTGCCAGACACACAACAGTCCCCCAAGGAGCCTCCACTCGCCGTGCTGACGATCCTTAAGGTGAATCCCCGTCTGAACTCGTAGCATTGCAGATCGATGGAACGGCACGAATGCCCTGCGTTCTATAATCACGGGGTGCAGCTCTCGGCCCTCGACTGGTTCGTCATCGCCCTCTACTTCCTCGCCAGCCTGGCCATCGGTCTGTACTACAAGGCGCGGGCGGGCAAGAGCGTCAGCGAGTTCTTCCTCTCCGGCCGCGACGTGCCGTGGTGGCTGGCCGGCACCTCGATGGTGGCCACCACCTTCGCCGCCGATACGCCGCTGGCGGTCACCGGGCTGGTGGCCAAGGGCGGCATCGCCGGCAACTGGCTGTGGTGGAACTTCGTCGCCGGCGGCATGCTCACCGTCTTCTTCTACGCCCGGCTGTGGCGCCGCTCCGGCGTAATGACCGACGTCGAGTTCGCCGAGATCCGCTACTCCGGCGAGCCGGCCGCCTTCCTGCGCGGCTTCCGCGCCCTCTACCTCGCCATCCCGATCAACTGCATCGTGCTCGGCTGGGTCAACCTGGCAATGGTGAAGATCCTTGAAATGGTGCTCGGCGTCACCAAGTTCCAGGCGCTCATGCTCACGCTGGCGATGATCGCGCTGACCTCGCTGATCTCGACGCTCTCGGGGCTGTGGGGCGTGCTGGTGACCGACTTCTTCCAGTTCGCCATCGCCATGGTCATGGTGACCGTGTTGGCGTTCTTCGCCGTGGGCGCGGTCGGCGGCATCGATGGCCTGCTGGCGAGGATCGAAACCGTGGACCGGTTGCGGGCGGTGGGCTCGGGCCAGGCGGGCTCGGCGCTCAGCTTCGTCCCCGACCTGAACTCCGCCTGGATGCCGATGCTTACTTTCCTGGTCTACATCTCGCTGAACTGGTGGGCCACCTGGTATCCGGGCTCGGAGCCGGGCGGGGGCGGCTTCATCGCCCAGCGCATGTTGTCGGCCAAGGACGAGAAGCACTCGCTGCTGGCCACGCTGTGGTTCAACATCGCCCACTACGCCGTGCGCCCCTGGCCCTGGATCCTCACCGCGCTGGCGGCCATGATCCTCTACCCGGGCCTTCAGGACCCCGAAACCGGCTACCTGCGGGTGATGATCGATCACCTGCCCGCGTCGCTGCGCGGCTTGATGGTGGCCGCCTTCGCCGCCGCCTTCATGTCCACTATCTCTACCCAGCTCAACTGGGGGGCCAGCTACCTGGTCAACGACTTCTACCGCCGCTTCCTGAAACGCGACGCCGGCGAGCATCATTACGTGCTGGCCTCGCGGGCGGCCACCGTGTTCCTCACCATCGTCTCGGCAGTGGTGACCTTCTACATGACCTCGATCGGCGCCGCCTGGAAGCTGTTGATCGTCACCGGCGCCGGCACCGGGTTGGTGCTGCTGCTGCGCTGGTACTGGTGGCGCGTCAACGCCTGGAGCGAGGTTTCGTCGATGATCGCCGCCTTCGCCGTCTCGGTGGCGCTGCAACTCGGCTGGGGCCTGAATAGCGACGACCCCGTCGGCTTCGCCTGGATAATGATCATCACCATCGGGATCACCACCGCGGTCTGGCTGACGGTGACGCTCATCACGCGGCCGGAGCCTGTCGAAACGCTGGTCGCCTTCTACCGGCGCGTGCGGCCTTCCGGCCCTGGCTGGGCGCGGGTGGCGAGGCTCGCCCCCGACGTGGAACCTGCAGGCGACGGCTGGAGCAACTTCGGCTGTTGGATGGCCGGCTGCGTGCTGATCTACGGCGCGCTGTTCGGCGTGGGCAAGCTGCTGCTGAAGCAGTACGCTCCCGGCTTGCTGCTGGCGGCGCTGGCGCTGGCCGCCGGCGCGTTCATCTACCGGGACCTGTTGAAGCGAGGTTGGCGTGTGGCGGAGTAGCTGTCTGCTCGCCGCGGCGCTCAGCGCCTGGGCCGGCCCCGTCGAGTTCGGCCTGGCCGAAGTCCAGCGCGCCATCGCCGCCCGTGGCCTCAGGCCCAACCTGTTCCGCCTCCGCACGGAGCTCACCATGGACCCGCCGGAGTCGTTCCGCATCCAGCCGGGCCTCGTCACCGGCGGGGATCTGCGCGGGCTGATGTACGGGCTGCTGGAGGCCGCCGCGCAGATTCGCGAAACCGGGCGGTTGCGCGCGGCCAGCGGCAAGCCGGTCACGCCCATGCGCGGCATCCGTTACTTCCTCCACAATCGCGACCTCGAAGAGGAGTGGTATTACTCGCGCGACTACTGGCAGGAGTACCTGGCCATGCTGGCGCGCAACCGCTTCAACCGCTTCAACCTGGTCTTCGCCCATCAGACCAATTACCTCGCGCCTCCGTACCCGTTCTGGCTGGCGCTGGATGAGTTCCCCGAGATCCGCGCCCCCGGCCTCACCCAGCTTGAGCGCGAGCGCAACCTCGAGATGCTGCGCTTCATCTCGCAGACGGCCACCGAGCACGGCATCGACTTCACGCTCGGCGTCTGGGAGCACAACATCCAGCCGCGCATGACGCCGACCACGGTGGGGCTCACGCGGGAGAACATCGGTCCCTACAGCTACGCCGCCCTGCGCAAGGTGCTGGCCGCCTGTTCCTCCATCCGCAGCGTGCAGATGCGGACCAACTCGGAGTCCGGCATCCCGGCGGATCAGCAAGTGGAGTTCTACCGCGATCACGTCTTCCGCGCCATCCGCGACGCCGGCCGCCGCGTGGTGCTCGACCTGCGCGGCTGGATCCTGACCGGCGGCATGGGCGAGGCGGCCAAGAGCGCCGGCGTGCCGCTGCGGATGTCGAGCAAGTACTGGGGCGAGCACCTCGGCCGGCCCTACCAGCCGGCCGAGACCTGGCCCAGTTACAGCTACATCAACTTCCTGGAACGACCCCGCATCTACGAGTTTTACTGGGAAGTCTGGGGACTCGGCTCGCACCGCGTGCTGCTGTGGGGCGACCCCGACTACGTCCGCCGCGCAGTGCCCACCTTCACGCTGTCGGGCTCGGTCGGCTTCGAGATCGATCCGCCGCTGGCGCAGAAGGGCTTTGGCAACCGCCCTGGCCGCTGGGGCGTCTTCACCGAAGCCGCCAAGGACCGCGCCTTCTGGAAGTGGGAGTTTGAGCGCCACTGGCTCTTCTATCTGCTCTGGGGCCGGCTCAGCTACGATCCCAAGACGCCGGACACGGTTTGGCTGGGCGAGCTGAAGCGGCGCTTCAGCACGGCCGCGCCCGACGTGCTGGCGGGGTACAAAGCGTCGAGCGGCGTGCTCAACCAGATCGTGGCCGCGCACCTGGCCGATCCCAACATGTACCTCTGGCCCGAGGTCAACCCCGGCGGCCTGATCGACGCCTACATCGGCGTGCGCCCGAGCGACTGGCGCTACATCGCCGCCATCCCCGAGGCGGTGCGCAACCGCGTCGAGGGCATCGCTTCGGCCAAGCAGACGCCGCGCGAGACGGCCGAGCGCCTGCGCGAGTCTGCCGCCCGCATCGAGCAGGCGGTGGAGCGCATACTCGGCCGGCTCGATCCCGCGCCCAGGGAGTGGCGCTCCACCGAGCCCGATTTCCTGGTGCTGGCGCACCTGGCCCGCTACCACGCGCACAAGCAGGTCGCCGCCTTCGAGTTGGCGTATTTCTACGAGACCGGGGACGAGGCAGCGCTCGGCGCCGCCCGGCGCGAACTGGAGTCGGCGCTCGGCGTCTGGGAGAAGTTGGCGCGGCTGACCGACGGCCTCTATCCCGCCGAGATGGCCAACGGGCCGGACGACATCGGTCACTGGAAGGACCGCCTGCCCTACGTGCGGCACGACCTGAAGCTCATCGCCGAGCGGGAGAAGGTCTTCGGCGAGTTCGGCCGCTTCGACTTCGGCTTCGACTTCGGCGGGCCCCTCACGCCGCCCAAGAGCGTCTCTTACCGCAACGATCCGTTCGTGTGGCGCAACACGGTCGAGCCGCGCTTCGAGCCGGTCGCGCCCGGCACGACGTTCAGCGAGGCGGCCGGTTACGGCTGGCTCGGCCAGGGCGACCGCGAGGCCCACGCGCTGCCGCTCACGCCCTACCTGGAGGTGCGCGCGGCGGCCAGGAACCCGAAGCAGTTGCCCGAGAACGTGCTCTACGGCGACTGGATTCGCGGCCGCGGCCGGCAGGCATTCCGGGTCCGCACGGGCGATGGTGAGTTCACGGTGCACTTCCTTGAACCCGGCGGGACGAGCACGCCGCGGAAGCTCACCGCGCGGAACGGCCATCTCGACATCGTCTTCCCCGACGGCGAGTGGCGCGTCAGCGGGCTGATCATCAAGGGCCCGAAGTCCGGGCAGCCACCGCAAGCTCGGGTGACGCCGAAGCCGATCCCCCGCCCGGCCATCACCCACACGCCGCCGCGGAAAGTGCTCGCGGGCCGGCCCCTGTCGCTGGCGGTGAGCGTCTCGCCCGGCGCGAGTGCCGCCTCAGTGCGCTTGCACTACCGCCCGCTGAACCACCTGGCGAAGTTCAAGACGCTGGAGCTCAAGAGCGCGCGGCCGGTGTTCACCATCCCCGCTGAGGACCTCTCCCCACGCTGGGACCTCATGTATTACTTCGAGGTGCTCAACAGCGCCGGCAGCGGCTGGTTCCAGCCCGACCCATGGGTGGCCACGCCGTATTACGTGGTTCCAATCGAAGATTAATTTCGAGGTTGTGTAGCCTGTCACCGAAATGCGGGTTGGCAGACGACGGCGGTGATGTCATCGCTCGGGGCCGCGCCGCCACAGAACTCGCGGACCGTCGCGCAGATCCCCTCGGCCATCTCCCGCGCGGGCCGGCCCAGTTGCGAACGCACCTCCGCCAGCGCGCGCTCCGTGCCGAACTCAGCGCCGTCCGCATTGGCCGCCTCAGTGACCCCGTCGGTCAGCAACACCAGCGTGTCGCCCGGCTCAAACGGGATCTCACCGCTCATGGAGAATTCCGGCGTTGAGAACAGTCCCAGCGGCGGTCCGGTGCTTTGCAGGCCGAGCGTCACGCCGCCGGCACGGTCCAGCAGGTACCCCGGCACGTGCCCCGCGCTGGCGTACTCCAGCGTGCGCTTCTGCGGATCCAGCCGCGCCAGCACCAGGGTGATGTATTGCGACCCGTCCAGGTCCCCCGCCAGCGCGAGGTTGACGCTGCTCAGCAGCGCCGCCGGGTCCGGGCACGACGACAAGAAGGCGCGCACGTAGGCCCGCGTCTCCGCCATCACCAGGGCAGCGCCGAATCCGTGCCCGCTCACGTCCCCGATGGCGATGGTCAGCCGCCCGTCCGGGTGCTTCAGCACATCGAAGTAGTCCCCGGCGATCAGCGCCGCCGGGTGGATGCTCCCGGCGACGTCATACCCGGGGGCCGGTTCGGCAAAGTGGTGAAACCGCTGTTGCACCTCCCGCGCGAGGCGCAGGAAAAACTCCTGTTCGCGGCGCTTGCGTTCTTCGGTTACGTCCTGCATCACGCTGACGTAGTGTGTGATCGCTCCGCCGGCGTCCTTGACCGGCGTGATGGTCTGTTCCGCCCAGTACAGCTCACCGGACTTCTTGCGGTTGACGATGGCGCCGCGGAAGGGCTGGCCGGCCAACAGAGTCTTCCACATGGCGGCGTAAAACTCCTCGTCGTGCTGGCCAGACTTCAGCATCCTCGGATTGCGGCCCAACACCTCGGACGCCGAGTAGCCGGTGGTGCGTTCGAAAGCCGGATTCACGTATTCGATCAGCGCCTTATGGTCGGTGATGAGAACGGCATCGGCGGTCTGCTCCACCGCCCGGCAGAGCCGCTCGTAGTGGCCGCGGTAGCGGTCCAGCGAGTCCAGCAACTCGCTCGGCGCCAGCGCCTGGGACGCACCGCCTGCCCGCAGCACACGCTCTGACTCAATCACGTCGCGGAACACCGCCACTGCGCCGCGCCGCCGGCCGGTGCGGTCCACGAACGGCCGGCTGCTCACGCTGATCCACACCCCGTTCGGCTGCCGCGGGTTGCGGACAAACATAAGCTCGTGCCGCACTTCTTGCCCTTCCACCACCCGTGCCAGCGGGAATTCCTGGGCCGGTCCCACCGCGCGGCGCCCCATCCCCAGTATCCGCTCCGCCTCCCGGTTGAAGCACAGCAGTTTGCCCACCTCGTCACACACGACGATGCCCGCGGCGACGTTCTCCAGGATCGATTTCAAAACCGCGACATCATCCAGCAGCGCAGCCCCAGGCGCACTCGGATTCATTGGATAGGGCCTCCCAGTGCCCCAGGATCAGACGATATCCCTACCGCCGCATTGTACCAGACTCGGCAGAGCCCGCCGAATACAGAGTCATAAGTCCGATAACCGGGTTTAATAGGAGAGGCTGTGAAGCGCGCGTTCGTACTGTTATGGTTGCTATGGTTGCCGGTGGGAGCGGAACGCTGGCAGCTCGGCAACGGCGTGATCAGCGCTACCTTCGGGCTCACGCCCGAAGGGATGTTTGAGTTCCAGCAACTGGGCGGCTGGCCGGTGACTTCCTCCCCGCTGCGGTTCACCGTTGGCAACACCGTCTACGATGCGCAGACACGCTACGTGCTGGTGAGCCACCGCGCGGAGGCGATCGCCAGGGACGGCTACCGCGAGTCAATCGTGCTGGAGGACGCCGCTGGTCTGCTCCGTGTGCAACTGGACCTGGAGATGTTCCCCTACCAGCCGGTCCTGCGCTATGCGATTCGCCTGAGGAACCTTAGCTCCAATACGGTGAAGGTGCGCCAGGCAGACATGCTTGCGTGGAGTTTTGCCGACCGGGACGAGGAGTACCGCGTCTTCCGGGTGAACCAGTGGGCGGTGGCGCCGCGGCCGACCAACTTCGAGCCGGTGCAGAGCGCGCTGAGTCCGGCCGGGACGCCGTTCTGGGTGCGGGCCGGCGCCGGCGCGCTGCACTGCGGCTGGGTGGCCCTCCGCGACCGCTCCAACCGCGGGTTGTTTGCCGGCTGGGAGTTCGACGGGCGCACCGACGTCTCGATCCGCCACTTCGCTTCGGAAGAGCGGCTTCAGCTCTCCGCGCCGGTTCTTGAATTGAACCACGCGCTGGCGCCTGGTCAGGAGTTCGCCGTGCCTGCCGCCTTCATCGGCCTGTTCCGCGGCGATTGGGATGAAGCGGGCTTCCGCACCCAGCGCTTCGCCGAGGCCGTGCTCGCGGCGCCGCCGCCCGATGAACCGCGCTTCCCCTACGTGGTTTGGAACTCCTGGGGCTACCAGCTTGGCATCGGCGAACAGATCTTGCGGCGCAACGCCGAGCTCGCCGCCGCGCTGGGCGTCGAACTGTTCGTGGTGGACCTGGGGTGGGCGCTTCGCATCGGCGACTGGCGCGAGGACCCGGAGAAGTTCCCGAGCGGCCTGCGGGCGCTCTCGGATTACGTCCACTCGCTGGGCATGAGGTTCGGCCTTCACTTCGCGCTGGGAGACGCGGCGCCCGATTCCGAGGTGCTGCTGCGGAATCCCGACTGGACTTCCTCGGCCGACTACGGATACCACGGCGCGCGGGCCTTGTGCCTGGCGCACGAGCCCGTCCAGGAGTGGCTCATCGAGCAAGCGCAGCGGCTGATCGAGGAGTACAACGTGGACTGGGTTCTCCAGGACGGCCAGACCATGGTCCGGCACTGCACCAAGACCACCCACACGCACGCACCCGACGACAGCAACTACTCGAACGCCGTGCTGGGGCTGAACGAGGTGATCGCCGCCATCCGGCAGCGCCGCCCGCAGACGCACTGGGAGCACTGCGCCAACGGCGGCAACATGATGACCTTCAACATGGTGCGCCACTACGTCACCTCGATTACCAACGACGCCTCCGGGGCGCTGGATTCGCGCCAGGCGGTCTACGGGGCCACTTACCCTTTCCCGCCGCGTTACGCCAACCGCTACATGCCGGAAGAGGACCTGGATCCCTTCACCACCCGGAGCTACATGTTCGGCGGCCCCTGGGTCCTCATGAATCGCCTGCTGAAGCTGACCGCGGAAGAGCGGGAGTTTCTGGCTGACGAGATCGCCGTCTACAAGACGATTCGCGGCCGCGTCCGCGACGGCAAGGTGTTTCATCTCACCGGCTACCCCAATGAGGGCCGCATCGACGCCCTTCAGAGCTACCAGCCGGAAGCCAATGCCGCGGTCGTGATCGTCACCCGCGACGGCGGCAGCCAGAGGGAGTTCGTGCTCCGCCCCCGCGGCTTGCGACCCGCCAGCACCTATACGGTGCGCTTCCAGGACGACCCTCGCGTGCTGCGGATGACCGGCGCGCAACTGGCCCGCGACGGGGTTCCCATCCGCCTGGAAACCGAGCACGACGCCGAACTGGTCTACATCGACCCGCTGCGGTAGACAACCCACAACACACCGAGTAGACTGTCTTGAATGCGCCCAAGGGGTTGGGTGGCGGCGGTGGTGTTTGCGCTTTCGCTGGCGAGGTGCGCCGTGTACCTCGACCGCGCCCGCATTGCCGAGGGCCACCTGGATCCGGTCGGCAAGATCGCCCCGCAGGACGAGGCGCTGTACGCCCACACCAGCCTGCACATGGCTCGCGAAGGCGACTGGCTCACGCCCCGGTTCATGGGCCGCTATGCGCTGTACAAGCCGCCGCTCCTCTATTGGCTCTCGGCGCTGAGCGTCAAGCTGGCCGGGGCCTCGGCTGTCGCGCTGCGGCTGCCGTGCCTGCTGGCAGCCGCCGCTGCATCAGCGCTGGTGTTCGCCTGGTTATGGAGGATGCGGTCGCTGGCGGCTGCGGTCACCGGATGGCTGCTGTTGCTCATGAACCCGCTCTGGCACGTGCTGGCGCGGGTCGCCTTGACCGACATGCTGCTGGCGGCGGCGAGCGTGGGCGCGCTCTGGTGCCTGGGCCGGGACCCGCGCCTGGCGCGACACGGGCCCTTCGTTGGCTTCGGCGTGTTGTTGGGACTGGCCATTCTGGCCAAGGCGGTCGCCGGGCTGTTTCCTCTGCTCGTCGTGCTCGGCTTCACACTCCTGATGAAGGGCCCGGAGAAGCCTTCCTGGAAGCGGCTGGCGCAGGCCTGCGCCGTGGCCGCAACAGTGGCCTTGCCGTGGCACCTCTATCAGCTTGCCCTTCATCCACGGTGGTTTCTCGCCGAGTACGTCGGGGTGGAGATCCTCCAGTTCACGCTCGGCGCGCCGCCGCAGACCTCGGCCGAGAACCACGTGCTGTTTTACGTGCGCCGGCTGGTCCTGACCGATCCCATCCTGTGCTGCGCCGCACTAGCGGCCGTGCCGGCCCTGCTGAAGGCCTGCCGCGGCCGGAGCGCGGCCGCGCCGATGCTGATGCTCTCGTGGCTTGGAGTGGGAGTGACCGTGGCGCTGTTCAATCAGTACCGTAACTTCGCTTACCTTCTGGTGCTCATTCCCGCGCTGTGCCTGGCGGCGGGAGGCTACGGGCCGCTGGCCGGCCGGCGCGCGAGATGGGCCGTCCCGGTCGCGCTGCTGGCTGCGTTCGGCCTGAAGGCTGCGATTCCCGGACGGCCCTGGAGCCTGCCGTTCCTCCCCGCGTCGAAGATCCCCACGGCGCGGGTGCTCGAAAACTACTGTGAGAAAGCGCGCGCCGCCGAATTGCTGATCGTCTGGCAGGACGACGAGTTCTATGCCACGCTGCTGCCGCTTCACCGCGTCCGCTACGTCCTGTGGGGCGAGCATCCCAATCACCGCCCGGCGCCGCTGGACTTCCGCCAACTTGGCATCATGGTGACAACCGACGAGTTCCTGGACCTCGACCGCTGGCGTCCCGTGTTCCGCCAGCGGCTGAAAGCCTGGAGCCTGGACTCGGACGAACCGCTGGCGACCGTGGTGACCTTCCGCTCGCCGGAAGAAGTCGCGCGACTGGTGCGCGCGCACCCGCAAAGCGACTTCCTGCTGCCGGGCCAGATTCTCCCACGCCTGGACGGAGTGGAGACCACGCACCAGGTCATCCGCGTTTCCGCCGCGCGGGTTTTGCTGCTGTCCCGCGCGGTCGCGGATCGCTCCCGCCATCGGCCGGCTTCCTGCCGGCTGTAAGATGATACCGATGCTCACCCGACGCTCCACGCTGGGCGCGCTGGCCGGCGCCGCGGCTGTTCGGCCCGGCGCCGCGAGGCGGCCCAACTTCCTGTTCCTGATCGCCGACGATCACGCCGGCCACGTGCTGGGGGCGGACGGCGACCGGCTGGCCCGCACGCCCAACCTCGACCGGCTGGCCGCCGAGGGCACACGCTTCGCGCGCCACTACTGCAATTCGCCGGTCTCGACGCCGTCGCGCCAGTCGTTTCTCACCGGCCAACTGCCGCACGCGGCCGGCGTCACCGTGCTGCGCACTGCGCTCGCCGACGACAAGCCCACGCTCGCCAGGCAGCTTCGCCAGACCGGCTACCACACGGCCACCTTCGGCAAGATGCACTTCAACCGGCCCGCCTCACCGGGCCAGCACGGCTTCGAGCTGCCGATGACCGAGGCCGAGATCGCCAAGGCCTGGCAGGCCCAGGTGAAGCCGAAGCCGCTGCCGCCGGAGATCAAGACCAAGCCGCAGTGGCGGCCATTCAAGGACCCGGCGCGCATCTGGCTCAACGCCGACAAGCTGCCCTTTCCGCGCCACTGCGAGGATATGCGCGGCGCCTTTATCGCGCGCCGGGCAGCCAGCTACCTGGAAGAGCACAAGGACTCGCCGTTCGCGCTCTGGGTCAGCTTCCAGGAGCCGCACTCGCCGTTCGATTTCCCCGTCGAGGACCGCGATCTGTTCGAGGCGGCGCGCTTCCCCGTGCCGCGGGTCGGCCCCGAGGACGCCTGGCAGATCCCGCTCATCTTCCGCGATTTGAGCGACGCCGACAAGCGCGGCATCATCGCCGCCTACTACACCTCGACGGCCTTCATGGACCGCAACGCCGGCGTGGTGCTCGACAAGCTGCGCGAGTCGGGCCTGGAGCGCGACACGCTGGTGGTCTACACCGGCGACAACGGCTACAACCTCGGCCACCACGGCCGCTTCGAGAAGCACTCATGCTACGAGCCGGCCATCCGCGTGCCGCTCCTGGTGCGCTGGCCGGGCCGCGTCCGCCGCGGCGTAGTCGAAGACCTCACCGAAGCCGTCGACGTCGCGCCTACGGCGCTTGACCTGCTCGGTGTGGAGCGGCTGCCGGTCGAGCACGGCCGAAGCCTGCGTCCCTACTTGGAGGGCCGGCGCCCGGCCGCCCCGCGCGATCACATCTTCAACGAGTACCTGGAGAACGAAGAAGCCTGCGTCCGCACCCAGCGCTACAAGTTCGTCTTTTGCTCCGGCAAGCGCGAACGGCAGGACGGTTACAGGACCGACAAGCCCACGCCGGGTCGCTACCTCCGGCTCTACGATCTCAAGGGCGATCCCGGGGAGTTCACCGACGTGGCCGCGAAGCATCCGGACGTCGTGGCGCGTCTACAGCGCCTGATGCTGGAGCGCTTCCGCCAGACTCATCCCGAAGCGGCGCAGGAGCCCAAGGGACTGAGCGAGCCCGAGGCGCTGGAGTGGTACCTGCGGCCGCGCGACGCGTAGACTATTTCGGACCAGCCTGTCCCAAATCGCGCACCGCTGGGGTATACTTGCGGCTTATGAAGTTCGCCTGCGTGCTGATCGCGGCCGGCGCCACGCTCATCGCCAGCCCCGAGCAGGGCGACTTCGACAACTACGAAGAACTCCCGTTCAAGCCGGTGGACGACCACGAGACCACCTACTTCCGCTATGCGCTGCTCGCCGGCGAGGGCCTCCATGATGTAAGCATCCGCGGACCCGGCGCGATAGACGGCAACCGGGGGAAACGAGGCGGACCCAAGCCCATCGCCCTCAAGCGCTCGGAGCGCGTCTCGGTGCGCGAGGTCACTATCCGCAACTCGCCCAACTACGCCATCAGCCTGCTCGGGTGCGACGACGTGGATATCGACGGGGTGCGGATCCTGAATTCCTACTGCGACGGGATCGACCCGGACTGCTCGCGGTTCGTGCGCATCTCCAACTGCTACGTCGATTCCTGGGACTACGCCATCGTGCTGAAGACCAGCCAGGCGCTGGGCGAGCCGCGGCGATTTCAAGAACATCGCCGTGGCGAACTGCGTGATGCTGAAGCGCGAGACGGGACGCGCGCACACCCATCTTCGTGCGGCTGGGCAACCGCGGGCGCGGCATGAGCGCGCCAGCGCCCGGCGCTGGTGCTGGACGATGTGAGGAACCTGGAGCTGAGCGGCTTC
>JBBTDS010000010.1:0-4583 GCA_038060875.1 Acidobacteriota bacterium | reverse complement strand
CCAGCGCCCGGCGCTGGTGCTGGACGATGTGAGGAACCTGGAGCTGAGCGGCTTCCGCTCGGACACGGCGGCCGGCCCGCAGCCGGTCATCTGGTTGAACCAGGTGGCGGGGGCGCTCATCACCGGTTCCCGGATTCCCCAGGAAGTGGCCCTGTTCCTGCGGGTCAGCGGGAGGCAAACCAGGGAGATCAGCGTCATTGGCAACGACCTGCGGCACGCGCACAGGATCACGGAGGTGGCCGCCGGCGCGCGCGGCGCGGCGCTGTCGCTGAGCGGCAATCTGACTGCGCGAAGACTCCTGCCCATCGACTGACACGGACCTATGGCGCTTTGGCCCGTATGTGCTCGACCATCGCCTTGGTGAAGGCCTCGACAAAGGACTTACCTTTGTTCATGAGGTTGTCCTTGGTCATGTAGTCGAGCACGATGTCGGGACGGACTCCGACGTTTTCCAGGTACGGGGTGGCCGGGAACTCCGGCGTCTTCACCGGCTGTTTGCGAACGACCAGGGTCATGGTGAGGTCGGCGGCGCCTTCCGAGTACACGCCGCTGTCGAAGCCCTCGGGGCTGCCGCCGGCGCCCACGGTGCGCATGCCGGCCAGCGGCCCGCGGCTGTGATCCTGGATGAGCGCGGCGAACAGGTCGCCGGCCGAAGCGGTCATATCATCGACCAGCACGAGAATGGGCTTGGTGTAGGCGAGCAGGTTGCCGTCCTTATCCTTGGCCGGCTGGCGCTCGAGGCCGGCGGCGCAGATCGGCACGGGTTTCGTCCTGCCAAGGCCCTGGAAATAGGTGCTCTGATACGCGTCGGCGAGCGCTTCGAGCCGCTCGATGGTGGCTTGGACCTGCGGGTCCCTGGCCCGGGCTGCCTCCAGAGAGGTGATCACGCCGAGCACGTCCCACCAGGTGACGACGATCTCCTGGCTGCTTCCCTGGAACGGGTCCGGCATCAGATAAGCCAGCAGGCGCTCGACGGTGCAGGCGCTGCCGCCCGGGTTGCGCATGATGTCCACCACCAGCCCGTCGGTGTTCTCCTGGAAGAACTTGATTTCCGTTTCGAAGGCCGCCACCGGCTGATACTCGAAGCTGGGGATGCGGATGAAGCCGATTCTCAGTCCCTCGGCCTCGTAGGTGCCGGAGAAGTAGAAATCGAGCCGGCCGGCGCCCTGGCGCTGCACGAAGCCCTCGGGCATGGCGAAGATCGGCGAGCGCGCCCCGAATCCGAGCACCAGCCGCCGCCGCGGCAGCAGGAAGTCTTCGAGGCGGCGCAGCGGATCGAGGTAGTCAGGCGCGTCCTCAAACGGCGCGCGTATGGTGGCCGTGCGCGGGCCGGGCCCCGGGCCGAGCGACGTCACCGGCGTACCGGTTTTTCGCCAGGCGATGGTGTAGTCCTGCTGGCTGCCGTCCTGGCGGCGGACCACGATCTTGGCTTCGTCGCCGATCTCCTGCGCGCGCGGCATCACCTCTTGCCAGCGCGAGACGATCAGCGAGGCGGCCACGCGCTCGGTGGTGCGCGAGTTGCCTGACATCGTGTATTTCTTGAAGGCGGCGATCAGCTCCTGGCTGGTCTTGCCGTCCACCGAGACCAGCTCGTCT
This sequence comes from Acidobacteriota bacterium, assembly GCA_038060875.1. Lineage (GTDB taxonomy): Bacteria > Acidobacteriota > Terriglobia > Bryobacterales > Bryobacteraceae > JBBTDS01. Next base: position 2,987 of record JBBTDS010000010.1, on the reverse strand, counting down.
CCGACTTCGAAGGGATACTGCTCGGCCGGCAGCCGGTCGCGGTTGATGGAGTCGATCAGCACCTTGCCCTCATAGATGTCCACCGTGAAGCCGAGCGAGGCGACGAAGGTCGTGGGCAGGTAATAGCCCGAGTGGGCATCGTCGAGGGCGGCGATGTACTCGACCGAGATCTCGTAGAGGTCGAGGTCGTCCTTGGCGCGGCGGATGCGGTCGAGCCAGGGAGCGATGTTGAGAGCGTCGAACTTCAGCGTGTCACGCTTCCACTCCAGCGGGGCGTACTTGCGCGCCACCAGGTCGGCCAGGTTGCGGAAATCCGCAATGCGCTGGTCGGTGGTGAGCTGCGCCGCGCCGGGAATCGCGAACGCCAGCAAGCCGATGAGGCGTACTGCTCTGAACATACGTCGAGCATAGCGCGTTGCTAGAATACACGCATGAGTCTCACCCGAGGCTGTGTTGCTGTGATTGTGCTGGCGCTGCCGCTCACCGCGCAGAAGTTGCCCGATCTGAACGACGGCGAGGCGCACGGCGATCCGCCGTTCCTGGTCGAAGACGGCTGGAAGCCGCTGTTCAACGGCAAGGACCTGAGCGGCTGGCACGCGCAGGACGACCGCAAAAACGAGTGGCTCACTACCCGCGGCGTCCGCTGGGACCGCCTGCTCGGGCCCACGCGGCTGACCGCCGTCCCGGCGCCCGGCGACCGGATGCTGAACGGCACCACCGGCCGCACCGTCAACATCGTCACCGACGAGAAGTTCGGCGACCACGAGCTGTACCTGGAGTTCATGGTGTCGCAGGGCTCCAATTCCGGCGTCTATCTGCACGGCCTGTACGAGGTGCAGATTTTCGATAGCTGGGGCTCCTGGGAGCCGATGAAGACCTCCGACTGCGGGGCCATTTACCATCGCTGGATCGACGGCAAGGGCGTGGGCGGCTCGGCGCCGTCTCGCAACGTCAGCCGCCGCCCCGGCGAGTGGCAGTCTTTTCACATCTGGTTTGAGGGACCGCGCTTCGACGCCGGCGGCAGGAAGAACGCGAACGCGAAGTTCATCCGCGTGCTCTACAACGGCTACTCCATCCAGGAAAACGTGGAACTGGAGGGGCCGACGCGGGCGCACATGACCATTCCCGAGGCGCCGCTGAACCCGATCATGCTCCAGGGCGATCACGGCCCGGTGGCCTTCCGGAATATCTACGTGCGGCCGCTGCGGCCGATCATCAAGCGTTAGGGGCGGGCGGGCGCTTATACCGCTCCACCTCGGCCCCGATGCGGCCCTTGGCGGTGCGGGCCAGCAGCGTCTGGATCTCCTCGGCTGACATCTTCTTGAAGGTCTTGCAGGCGAGCACGTTCTCCTCGAGTTGCGCGACGGTCTGGACGCCGGAGACAAGCACGTCGATGTCCTGGCTCCAGGCGAAACGCAGGCACTCCGGGATGGTGGCGATGGAGTTGCGGGTGATCGCGCCCATGGCGTTGCTCTTGATGGCGATCCGCCCGAGGCCCTTGGCGCGCGCCTTCGGCAGGAAGTCGCGGACGAAGCTCAGGTAGTGGGGATCGATCAGGTTCACCGGGTGCTGCACCGTCTCCCAGCCGTCGAAGGATTCCAGCAGGCGCTGGTGGACCGCCGGGTCGTGGTGGCCGGTGAAGCCGATGTGGCGCGCCTTGCCCTCCTGCTTGGCTTTGACGAAGGCTTCCAGGGCGCCGTTCGGCCCGAGGATCTGATCGACCTCCGCCTGCGTGCTCACCTCATGGCATTGCCACAGGTCGAGGTAGTCGGTCTCCATACGCTTCAGCGTCTCCTCGAGTTGCCGCATGGCCCCGTCGCGCGTGCGCAACTGGGCCTTGGACATCAGCAGGACCTTCTGCCGCTTGCCGCCCCGCAGCGCCTTGCCGTAGGCGGCGTCGCTGCGACCGTCATTGTACTTGTGCGCGCTGTCGAAGAAGTTGACACCCAGCTCGACGGCGCGGCTGATGATGCGGACCGCCTCCTCGTCGCCGTTCACCAGCATGTGGTGGCCGCCGATGGTGATGCGCGAGACCTTGAGGCCGGTCTTGCCCAGCGTGGCCATGGGCATCGGCGCCTCGGCCAGCGCCTTCCAGTTGGCGCCCAGCGAGGCCGACGAAAGCTGCAGGAAGGTGCGGCGGTGCATGGACGCTATTATCGCGCCCGGCCCGCGGCACAGGCAACTCCGAAACTGGCCGCCCCACCGCATTGTCACTGCGCTGGCCCAGGGCCTCGCGCAACTCCACGACATCTAGGCCCCTCGCTTGCATTTGCGCCTCACCGGTTCTGACCGCCGCGGCCGTGCGCGCTGCTACGATGGATGATTCATGAAGCTGCCCAATGGCGCACGCGCCATTGTCGATATCCGGAAGCTACAGGTGTACTGCCTGAACCCACAGCATCCACGAGGCCGTAACAAGGCGCGGGTCTTCGCCTCGGTTGGTATCCGGGAAGCGGATGCGGAAGAACTCAAGACAGCCCTGCTTGCAGCAGCCAGCGATGGCGAGGCTGTACTCGGGGCTGCGAACCCTTACGGACAACGCTACATCGTCGATTTCGGCATGGCCCGCCACGGTAGAGTCGTTCGAATCCGCAGCACTTGGATCGTGCGAGCAGGAGAGGACTTACCGCGGCTGACGAGTTGTTATGTACTATAAAAGGAAGGATCGCCATGGCAGACATTGAGATGCTCTCGGTGGTCGCACTGCTCCAGGACTTGCCGGAGGAGGGATTAGTCCGCGGCCAGGTCGGCACAGTTGTCGAGAGCTGGGCTCCCGGGGTCTACGAAGTCGAGTTCAGCGATGACAACGGCAGGACCTATGCCATGGTCGCGCTCAAGGCCGAGCAACTGATGCGGTTGCATCACGAACCCGCCCACCAAGCCGCCTGACGGCAGCCGGCCTTAACCTGCTCCTTGTCCAGCCGGTCCCGACCTACCGCACGCTGTATCGCGTCCAGGCCTCCATGAAATCCTTGCCCTGGTAGCGG
>JBBTDS010000009.1:1808-20019 GCA_038060875.1 Acidobacteriota bacterium | reverse complement strand
CCAACCTGACCGTATAGAGAGTCTTTTCCGATAACCAGAAGACCAATGCCTGACAGAACCGCCACGGCGGCAAGCACTGAAAGCAGCCGCTTGCGATCGTAAACGAACGTGAGCCAATGCATATTGCAGTTACCTCCTGACTTGGGATTATACGCTCTTCCGGGTTTTTAGTGGGCGCGGCTCCCGGGGGGCCTGTTTGCGTTTCTCGAGGGTAGCGGCTGCCGACGGCTGCCCAGGGCAGCGCCGCGTGTGCCAGCAGAGCAGGCGGTTCGACGGAATTCGGTTCCCCTCCAGCAAGAATCCCGGCGGCGTTTGCGTGGCGGTGTTACCCGACCGGTTGGTCCCACCGGCCTACATTGAGGTCTTCGATCCGTACGGCCACCTGGCCCAGCGCCTTCCATAGTCTGGTCTCGCTTGTCGCCGCCGGTCAGGGTTCCAGCCGCAGCACGGCCACGCCGCGGTCTTCGATGGTCGCTTCGAGAGTTCGGCCGGCCGCCTTGGGAGTCGCTTTCGTCTGCCAGAGATCTCGCGCGCGCGAGAACGGGCCATAGCCTTCGTCGAGCGTGACCGTAACCGTCCGGGGCGTGCGGGTCGGATTCACGAGCCACAAGTACGTGCCCCCCGCTCCCGCGTGCAGCCGTACCTTCACGTGCGGATCGCTGACCCGCACCATCTGGCGCACGCCCGCCCAGTCGAGCAGACCGGCAAAGAACGCCATCGTCTCCGGAGCATGGTGCAGATAGTAGCCCGCTCCCGGGAATGTGCCCACCAGCAGCGCGCGCCCTTTTCCCAGCTTGTGCTCGACCGCCGCCGGTTTGCCGTTGCCATGGCGCCCCGCCACGGTTCCGCCCGCCGGTTCGTATTCCTGGAGAAAGAAGCGGCCGGAAATGCGTTTGCCCTGCACTTCCAGCGTGAGGTTGTCGAGCAGGTCCGGCGTGAACTCGACGTAGCTCTCGCGGGCGCCGAACAGCGCGTCCAGACCGTAGTTTGGCTGCCGCGTGCCCACCTTTCCTCGCTCGCCGAAGTACGCCGGCAGGCCCTCGCTCACCAGGCTCCCGCCCTGCTTCACATACTCCACCAACTTCTTCGCGGTGGCTTCCTTCAGATGAATCGGGTAAGGAAGATACACCAGGGGGTATTCCTGGATGTGGTCGATGTGCACGAAGTCCGGCTGAATGTTGGAATCGAAAAAGGCCTGGTATGCTCCGCGTGCCGACTCGGCGTAATACTCGGTACTGCCCTGCTGCACGTAGTTGAAGATCTGCGATTCGGGCACGAAGACAATGCCCACTTCTCCCTTGACGGGGCGCGACTTCCACAGCTCCGGCTGCGCGTTGGCCCACCGCGCGACCCTTCCGGCCATCTCCGCGCGCGGCGTGACGCTGCCGTCCATGCCGAAAGCGCCGAACGCGCCGAACAGCGGGCCGTCGAGCAGAGGCCGCCACCGCGGGTACAGGATGCCGGTTGCCCCGCCCGTCATCGAGATCAAGTTCCAGAGCCGGACGTCCTTGTCGTCGGTGATGCGGCCGTCCTCGCGCGGCCGGCCGATGACCTGCGGCTGCATCCACAGCGGCCCGGCCTGGGCCTCGGCGTGCCAGAACGGCTTGCCCCGCGCCCCGCCGCGGACAAGATCGACCGCGTGGAACTGCTTCCAGGGCTCGCTGCCCTTGCGCGATGCCACCCAGGTGAAGCCCCAGGTATCGACTTCGGCCGCCGACCGCCACTCATCGTTGGCGGAGGAAGGCAGGCCTTGCAGCGACGAGGCGACTCCGTGCGCAGTGATCTTGTTCTTCTTATCGAGCTTGCGGATCAGGTCCACCCGCCATTTCAGCAGCCGGAACTGGTCGTCGATGCGGAACTCCAGCCAGTCGAGGCTCTCCGGATAGCCGCTGAAACTCCGCGGCGGATGCACGAAGTCCCACTCGGCGTAGCTGTAACGGTGCCACGCTCTGCCGAGCGCCTCGATCGTCCCGTATTTTGCCTTCAGCCACTCGCGGAATTTCTTCTGCGTCGCCTCGCAGTAGCAGTACATCCGCTGCGGGCTTCCCCCGTTGAAGGAGTGTTCGTTCCACAGATCGTAGGCCGACATGGCGGGATGGCTCTTGTAGTGTTCGACCAGCGCCGTCAGGAACTTCTCGGCGTGCGACCGGACGTCTTCGTTATCCAGGCATAGCCCCGGGAAGCCGCCGACCGCGCTGGAGCCGGAAATGCCCGAGTGGATCACGCTGCCGTCGGAGCCCTGGTAGCGCGCGTGCGGGTACTTGTCGAACATCCACTCCGGCGCCGCGGTGATCATCTCGGCGATGACGGTCCTGATGCCGTTCTGCGCGGCCAGGTCCATCATGCGGTCGTAATCCCGCCAGTCGTACTTGCCCGGCGCGACTTCGATCGCCGACCACATGAACCAGTGACGGAAGGTGTTCATCCCCACCTTGGCCGCGGTCTGGAAATCGCGCGCCCAGTCTGCCTCCGGCGGGTTCGACTTGCGGAAGTAAACGGCGCCATAGGGAAACACCGGGTCGGCCGCCCACAGGGCCGCGCCGGCCAGCCAAAGGCCGATGAGGAAGGATCGCATGTTGCCTCGCTAAAAGACGAACTTGAGGCCGAACTGAATCTGCCTGCCGGTCGCCGACGAACCCGAGAGCTTGCCAAATTGCACGTTGTTGTCGTCGCAGGCCGAGCCGGGCGTCCGGCCGATGCAGGTCATGGCCGGGCTGTTGGAACTGGGGAGCAGAAACGTCGGCGTGTTGGTCAGGTTGAAGAACTCGGTGCGGAACTGCACCCGGTATCTCTCGGTGACCGACACTTCCTTGAACAGCGAGAAATCGAAGTTGACCGAGCCCGGGCCGCGCGCGACGCGCCGCGCCGAATCGCCGAACATCTGGATCGGCGCGCCCGTCCGGCTCGGCGTCGTTCCGGGCACGCGGAAGGCCGCGGCGTTGAAGAACCGGTCCGGGCCGCGCTGGCCGCGCGGCACTTGAATGGGCTGGCCCGCCACTCGGTCCGGCACATTGAAGGTATTGAAGATGGGCGGCAGGCGGTTGGTGCGGACATCGGTGGGAAAGCCGCCGCGCAGCGTCGTGATGCCGTTCACCTGCCAGCCGCCGATCAGGCGCGACGCGAGCGAGTTCGAACCCAGCCAGGGCCGGCCCGGTCCCCAAGGAAGCTCGTAGCCGTAGCTGAGGGTGAAGACCTGCGGCACGTCGATGGGCGCCGGCCCTTTCTCGCGCGACAGATTGTAGGTGTCCAGGGCGATGGAGGTGCCGCCGTTCTGGGTGAACGCGCTCGGTCCCGCGCCGAACTGCTCGAGGTTCTTCTGGATGGTGTAGTTCATCAGGAAGTTCAGCCCGGAGCTGTGGCGCTTCTCCACCCGGAGGTTGAAGGCGTTGTAGTTCGAAGTGGCCAGCGAGAAGCTCGGGATCACCACGCCGTTCACCATCGGGAACGGACGCAACCGCTGCACGTTTCGGCCGTCCAGCGCGTACTCGAACGGCACCTGGTTCTTGTTGATGAACAGCGTGGCCAGGTCGCGCCCGATCGCGCCCTGGTAGGAAGTCTCGATCAGCAGCGCCTCCCACGGCTGGAACTGGATCGAGAGGTTGTACTGGTGCAGCATGGGGAAGCGCGCATCGTGGAGCCCCTGGGTGCGGATCGTGCGCGACAGCGGCCGTTCGGCGCTGAAGCCCTCCAGCGTCGCCGAAGTCGGTCCCGCCTGCACCGGAGTGTTGATCGTGTAAGGCGGTGCGACCGTGCGCGAGGCGCTCACCACCGGCGCCACCAGCGCCGGGGTGTTGGGGTTGTTGCCGGCGATCTGGGTGACTTCCTGGTTCTGATCGCGCAGCCCGTAGAAAATGCCGTAACCGCCGCGCAGGACCCAGCGGCGCCGCACCTGGTAGGCGAACCCGATTCGCGGCCCGACGTTGTTGTGGTCGCCATCGACGATGGCGCGCGTGTAGCCGTCCTTGCCGGGAACGGCGAAGCGCACCTTTTCGAGGTCAAACAGGCCGCCGCGGTCGCGCCCATCCACCGGCTGGGTATACAGGTCATACCGCAGGCCGAGGTTCAGGGTGAGGCGCTGCGTCACTTTCCAGTCGTCCTGGAAGAATCCGCCGAAGTAGATCTCGCGCTGCCGGCCCCAGTCCAGCATCTGCGTCCCCTGGATCAGGCTGGGAAAGCCCATCAGAAAGTCGGCGAACGGGGCTCCGGAGCCCGGCGTGTCCGAACTTGACGAGAGAATCGACCCGAAAATGAACTGGCCGAAGAAAGGGTTGCCGCGCAGGTTGTCGAATCGCGGGCGGCGGATGTCGGCGCCGGCCTTGAAGGTGTGCTTCCCGCGGGTAATCGATATGGTGTCGGCGAATTGAAAGCGGTTCTCGTAGTTCAAGTCACTGGAACCCGCGCCCCAGTTGTCGAACTGGGTCGAGCCGGTCGCCTCGCCCGAGAAATGGAAAGCGATGTTGGGGAAGCCCTTCACCGGGAACGGGAACAAGGCGAGGTTGTTGGCCAGCGCGAACTTGACGCCCTCCTCGATGTCGTTCACGATCACGCTCCCGTTGTGGCGGGTGTAGCCGGCGCGGGTCTCGTTGATGACCGCCGGAGAGAACACGTGCGTATCGCTGAGCACCACCTGGCGGATGTTCCGATAGACCTTATTGCTGCCGCCGATGAACCCGTCGAAGGCGCCGGGATTCGGGGTGGTCTGGTTGCTGAGCGAGAACCGCCCGAAGAGGTTGTTCTTCACCGAGACGGCGTGGTCGAGGCGCACGTCGAATTGATCGGCCCTGTAACCGCGCGGCCGCTGGCGGAAGAAGTTGCGCGACTGCGCGTCCGGCGGCCCGAAGTTCGGTTCCGGGATCAGTTTCACGATCGCCAGCGAGGTCTGGTTCAGTTGCGCGGCCGGGATGCGCGCGTTCGGGAACGGCGTGCCGATCACCGAGCCGCTGGGAGCGACGCGCCGCGCCAGGGGGTCGAAGATCGGCGTCCGCAGCAGCGACAGGTCGCCGTTGCGGATCACCGTCGGCGGGATACTGCCGATGCTCGACGCCGTGGCCGTGCGCTGGCGCGTCCCCTGGTAATCGGTGAAGAAGAACGTCTTGTCCCGGAAGATCCGGCCGCCGACGGCGCCGCCGAACTGGTTCTGCCGGAACTTCGCCTTCCGCAATCCGGCCGCGTTGGTGAAGAAGTTGTTCGCGTCCAGCTTGTCGTTTCTCAGGAACTCGAAGACCGATCCGTGGAACTCGTTGGCGCCGCTCTTGATGGTGGCGCTGACCACCGCGCCGGCGGCGTGGCCGAACTCGGCGGAAAACGCGTTCGTCTTGACCTTGAACTCCTGCACGGCATCCACACTGGGCACCAGCGCGATGCCGGTGCGGCCGATCGAGCCGGATGTCACGGTCGTGTTGTTGTCGACGCCGTCCAGCAGGACCTCGTTGGCCGAGAAGCGTCCGCCTCCGGCGATGAACGGCAGGTTGGTGCCCATGCCGAACATCGGCGTCGTGTTGCCCGCCAGCAGTCCAAGCGCGAAGGGATTCCGGCCGTTCAGTGGAAGGTCCAGGATCTTCTTGTTCTCGATCACCTGGCCCAGCGAGGAGGTGTCCGCCTCGAGCAGCGGCGTGGCTGCTCTTACTTCCACGAGTTCAATGACGTCTCCCGGCGTGAGGGTCAGCCGGACGGTCGCATTCTGGTCTACCTGCAAGGTGAACTGAGCCACCGTGGCGCGCTTAAAACCGCGCGCCCCCACCGTTATGGAATACTCCCCCGCCGGCAGGAATGGAACCGGGAGTTCGCCCTGCGCCCCGGTCTGCCCGGTGCGCGTCAGGCCGGTGTTCTTGTTGGAGACAGTCACCGCGGCGCCCGGAATCACCGCCGCCGTGCTGTCCTCGGCAATCACGTTGATTGTGCCCGTCGCCACCTGTGCCTCCACCAGAAACGGACACACGCTGAGCGCAATCAGCACTGTCGTAAGCAACCGCATGCTACCTCCCTCCGCCCCCCGAGCGGCGCCGCTCGGGAGTCGCGAATATTGCTTCAGTATATGTGATGGGGACAGCCTGCGTGTTTCCCCTTTTTTCTGAGAATTTCCCCGCGCGCCCACCACTATCGTAGCGATGCCCCGCATGCCCCGTGCCGTGTTGCCCGGCGTTGCCCATCACGTTACACAACGCGGCGTGAACCGCCAAACCGTGTTCCTATGCCGTTCCGATTATGAAGTCTACCTGGAGCTCATGCGCGCCAGCGCCCACAGGTGCGCGGCAGCGCTTCTGGGCTATTGCCTGATGCCCAACCATGTGCACTGGGTCGTCTCGCCGCCCGAGGCCGATTCCTTAACGCGGGTGTTCGGCGAAGCGCACAGCCGGTACGCCCATTACGCCAACGCAAAGCTCAACCGAAGCGGACATTTTTGGCAGAACCGTTTCTTCTCCTGTGCGCTGGACGGGGCCCACCACTGGGCGGCGCTGCGATATGTGGAGCGCAACCCGGTGCGCTCCGGGCTGGTCGCCGCCGCTTGGGCTTGGGAGTGGTCCAGTGCGGCGGTGCACGCGGGTCGTGAACAGTCACCGGACTGGCTGGCGATGCGAGAGTGGCGTGAGACATTCAGCAGCGAAGAATGGCGGGTCTACCTGACGTCCGACACGCTCACGGAAGCCGACTTGGCGCTACGGGCGAACACCTATTCCGGCCGGCCGATCGGCCCGGAGGCATTCGTCGAAGCGGCCGAGGCCGCTTTGGGAAGACGCCTGCGCGCCAGCAAGGGGGGCCGGCCGCCAGGCCGCCAGTCCGCGGCAGCAGCCGGAGGAGAGCCGGCGCAAGCGTGGCTGTTCGCCGAAGGGTGAGGGAAAACAGGAAACATGCAGGCTGTCCCTTTTTTCTTTTTTACTCGTCCAGCGGGGTCACCGGGTCGATGAAGCGCCACGAAAGCGCCGCCAGCAGGTAGATGCCGGCCATCATGTAGAAGTTGAGCACGCTGCTGCCGGTGGCCTGCAACACATAGCCGACGATGACGGGCGCCAGCCCGCCGGCGAAGTTGCCCATCATGTTCATCGAGCCGGCGAGCGTTCCGGCGTACTTGCCGCCGACGTCCATGCAGGCGCCCCAAGCGCCGGGCATCAGCAGGTCGTTGGCGAAGCTGGCCATGCCCATCGCCACCATGGACCAGAAGGGGTCGCGAAGGGCGATGTGCAGCAGCAGCATCGAGCAAGCGCCGCAGGCGCCGATATAGGCCATCAGCCGGCGCGCCGGGGCTACACCGCCCGTCCAGCGTGTCACGCGCGGCGCAATCAGACCGGCGAAGATGCAGCCTACGCCGCCGAAAAACAGCGGAAAGATGGCCAGCCGGGCGGCGTGCTCAGGGGTCAACCCGCGGTACTCCTGCAAGTAGGTGGGCAGCCAGGTAATGTAGAAGTACCAGGGGTAGGCGATGCAGAAATACTGGGCCCAGAGCGCCCAGACTGTTCCCGACTTGAGGAACCTACCCCAGGGCACGTCGCCATGGCCGGAGGCGCGGCTGTCGGCGCCCTCCAGCAGGGCCAATTCCGCTTCGTTGACGCTGGGATGGTGGCGGGGGTTGTCGCGATACCAGCGGTAGAAGAAGACAGCCCAGATCACCCCGAGCGCCCCGAACAGCTCGAAGGAGCGCCGCCAGCTCATGAACTGGAAGACCAACACAACCAGCATCGGGGTGAAGGCCCCGCCCCAGCGCGCGCTCATCCACATGATGCCCTGCGCGCGCACGCGCTCGTGCTGCGGCAGCCAGGTGGTGAAGGACTTGGTCAGGTTGGGGAAGCAGCCGGCCTCGCCGGCGCCGAACAGGAACCGCATCACGATCAGCGAGGTCAGGCCCCAGACCCAGCCGGTGGCGGCCGTGAAGAACGACCACCACAACACGATCCGCATCAGCACCTTGCGCGGCCCCATCCAGTCGCCCAGCCATCCGCCGGGAATCTCGAACAGCGCGTAGGCCCAGGCGAAGGCGGCGAAGGCGGCGCCCATCTGCACCTTGGTGAGGCCAAGGTCGTGCATCATCAGCGGCGCCGCCTGCGAGATGCAGACCCGGTCGATGTAAGTGATCACCGAGAGCGTCACCGCGACGACCACCACCCAGTGCCGCGCCCGCGTGGGTCTGACGGAAGCCTGTACCGTGCTCATTCTTCCTCCCGGCTCAGCTCGGCGTCGAGCCAGTTCAGGTAGTTGGGAGCGCCATCAACGACCGGCAGCGCCAGCATTTCCGGCGTCTCGTAGGAATGAACCTTCTCCAGCTCGGCCCGGAGCCGCTCAAACAGGCCGCGCCGGGACTTGATCACCAGCAGCCACTCCGCATCTTCCTGCAAGGCACCCTTCCAGTGATAGAAGCTGCGCACCCCCGCCACCAGGTTAACGCAGGCGGCCAGGCGGCTCTCCACCAGCCGGCGGGCGATGCGTTCCGCCTCTTCCCCCGACGCGCAAGTGCTGAGAACGACAATTTTGTCAGTCATGGGCTTCCCAAAAGGGCAAAACAGGATTATAAACAAATGTAGGGCCATGAAAAAGACAATCTTCAGTCTGGCCGGATTGCTGGCCGCCGTGCTGGCGGGTTCCCTGCTCTTCCTTGCCCTGGACTTGAAGCGGGGCTACTCCGAGCTGGGCGCGAAACGGCAGCATATCCGGGACCTGGAACAGCGGAACGCCGAGCTGAAGGCCGAGAACCGGAAGAAGCGCGAGCGCATCGACAAGCTGCGCTACGACCAGCGCCAGCAGGAGCTGGAGATCCGCGAGCGCCAGAAGAAGGTGCGCCAGGGCGAGACCACGTTCGTCCTTCAGGACCAGAAGAAGCAATGAGCCGCTGAGCTTGTAGAGGCGCCAAGAAGGCAGACGGAACCGTCTGCCCCACCTTATTGGCGCGGTCCGGTGTCCGCCACCAACTGCATCACCCGCCCGTAGAGGTCTTCCACCTGCTGGCGGGTGCGCGCCTCGGCGGCCAGGCGCACGAGGGGCTCGGTATTGGACGCCCGCAGGTGGATCCAGCCATCCGGCAGGGTCACCTTCAGCCCGTCGGAGCGGTCCAGTTCGGCGCCGGGAAAGGCGTCTTCCAGCGCCTGCATCAGAACACCCAGCAGGCCATGCTCGTAGGCCGTCTCGCCGAACTTGCGCGCGTAGCGGGGCAGCCTGGCGGCCAGCGCCGAGATGGGCTGGCCCGTTTCGGCCATGCGGCCCAGCAGAAAGGCCATGCCGGTGTAGCTGTCGCGGCAGAGGTGGACCTCGGGGAAGATGATGCCGCCGTTGGACCCCTCGCCGCCGACCACCGCCTTAACGGCCTGCATCACTTCCACCACGTTGGCCTCCCCTACGGGCGTGCGGTAGACGCGGCGGCCCCGCTGGCCGGCCACGTCGTCGATCACCGCCGAAGTGCTGAGGTTCACCACCACGTCGCCGGGCAGGCGATCGAGCACGGCCTCGACCACCAGCGCCAGCACGTCGTCGCTGTCCAGCACGCGGCCGGTTTCATCGACCACCGCCAGGCGGTCGGCGTCGGGGTCTTGCGCGAAACCGATCTGGCAGCCCTCCCGGCGCACCAGTTCGGAAAGCTCGCCCAGCGCCTCCGGCCGCGGCTCGGCGGCGCGCGGGAACGGCTTGGTAGGGTCCACCGCGATGGCATGAAGCTCGCAGCCAAGCGCTTCCTCGAGGAAGCGGCAGCTTACCAGCGAGCCGGCGCCGTTGACGGCGTCGAGCGCCGCCCGGAAGCGGTGGGCGCGGATGCGGTCGCCATCGACGCGCTTCAGGATGCGCTCGAAGTGAAGCCGGGCGGGCGTCTCGGGGTCGGGAGTGATGCGCCGGATCTCGTAGTTGGCCGCCTGGCGGAAGGCGCTCTGGTGGTAGAGGTCGATCAGATCGCCGCGCTCGTAACGGTTGAAGAACAGGCCGCGGGCGTTGAAGAGCTTCAGCGCGTTGTACTCCGGCGGGTTGTGAGAAGCGGTCACCGCGATGCCGCCGCGGGCGCGGGTCGCGCCGACGTAGACCTGCACGGTGGGCGTGGGCAGCACGCCGACGTCCACCACCTCGCAGCCGGCCGCCAGCAGCCCGCAGGCCACCGCGTGCTGGAGCATCTCACCGCTGGCGCGGGTGTCGCGGCCAATCACCACCCGCCCGCCGTCCACATAGGTGCCGAAGGCCTGGGCGAAGGCGCAGGCCAGCGACGGCGTAAGGAACTCGCCGACGACGCCGCGGACTCCGGAAACGCCGATCTTCAACAGGTGCTCGCGTCTGGGCATGGTGGCTAGGAGTACCCCCGCACGAAATCAAGCAGCGCCTCGAAGAGCCGCTCGGGCGGCTCGCCGCGCTGCTCGCATATCACCCGCACGATCGGCTCGGTCTGGCTTACGCGAACGTGGAACCAGCGGTCGGGCCAGTCCACCCTCAGGCCGTCGATGGTGTTCGCGACCCCGTCGGCGTTGCGTTGGCGCAACTCCATCAGCATGGCCGGCACGCGGCCGGAGGCCAGCGGCACCTCGCCCTTGAGAATGGAATAGCGCGGGTAGCCGGCCACGATCTCCGAGAGCTTCCGTCCGCGCTCGCGCATCATCGACAGGATGGCGAGCATCGAGGCGATGCCATCGTAGACGAAGCGGAACTGCGGCATCATGACCGCGCCGGTGCCCTCGCCGGCCACGGCGATCTGCTCGGGGCGATAGCCGGCGAGCGCGTCGATGGCCGCCTGGCGGCCGACCGGCGCGCGCACCACCTTGCCGCCGTGACGGGCGGCCACCTCGTCCACCAGCGCGGTGGTCGAGACGTTGGTGATGACCAGCTTGCCAGGCCCGCGAGGCAGCAGGTAATCGGCCAGCATCGGCAGCACCGTCTCCTCCGAAACCGGCGCGCCTTCCTCGGTGGCCAGCGCCACCCGGTCCGAATCCACGTCGAACAGGAAGCCGGCGTCGGCCGCCAGCGGCTGCATCAGCGGGGCCAGTTGCAGGGCCACCATGCGCTCGGTGGTCGCCGGCTCATGGACGAAGGAGACCCCCTCGACCTGCGCGTTGATCAGCAGGAAGCCAAAGCCGAAGCGCTCGTTCATGCGCCGCAGCACCCGCGCCGAGGTGCCGTTGCAGCAGTCCACCACCACTTTGAAGCGCCGCAGGGCGTCGAAGTCGTAGGCGCGCGCCAGTTCGTCCAGGTAGGGGTCGATGGCGTTCTCGTCGGTGCGCAGCTTGCCGAGACGGTCCCACTCCACGAAGTTGAACTTCTTGAGGTGGTAGATGTCGAGCAGCTCGCTGGCTTCGGCGGTGGAGAGGTACGTGCCTTGCGGCCCGAAGAACTTCAGCGCGTTCCACTCGGCGGCGTTGTGGCTGGCCCCGATCGAGACGCCGCCGGCCGCCTCCAGCCGCCGGATGGTGTGCTGGATCACCGGGGTGGAAACGATGCCGAGCGAGATGACGTCATGGCCGCAAGCCAGCAGCGCGGCGGCCACGCCTTCGTGGATCATCACCCCGCTGGCCCGCGGGTCGCGGCCCACGATCACCGGGCCGCCCCACTCCAGGAAGGTGCCGAAGGCGGAGGCAAAATCCAGCACGTGCGCTGCCGTCAGCCCCGAGCCGACCACGCCGCGCAGCCCGACGTGCGAGATTCGCAGCACCTTCTGTTCCGCCATCCGGACTCACTTCTTCAGCCGCAACAACCCGAAGGCCTCCGGCACGTGGAAAGACCGCTGGCCGGTAGGCTGCCAGGCGATGAACTTGCGCGCCGGCGGCCGGGCCTGGCAGCGGTAGAGATTGATGCGCATCTCCAGGCCGTCGCGCGGCGGCCGGGCGTCGATCGCCTCGATCGGGATCTGCATCTCCCCGTACCAGATCCTGGCCGCGGCGTCGATGCGGGCCTTCACCTTGAAGCCCGAATTCCACACCCAGCCGCCTTCCGGCTTGGGCTTGTCGCGGTCGATATCAAGATCCACCCACTCACCCTGGGGAGAGACCTGAAACTCCTTGTACTGGCGGATGTTCTGGAAGTTGGCGCCGATGAACGCCTCGGCCACATCCCACTCCCACAGCTTGTTGGTTTCGGTGGTGGTCGAGGGGGCGGCGCGCAGATGGAGTTCCTCGTAGGGGCAGATGTAGAGCAGGTAGAGGTTGCGGTTGGTCCACCGCGAGCGGATCTCGGTGCGATGGCCGGCGACGGGCTTGCCGAGAGAGTCGTTCTCGGCGATGACTCCCTGAACGCCCTTCCAGGGCCTGGCGTTGGGATCGGCCGTCAGCTCAAAGTCGGTGTTGGAGTAGTGGCTGACGATGACGCCGGTGTTGGCCGCCGTCGCGAACAGCAAGAGGATGGGAATGTGCATGTCCTCTCCAATATAAGGCAAGAACGGGTCGGGCATGCCCGACCCCTACGGCTGCGCCGGCCGGCAGCGGTCGCTGCATTCGTGCTCCGGGAACATGCGGCGGAAGGACTCCAGCAGGAACTCGTTCGCTTCGCGGACGGTCTTGAAGCGGTCAGCGCCCTGGAGCAGTTGGCCGGAGAAGGTAGCCAGCCACTTGCCCCGCCGGGTTTTCTCGGCGCGTAGGCGGATTGGGCCGTCCTCGGTGTCGTGGGTGAAATCGAGGGGAACGTCTCTCAACCGCCTGGCGGCCACACGGGTCGCCTCGGCAAACCCTGCGGCCTCTTCGAGGCGCCGGCGGCACGCCTCACAGGCAAGGAGATGCTCTTCCACCCGGGCCAGGAGCCGTCTGTTGAGCCTCCTCAAGGAGTACGCTTCGAGCACGTCCTCGCCGGGGTGGGCATCGAAGTCGCGCATGACAGCCGACAAGCCCACAGCGTACCTTCATAATAGCCGTTTCGCGCGCGGATGGGAATCTCCGCAAACGCGCGGCAGCACACCCCTCAAGTGAGGGACTGCCTCATCAGGCTGAGATACCGCCGGCAGGTGGCCCTCATGTCGCCGGGGTGCTTGTCCTGCTCCAGGGAAAGGCAGCCGCGGAAGCCTACGGCCTTGAGCGCATCGGCGATGGCCTTGAAGTCCATCACGCCTTCGCCGGCGTGGACGAAGCGGCGCATCAGCCCGTCGATGTCGCGCATGTGGAGGTTCATGAGCTGGTTCTTCACCTTGTGAATGGCCAGCGGCGGGTATTCGCGCTGGCTCAGCGTCCAGCCGACATCCATGTTGTAGCCGAGGGCCGGGTCGCGGATGGCGTCCCAGAGCCGCAGGAAAGAGGCGGCGTCGGGGATCATGGTGTGGGTATGGTGCTCGATGGAGAGCTTCATGCCGTGCGCCTTGACCCGCTCCAGGCAGGCGCGCGTCGTCTGAACGTACGTCTGCCAGACCGCATCCCAGTCGAAGCCCGGTGCGATGTCGATGTGGAACTTCTCGCCCGGCTTCGGCTCGCTGATCTCGTAATAGCGCGGCAGGTAGTCCGTCGGCCCCTTCAGCTCGCGCGGCCACGGGGCCACGATGTTCAGGATCGGCGCGCCCAACTGTTTACCGATGCGGCAGCCGGCCTCGAAGTAATCCAAGTTGCGCTTGCGCTCTTCGGCGTTGCGGCTGGTAAGGCCCTCGATCACCGGCTGGAAGATGACGAACTGCGCGAGCGCCAGGCGGTTCTGCGCGAGCTTCTTCTTGAGCCGGTCGATCTTCGCGCCGGTCCAGAAGCGCTTGATGTCCTCCCGGCCCAACAGGATCATCTCGATGCCCTCGAAGCCGATCTCGCCGATGATGTCGATGGCTTCTTCGGGATCCGCACCTGGAGCGAAGGTGTGAAAACACCAGCTCAGGCAGCCGATCCTGGGCCGGGCGGACGCAGGCTGTGAGAAGGCGGCGGCGCCCGCCGCCTTCATGAAGTCCCGGCGGTTCGTATTACCCATACTGGAGATGGTACTCCAGCCGGGTGGCTGACGGGCTAGACTATCGAGTCTAGTGCCTGTAGTACCTTAAGATCGCAGAATTCAGGAGTTTCCTCAGAATTTCTGACACCGTGTCGTTAACCCCTTTGTGCCCAGTGCATTGACGTTCGACGGAAGTGGCCAGCGTTGAATGCAGCTCAACCGTCAGCAAGAGTCCCCGTGCATTGAATTGAGGCTGCGTCGCGGTGCTCGTGCGGAAAGCGAGACAAGTTCGTGCTGGCGCATTTTCAACAGGTTACCGTCGCTGCCCTCGTTTGGGCCGACTGCAGCCCAGTGCCGCACTCAAAGAAAGCCGGTGCGAGCTGGGTGAGAGGCGGTTGGGCCCAGAAAAAATGGGGGAACTCCAACCCAGAATCCTGTTGCGCCGGACCATTGTTGGGCTTATACTCTTGGGGGAGGTCGTGGTGCGACGGATATTTTTCTTCTTCATCGGCTTTGCTCTGATTACAGGCTCAGTGCTTGGCGGTCCTATCACCTTGAGCTTTACCGGCCTGACCGACAACACGTCGGGCAACAATGAGCCATCGATCGCAGGCGCGCTGGCGACCGCCGCGGCGGCGGGCTTGACACTCACGCAAACCGGCCTGGCGTTCAATGTCGGATGCGGCACCGGCAACACTTGCCTGGGAGCGGATGCGGTCAACGTGAACGACTTCGCTGGTTTGATTCGAGGCGTGTTCGCGGGGGACGCTTCGTACCTGGCCATCACCTTTGTGAATGCGAATGCTCCGCCGACGGTGACCACCTTGTTCGATAGCGATAATAGCGTAATTGCCGCTTTCAACAATAATTTCATCTACTCCGGGGGAAGTGGGCTGGCACGCCGTTTTGACATTCAACTGACGTTCGATGCCTTTAGAACGATCACCTTCGATCTTGGCGCTCAAACCATCCCCGAACCCGCGACTGCTTTGCTGATCGGTGCAGGGCTGATGGCTCTCAAGCTGTTTCGCCGCCGGCGCTGAAGTCGCCAGAGCCAGTGGGGCGGCCCCGTGGGCCGCGGCGGGTCCCGGCCCGGCGGCGGCCGCTGCTCAATGAAATCCGCAATCCGGCTGGCTGCCGGCCGATTCACGTTCACCAGTATCACCACCACGTAGCCCGAGCCCGGGTAAATTCGCAGTTCGCCGTTCATGCCGGGCGCCCCGCCACCGTGGCCGCAAGAGCGCCTGCCGTCGCTGACCACCGGCACCGCGCGGGAAAGCCGGTCCGGGGCGGTCTGCCGGACGCGTAACTCGAGTTCGTCCTCGAGGCGCCCAACGGCGGTCGAGTGGCTGTTCTCCAGGAACTCCTCTTTTTGGGCCGCGGCGCCTGGACGGCCAGCAGGCCCGGCGCCACGGCGGCCGCTGAGCTAGCCCTTCAACTCCACCAGGATCACTTCAAGGCGCTGATCGCCGAGACTCTCCGGCAGGTGCTGTTCGCCTGGCATCCAGAGCGTCTCCCCTGCCTTCGCTCGCCGCTCTTCCGAGCTGCCATCGGAAAAGATGAACCTGCCATGAAGGTCAGTGAGAAAGACGGCCACTCCGGACGGATGCGCGTGCATCACCGACTTCTCGTTGGGGCCGTAGCTGATGCGGAGCACGCGAACACGGTCGTTCTCGAACTCCACCTTGTAGTGTTTGGAATCGACTTCGACCGGATCCCGAGAGAGAGCCCGGCCGGCTGTAGCTTGAGCCATGAGTTTTCCCCTCCTCCGAGTTAGATGCAACAAGTATAGCGCAACCGGGAGAATCGCGCGGGCGGCTCACTCCGTCCCGTAGCTGATTTCCATGCGCCGGATGCGGAGGGAGGAGAGCGCCACCAGGACCAGGCTCAGGAGAATCAGACCGGGGATGGCCACCCAGGCTGGTGGGGGATCGACCGTCAAGGCGAAGATCCGGCCGCGCTGGGTGATCTCGACCGGGCAGAGCGAATCCAGGTAGAAGATCACGCTGATCTTCTTCAGCAGCGGCGGCAGGAAGGCGTTGATCGACTCCCAGATCAGCACCACCACCGCGGCTATAATCGGGTTGCGGAAAATCAGGCCCATGAAGAGAAAGACGGCGCCATAGCCGGCCACGGCCAGCACGGCCACGCCGGTGTAGGCGAGCAGATGGGCGGGTGCTTCGGTCGCGAAGAGGCTCTGGTTCCTGAAGGCGGCGATGTGCGGGACCAGGATCAGGAATGACAGCGCCGCGCCGCCGCCGAACAGCGCCACGCCGGTCACCAGCCCCGAGAGGTATTTGCCCACCACCAGCAGCTCGCGCCGCACCGGCGCCAGGAAGTAGTAGTGCAGGCTTTTCTCCAGCACCTCACCACGGAACAGGTTCATGAAGACGAACACGCAGCCGAAGAAGATCCCCAACCGCAGGTAGTAGAACTGGAACATGCCGGCGTAGACCATGGCGTCGCCGCGGCCGCTACACCGGCTCAAACCCTGCCACAAGGCCAGCAGGTGGATGCCATACAGCACCGCCGGGGCGGCTGCCAGCAGATAGACGGGGATCGCCCGCCGCGCCCAGAAGTTCTTCTTGATTTCCAGGCGCAGGATGGCGGCGATCTGCGCGCGCCAGAGACGCCAGGGCAGCGATTGGATCATACTGCGCCTCCTTCGCCGCCGATCAGGTAGCGGTAGACGGAGTGGACGTCCTCGTCGGCCGGCGCCACCGACTCGACGTCGATCACGCCTTCCAGGACCAGCTCGTTGACGAGCTGGTAGAAGCGGTCGGCGTCGCGGGTGGTCACCAGCAGGCCGGCGCGGTCGTGGTGCATCTTCACCTCCACGGCGTGGTCCTGCTCGAAGATCCGGGCCGCCAGCGCCTCGGGCCGGTTGCAGCGGACCAGGATCTGCAACGGGTGTTCCTGGTGCATCTCGCCCCGCACCGCCTGGATGCGCCCCTCGGCCACCACGTAGCCGTTGCTAAGCATGACCACCTGGTCGGAGATCTTGTCCACCTCGTGCAGGATATGGCTGGAGATGATGACGTGGCGGCCGCCGGCGGCCAGCTCGCGGAACAGGGCGATGGTCTCGGCGCGGGCCATCGGGTCCAGCCCGTTGAGCGGCTCGTCGAGCACCAGCACCGGGGGCTGGTGGCAGATCGCCTGGGCCAGCTTGATGCGCTGGCGCATGCCCTTGCTGTAAGCGGCGATGCGCCGGCGGGCGGCTTCGGTCATGTTCAGCCGCTCCAGCGCCTGTCCGGCAAGCTGCTCCGCCTCCCCGCGAGGCTTTCCATGCAACCGCAGGTACATGCAGAGGAACTGCCAGCCGGTGAGGCCGCGCGGGAAGCTGTCGAACTGGGTGCAGTAGCCGACGAGCGGGAAGAGCCGCTCGGGCTCGGCCGGCGGGATGCCGAGAACGCTGACCCGGCCCCGCGTCGGCTGCACCAGCCCGGTCATCAGGTTCATGAGCGTGGTTTTGCCGGAGCCGTTCGGCCCCACCAGCGTGGTGATGCCGGCTGGGATCGCGAGCTGGACGCGGTTCACCCCGAGCACGTCGCCGTAAAACTTCGAGACGTCTTCCAGGCGGATCAACGGTTCGCTCATGATCGCTCCACCTGGTAGGCGCGGACTTTCTTGGCCAGCAGCAGCAGGCAAACCGCCGAAAGGGTGATCACCACCTCCCAGGCGCTGAACGGCGAGACGCCGTCCTTGAGCGGCTGCCGGAACAGCCCCCGCCAGATCGTCTGGATGACTTTCGAGAGGTTGATCAGGTCGCCCGACTTGGTGTCCAGGATCTCGTTGATGGCCTGCCCGAAGCCGGCCGCCGCGAAGAAGACGCCGAACAGCAGCGCGCCGGCCGCCAGCCTCCACTTCACCCAGGCCGACAGCGCCAGCGCCAGCAGGCTCAGCGTGACGATCCAGATCCAGGAACCCAGGAACAGCCCGCCGGCAAGCCACAGGTTCTCCCACAGCCAGGCCGTTCCTTCCAGGCTGGCGTTGAAGGCGAAGAGCAGCAGGCCGGGTATCCAGGTGATCAACGACAACAGGATCGCCAGCACCGACATCTTCCCGATGACATACTCGGCCCGCGAAAACGGGCGGCAGAAGTAGAGCGGCAGCGCGTTGTTGGCCAGGTCGCGCGAGATCAGGCCCGGCCCGACGAACGCCGTCAGCAGAAAGCCCATCCACCCTTGCGCGCTGATGAACTCGAAGAAGAACCGGCCGTCAACCTTCAGTAGCTTGGCCAGCGAGATGTTGAACATCTCCAGCGCGCCGCTGTTGTGCCGCAGATAGATGATAACCGCGCAGACGGCCGGGCCGATGAAGCAGGTCACGAAGAAGAAGATCAGAAAGCGCGAGTCGAACACCCGCTGGTAGGCGTAGCGCGGAATGATGAGGAAGCGCGACCAGGGCGGCGTCAGCGGGCCTTCGTAGCGCC
>JBBTDS010000009.1:0-1708 GCA_038060875.1 Acidobacteriota bacterium | reverse complement strand
CGCGGAATGATGAGGAAGCGCGACCAGGGCGGCGTCAGCGGGCCTTCGTAGCGCCGGTAGCTCTGCTTATAGACTGCCACGGCCGTTCTCCATCGCCTTGAGGAAAATGTCTTCCAGGCTGTCACGCTTGTAGTTGAGGCGGCGGAGGTGAACGCCGCGTTGGGCGGCCAGCCGGTAGAGGTCGCGGATCTCGACCTGGTCGGGCAGGACCATCTTGATGGCGCGATTTCGGGCCAGCGCGCACTCACAGCCCAGGCCACGCGCCTCTTCGGCGAAGGCCGCGTTGTCGCCGTCGGTCTCCACCTCCAGGAACTTGCGGTTGAGCTTCCGCTCCTCCTCGAGGTTGCAGTACTGGACGATGCTGCCGTCCTTCAGGATCAGCACCTCCTCACAGGTCTCTTCCACATCGCGCAGCAGGTGCGAGCAAAGGACCAGGTGCAGCCGGCCGTCCTCGCGGATGCCGCGGATGAGCCGGATCATGCGCTGGCGCGCCGGCGGGTCCAGCCCATTGGTGGGCTCGTCCAGAAACAGCAGCCGCGGGCCGTGAACGATCGCCTGGGCCAGCTTGGCGAGCTGCTTCATGCCGAGCGAGTACTCCTCCAGCTTGCGGTAGCGCGCCTCTCCCAGGCCCACGTAGAACAGCGCCTCGTGGGCGCGCTCCAGCGCCGCCTCGTGGGGCAGCCCGGCCAGCTCGGCCATGAAGCAGACGAACGCGACCGCGCTCATGCCGGCGATGAACGACTCGTTCTCCGGCATGTAGCCGACCAGGCGGCGCACCTCGCGGATGCGGCGGCGGATGTCGTAACCGAAGATGCGCGCCGTGCCGCCGCTGGGCTCGTAGAAACCCATCAGCGTGTTGATCAGGGTGGACTTGCCGGCCCCGTTCGGCCCCAGCAGCCCGATCGACCGCCCGGAGAACGAGCCGCTCAGGCTTTTCAGAATGACCCGGTCGCCGAAGCGAACTTCCAGTCCCTTCAACTCGATGACGGATTTCGTGTCCATACCTTTATCGCCGTTTGACCTTCGGGCCATGCAGGGCCAGCAGGTCGGCCAGGCTCATCCCCAGGAAGCTGCCGGTGCCGGCCAACTGGATGCGGTCCGGGCCGCCGTAGAGAAGCATCAGCGACGGCGCGCCGGCCTGCGCCGCTTTCCCCTGCCCGAGCGCACCGAGCAGCGGCCCCAACACCGCGCCCAAATCATGATAGAACAGCCCGGAGAAGTAAGGCTGGCTGTCGCGCGGCATCAGCGCGGCGAACCTGGGCGAGCGCAGCAGGGTCGCGCCCGACTTGCGGATCTGAAGGGCGCGGTCCACGAGCGCGCGGCTCGGAGCGGCCACCAGGTAGCCGTCCACATGAACGTAGTGCGCCTCGACGCCGGGCCGGATGCCGCGGAGCACATAACCGCCGGCGGGCGCCTTTTCCAGCTTGAGCGCGCCCGCTTGCTTGGACTCACGGTTCGCCAGCTCCACCATCTTCTCGATCGCCGCCTGGAAGCGCACCTGGTCGTACACTTCCAGCACCAGCTTCCAGG
Source organism: Acidobacteriota bacterium (assembly GCA_038060875.1). Lineage (GTDB taxonomy): Bacteria > Acidobacteriota > Terriglobia > Bryobacterales > Bryobacteraceae > JBBTDS01. Next base: position 178 of record JBBTDS010000009.1, on the reverse strand, counting down.
AGGGCTGCGGCAGCACCGGTCCGTCCACGGCGAGCACGATCTCGCCGCCCAGCGGGCGCGCCAGGTCGGCCCGGACGTTCAGGCCGCTCTTCGCCTCGAATTCGGCCAGCCCCTTGGTGAAGTTGGCGTCCGAGGCTTCGAGCATGCGGAACAGGTCCTCGATCATCTGGGCCGGCTC
>JBBTDS010000008.1:0-3414 GCA_038060875.1 Acidobacteriota bacterium | reverse complement strand
GCATGAGACAAGAATCTTCGCGCCGTGCAAAGAAGCGAAGATTTAGTAGTACAGCACACCGATCCGAACGTGCTCTTGGCCGACAGGTGAGCACCACCACCAAACCGCCCTTCCCGTTTCTCCCCTTTTCGCGGCCTCCCCGACCACAGCGCCCGTTGTCCAGCCTCCAACCCTTCCCCAGGGTCTGAATCGCAATGCTTGGACTTCGTGGTTCCACTCGGCGAGCCCCGCCTGAGGCGCACCCTTCTTGAATGGGTCGCGCGCTACAGGCGCACACTGTCCGACCTTGTCGCCCTCGCGGTGGCTGCGATCAGTAGTCCGCCACCACTTCGTAGCGCCGTTGCTCGGGATTCGGGAGCCGCAGCCATTCTCTGCGGGGATCGAAATCCGTCCATGTTTTCCCGTTGACGGTCACCGAACGGATGCCTTTCGCCTGGGGGTGGCGCAGACGGAGCAGCAGCAACCGAGGGTTGCGGCGGTCCGGCGGTTCGATCGTCGCGCGAATCTGGCCTGAAGCCGCGCGGCTTTCGATCAGAAGCGAGAGTCTGCCGTACCACGTCGGAGCCTGCCGGACCTCGATCTTCTTGCCGTCCTCCAGCCATTTCCGAGGTGTTGCCAGCCCGAGCACCAGGGTTTCGTTCTCGCCCTCGTGCACCAGCATGTTGCGCAAAAGCTCGAAAAACGCGCCGTCGGTGCTCGGCGGGCCGAAGTACTGCCCGTGCGTCCAGCGGTGCTCGACGGGCTCGAGGACCGAGTGGCTGAAGGCGCTGGCCATGTAGCTGTAGAAGGCGCGAATGGCGGCCTTCGGGTCGTCACGCAAAAGGTAGGCCGTGGCCTGCTGATTGTAAACCGGCTCGTTCGCGAGCCCCCAGCCTTTGAGGAACAGGTTGTCCTCATGGTCGTTCAGCAGGGAATCCGCCAATTCGTCGCGCGGCGAAAGCGCCCCGAGGCGCACGAGGTGAACCGCACCAGTATCCACATCCGTGGGATACCACTGATCGAGAATGCGCCCGTGCGTCAAGGCCTCGCAGGGAACGTACGGAATCCAGGTGTGGTCGCGCAGTTGCACCAGCGGCGAGCTCGCGGCGGCCGCGCCAAAGCCCCGGGCGATGTCCCGCCGGATGGCCCGGCCCGCCTCCAGGGCCTGCTGCGCGCGAGGATGTCCGATCTCCTCGAGCACCTGTCCGAAAAGGCTCAGGCCGGCGTACATGTACGCCTGGTTGAAGGCCCAAACGCCCTCGCCGGTGCCGTCGTTGAGCGGCCCCAGGACCAGCCCGCGCGCGGCTCCGGGTCGGTCCGCCGCGCGGCGGATCTCCTCCAGGCACCAGTCGAGCGATTTCAGCGCGTAAGGCAGCAGCGCCTCCAGCGACTTTCGATCGTGCGAGAGCAGATAATGCTGCGCCACGGCATACAGCATGCCGGGCGTGTACACGACCCAGTTGGCGACGCCTTTCAGGTGGCCGCTCGCCTCCTGATTGTTGCGGAACTGGGCGCGCAACTCCTCGAACGAGATGCTGTGGTAGCCGCGAAGGTCGTAGAGCATGTAGTCCACGTACACGGCCTGGTTGACCGGCCACGGTGTGCCGGTTTGGCTGTAAGCGAAATTGGAATAGGGAAGGTCGATCGGCACTTCTTCGCCCTGACCGCCGTGGCGGCGCGGGAGGCGCAGCGCGTGCCACAACGTGGTGCGAACCAGGTCGTTCACCGCCTTTTCAGGCACGCGGAATTGGGCGCCCCGCTCCAGGTATCCGGTCCAGAATTTCAGGGTGGCGGCGCGTGCCGCATCGTAGTCCAGAGCCAGCAGCGTGTCCTGGTCGTCGGGACCGACCGTGGCCGACGGGAGCTTTACCACGAACTGCCGCGTTCCACGAGCCGGCAGGGGCTCGAATACCGTGGCATCGAGACGCCTCTGCTCCCGCTGGTAGTCGCGCACGCCCGTCGAGCGCACCTCGCCGGCTCCCTGGATGGCGAACAGCGCGCGCTGCTGCGAGGTGTCCACAAACAGCACCGCGCCGCCGCGGTCCTGCCGGACCAACTGGCCGCTAAACTCCTTTGGGAACTGCCTCCGGTGCGCCATGGCGATGGAAATCCGGCGGGCCGTCCCGGCAAGTTCGATCGCCTTCACCCTCTGGAGAAGAACCATCGGAATATCGCCGCGACGTTCAGCGGGAGGGCCGTTCAGCGGATACGCGAACTGCTCGACCTCGTAGGACACGCCCTCCCTTTCGAACTTCGTGGTGATCACCGGCAGGCCGTCGTGCAGGCTTTGGCCCCTCCACACGCGGTCGATGCCCGCCGTGGAGTCCGCCAGTTCGAACCAGAACTGGAAGCGGTCGGCGTTGCCGTAGTCGTTCCAGACCCCGGCCCTGCGGTCGATCCCGAATTTGGGAATGGCGCTGTCCCAGGTGAGGCAGACGATATGGCCGGGACCGCGCTGCTGGGGATGCGTGTAAGCGACATCGCCCATGTCCGCCCAGCGCGCTTTGTACTGCTCGTAAGTCGCCTCGGGATCCCGACGCACCCGGTCCAGAACACGCCGGCCCTGCCAGGCAGCCAACTGTTTCCGGTGATCCGCGAACGCGACCGGCTGCTCGCCGGCGGCGACATAGACGCGTAGGGACGGGATCCACAGCGCCTTCTCCTCGCGCAACTGGTCCGTTGTTACGGTGAACCCGCGCGTGCCCTCGGGATTCATCCGCACGGTCAGCCTGGGCGACCCGGGCCGGAACGCCGGGTCCCGACCGAGCCGCCGCGCCGTATCCGGATCGCTGTTGGCGATCAGGTCCGCCCAGATGATGTGCAGGTTCTGAAGCGCGGCGGCCGGCTCGCCGGGATCGACCAGCGTCAAATCGACCCCATCGATATCGCCTGCGCCCGCGCGGGACTGCCAGGCATCTTCGCTCTGGCCTTCACCGGGCTCCAGAGAATACCCCGCGGCATTCTCGATGCTGGCCCCGTTCGCCGGGACCAACCGGAGGTAATAAGGAGCGGCTTGTGGGGCCTGGTGGCCCCAGGTGATCCGCACCTTGATTCTCGAAGGCGCGGCGACCGCGAGTGCCGCGCTCAAAATGAACCATACCCAGCGTTGCACAACTCCCTCCTGTCAGTTGGCCGGAACCGCTTCCGCCTTGAGCAGCGCTTTGATCCGGTCTCGGTTACCCCACACGGACTCGGTGTGCGCCAGGATCTCCCCTGGCGCGAACCAGAACCGCTTTGCCTGGCGCCGGCTGTGCAGTTTCGCCTGATCGTTGTAGTGCGGCGATTTCGGGTCTTCGGATTGCCCGTAAGGGAGCAGGCTCCAGATCTCCTTGGGCTCCCCTTCCATGACAACCAGCAGATGCCCCCACCCGTCGTTGCAGTGGATCCGCCCGTCCTCCTGTTCGGTCCCGGAGTCCGGGTGCAACACGCCGTAGA
>JBBTDS010000007.1:0-16356 GCA_038060875.1 Acidobacteriota bacterium | reverse complement strand
ATGATCGATGTTTGGTTTCCCACCACCGACGGACGGTGGCTGGTGATGCCCCGCCACACTGAACCCGAGCCGGATCAAGCGCTGCTGCTTCATCAGTTGAAACTGACACTGCCGCACCAACCCCCGCCGCGCATCAAACAAGCGGCGTCTACGCCGCCGGTAGCGCTGCGCTTGTACGGTCAGTGAGGAGGTGGCCCGCTGGTCGCGCCGCAAGGCGGCCGAAGAGAACACGTCGGTCTCGCGGCTGGTCGGCCGGATGCTGGAAAACCAGATGCGCGTCAGCGACGAGTACTGGCGCGCTTACCGGAGGTGGAAGAAGATCGGCGGCATCAAAGGGATCGACGCCGCGGGCCGCCTGACCCGGGAAGAAGCTCATGCGCGGCGATGAGCGCTTTTTCGTTGACACCAACGCGCTGCTGTACGCCGCCGACCCGGGCGATCCCACCAAGCGGCAAGCGGCCCGCCTCTGGCTGGACGCCCTGTGGGAACACGGAGCCGGGCGCCTGAGCTGGCAGGTGCTTCACGAGTTCTACGTCAACGCCGTCCGGAGACTCGAAATGCCGGCGCCGCCGAGCGCGGCGGTTGCGCGTGGCTGCTCAGCGAGGACTTCCAGGCCGGACGCAAGCTGGGTCCGCTCACCGTGGTCGATCCGTTTCGCACCCGCCCCGAGGAACTGGGGCTCAAGCCTGGGCGGCGCCGGCGGCGAAGGGCTTGAGCCAGACTAATTTCGAGGTTGTGTAGCCTGTCCCCGAAATCAGGCGCTCATGGCGTTGAGGAATTCGGCGTTGGAGCGGGTCTTGCTCAGCTTGTCGAGCAGCAGCTCCATCACCTCGACCGGCGAGAGCGGCGAGAGGACCTTGCGCAGCACCCAGACGCGGTTGAGCTCCTCCTTGGGCTGGAGCAGCTCCTCCTTGCGGGTGCCGCTCTTGTTGATGTCGATGGCCGGGAAGACGCGCTTATCGACCAGCTTGCGCTCGAGGTGGATCTCCTGGTTGCCGGTGCCCTTGAACTCCTCGAAGATGACGTCGTCCATGCGGCTGCCGGTGTCGATCAGCGAGGTGGCGATGATGGTGAGCGAGCCGCCCTCCTCGATGTTGCGGGCGGCGCCGAAGAAGCGCTTGGGGCGCTGCAAGGCGTTGGAGTCCACGCCGCCGGAGAGCACCTTGCCCGAGGGCGGCACGATGGTGTTGTAAGCGCGCGCCAGCCGGGTGATCGAGTCCAGCAGGATGACCACGTCGCGCTTGTGCTCGACCAGCCGCTTGGCCTTCTCGATGACCATCTCGGCCACCTGCACGTGGCGCGAGGCCGGCTCATCGAACGTCGAGCTGATCACCTCGCCGCGCACCGAGCGCTGCATGTCGGTGACCTCCTCGGGCCGTTCGTCGATCAGCAGCACGATGAGGATGATCTCGGGGTGGTTGGTGGTGATCGAGTTGGCGATCGATTGCAGCAGCATCGTCTTGCCGGTGCGCGGCGGCGAGACGATCAGCCCGCGCTGGCCCTTGCCCAGCGGCGTCAGCAGGTCCATGATCCGGCCCGAGTAATTGTCCTTGGCGGTCTCCAGCCGCACCCGCTCGTTGGGGTAGAGCGGGGTGAGGTTATCGAAGAAGATCTTGGTGCGGGCCTCCTCGGGCGGCTCGAAGTTGATGGCGTCCACCTTGATGAGGGCGAAGTAGCGCTCGCCCTCCTTGGGCGGCCGGATCTGGCCGGAGACGGTGTCGCCGGTGCGCAGGTCGAAGCGCCGGATCTGCGAGGGCGAGACGTAGACGTCGTCGGGCCCGGGCAGGTAGTTGTACTCGGGCGCCCGCAGGAAGCCGAAGCCGTCCGGCAGGCACTCGAGCACGCCTTCGGAGAAGATGAGGCCGCTCTTCTCCGCCTGCGCCTGAAGGATCTTGAAGATGAGTTCCTGCTTGCGCAGGCCGGAGGCGCCGGCCAGACCCAGGTCCTTGCCGATCTGGTTGAGCTGCTGGATGCTCATGTCCTTGAGCGCCACGAGATCCAGCGTGGTCGTACCGGTGGGGCCGTTCTTGACGGTCGGTCCCCCGTGCTTCTTTCTGGGGGGTGGCGGGGAAGGAGCGTCCGCGGTTGGCTCCGCGGCCTTCTCCTCCTGGGTCTGTGCGGGGGTGTCCCGCGGTTCGGGTTTGTCGTTTTCGTTGGCCAACTTGAAACTCCCTAGTGCAGCTTTTCCTCGCTCGGCTGGGCGGCGATCTCCACCGGCGCGCCGGCCGGCAGCGGCAGCACCGGCAACTCTCCCGCCAGCGCGACTTTCAGCACCTCGTCCATGGACTCGACGAAGTGCAGCCTCATCTCCTTGCGGATGTTCTCGGGGATGTCCGGCAGGTCCTTCTCGTTGTCCTTGGGCAGGATGGCCTCGAGCATGCCGTGGCGGTGGGCGGCCAGCAGCTTCTCCTTAAGGCCGCCGATGGCCAGCACCCTGCCGCGCAGGGTGATCTCCCCGGTCATGGCCACGTCGCCGCGAACCGGCACCTTGGCCAGCGCGCTGGAGATGGCGGTGGCGATGGTGATGCCGGCCGAAGGCCCGTCCTTGGGGATGGCGCCTTCGGGAACGTGGACGTGGATATCGAGGTTGCGGTAAAAGTCGCGCGGCAGGCCCAGCAACTGCGCGCGAGACCGCACGTAGCTCATGGCCGCCTGGGCCGATTCCTGCATCACCTCGCCCAGCTTGCCGGTGGTGATCAGCTTGCCCTTGCCGTCCATGATGGTGACCTCGGTGGCCAGGATCTGGCCGCCCACCTCGGTCCAGGCCAGCCCGACGGCGGCGCCGATCTCGTTCTTTTTCTCCGTCTCCAGGTCGCGGAACTTAATCGGCCCGAGGTACCTGCCCACGCTGTCGGCGCGAATGACGGCGGTCTGCGGCTCGGTCTTCTCCTTCCCGCTGCGGGCGTTGACGAACGCGCGGGCCACCTTGCGGCAGATGTTGCCGATCTCCCGCTCCAGGTTGCGCACGCCGGCCTCGCGGGTGTAGTAGCGGATGAGGCTGGTGATCCCCTCGTCGATGAACTGCACGAGCTTGTCGCCGAGGCCGGTCTGCTTCATCTGCTTAAGGACCAGGAAGCGCTTGGCGATCTCCAGTTTCTCGGGTTCGGTGTAGCCGGAGAGCCGGATCACCTCCATGCGGTCCTGCAAGGCGGGCGGCACGGTGTGCAGCACGTTGGCGGTGCAGATGAAGAAGACCTGGCTGAGGTCGTACTCGACGTCGAGGTAGTGATCGATGAACATGAAGTTCTGTTCCGGGTCCAGCACTTCCAGCAGGGCCGCCGACGGGTCGCCGCGGAAGTCCATCGACATCTTGTCCACTTCATCGAGCATGAAGACGGGATTGCGGGTGCCGGCCTTGCGCATCATCTGAATGATCTGGCCGGGCAGGGCGCCGATGTAAGTGCGGCGGTGGCCGCGGACCTCGGCTTCGTCGCGCACGCCGCCCAGCGACAGGCGCACGAATTTCCGGCCGGTCGCGCGGGCGATCGACATGCCCAGCGAGGTCTTGCCCACGCCCGGGGGCCCGACGAAGCAGAGAATGGAACCCTTGGCGTGCTTGACCAGGCGGCGCACGGCCAGAAACTCCAGGATGCGCTCCTTGATCTTCTCCAGGCCGTAGTGATCCGTCTCCAGCACCTTCTCGGCGTAGTTCAGGTCGCGGATCTCCTTGCTGCGCTGCTTCCACGGCACGGCCAGCAGCCACTCCAGGTAGTTGCGCGAGACGGTGGACTCGGCCGACATCGGCGGCATGGCCTCCAGCCGCTTCAGCTCGGTCATCGCCTTCTCGGCGGCGTCCTTGGTCATGCCGGCGGTTTCGATCTTCTTCTTCAGCTCGTCGATCTCGCTCTTCTCGCCGCGGCCGAGCTCCTTCTGGATGGCCTTGATCTTCTCGTTGAGGTAATACTCCTTCTGCGCCCGCTCCATCTGGCGCTTGACGCGGCCCTGGATGGTGCGATCGACGTTGAGCTTCTCGATCTCGATGTCGAGCATCTCGGCCACCCGCGTCAGCCGGTCGATGGGGTCGAAGATCTCCAGCAGCTCCTGCTTCTCCTCGACGGTGAGCTGGAGGTTGGCGCCGACGGTATCGGCCAGCTTGCCCGGGTCATCGACGCGGATGGCGGCGATCATCGTCTCGTAGTTGAGGTTCTGGGTGAGCTTGACGTACTGCTCGAACAGCGAGGTGACGCGGCCGATGAGGGCCTCCAGTTGGGGTCCGGCTTCCACCTTGAAATGGAAGGTGCGCACCATGGCGCGGTAAAAGCCTTCCTCGTCGCTGACCGAGACGATCCTGCCGCGCTCGACACCCTCCACCAGCACCTTGATGTTGCCGTCAGGCAGGCGCAGGCTCTGCACGATGCTGACGATGGTGCCGACGGGGTGGATCTCGTCGGGGCGGGGCTCATCGACCGAGGCGTCGTGCTGGGTGGCCAGAAAGATCTTCTTGTCGCCGGCCAACGCCTCTTCCAGCGCCCGTACGCTGGACTCGCGGCCGACCACGAACGGGGTCATCATGTGGGGGAAGATGACCACGTCGCGGACCGGCATCATCGGCAAGCGGCGGATGTCGGTTTTTTCTTTCGAGGTAAGCATGGTTTTCGTTCCGGGCCGGGTTCGTCAGGCCATCCCACCCCTCCCAGCACCAGGGCAGGCCGCCCTGCCCGCAGGGCGGGAGTGACCAAAGGCTAGCCCGCTTTTTCCAGTAAAGCGAGATTGATCTTCCGGGCCATGACCATCTCCTTAGTGACCAGGAACTCGCGTACTTTCCGGTACGAGGGGAGATAGTACATCAGGTCCAGCATCAGGTCTTCCAGGATCATGCGCAGGCCGCGGGCCCCAACCTTGCGTTCCATCGCCAGGCCGGCGATGGCTTCCAGCGCATCGTCGCTAAATCTCAGTTTAACATTCTCGAAGTCGAAAAGCTTCTGGTACTGGCGGACGATGGCGTTCTTGGGCTTGGTGAGGATCTGGACCAGCGCGGCCTGGTCGAGCTCTTCCAGCACGGCGACCACTGGCAGGCGGCCGACGAACTCGGGTATGAAGCCGAACTTGATCAGGTCCATCGGCTGCACCTGTCCCAGCAGGCCGACGTCGCGGCGGCCGGGCGTCTCGCCGTGGCGCTCCTCCGGGTTCAGGAAGCCTATGGTTTTCCTGCCCACGCGGCGGGCGATCGTCTTCTCCAGGCCGACGAAAGCCCCGCCGCAGACGAACAGGATGTTGGTTGTCTCCACCGGGGTGAACTCCTGGTGGGGATGTTTGCGCCCGCCCTGCGGCGGCACGTTGGCCACCGTGCCCTCCAGGATCTTCAGCAGCGCCTGCTGCACGCCCTCGCCGGAGACGTCGCGGGTGATGGAGGGATTCTCGTCCTTGCGGCCGATCTTGTCGATCTCGTCGATATATATTATGCCCTGCTGGCAGCGCTGCACGTCCCAGTCGGCGTTCTGGAGCAACCGCAGGATGATGTTCTCCACGTCCTCGCCCACGTAGCCCGCCTCGGTAAGCGTGGTGGCATCGACGATGGCGAACGGCACATCGAGGATGCGGGCCAGCGTCTGGGCCAGCAGCGTCTTGCCCGAGCCGGTGGGGCCGATCAGCAGGATGTTGGACTTGGAGAGCTCCACCTCCGAGCCGCGCTGCTTGTTCATGTGGATCCGCTTGTAATGGTTGTAAACGGCCACCGCCAGCCTCTTCTTGGTGGGGTCCTGGCCGATCACGTACTGGTCCAGGTACTCCTTCAGCTCCTGCGGCTTGGGCAGCTTGTGCGGGGCGGCGTAGGGGGTCTCGCGACGGTCGTCTTCCAGGATCGAGTTGCAGACGGCGATGCACTCATCGCAGATGTAAGCGCGCGGATAATCGCTGGGCGATGAGATCAGCTTGCCGACAACGTCCTGGCTCTTGTGACAGAAGGAACAGCGCAAAGGCTCATCGGAGCCCACGCGTTTCACCTGCCTACCCCTGGGCCATCGGAATTCGCGGCCGAACGCATATTACGGTCTGCTTCTATTATCTCCAGAACCGGGGCTCGAAGCAACGCCTATCTCCCCAGCCGCCGGTGCTCCTTGAGGATACACCGGTCCATCACCACCGCCAGGCCGGCCCGGCGGGCGCGCGCCGCCTCCTCCTCATGCACGATCCCCTCTTGCAGCCACAGGGCGCGGGCGCCAATGCGGATGGCCGCTTCGACGATCTCCGGCACGAATTCGGCGCGCCGGAACACGTTGACGATGTCCACTGGCAGGGGCACTTCCTCCAGGCGCGGGTAGGCCTTCTCGCCCAGCACCTCGCCTTCGCGCGGATTGACGGGGATGATGCGGTAGCCGGCCCGCTGCATGTACTCGGAAACGCCGTAGCTGGGCCGGGCGCGCTTGCTGGAGAGGCCCACCACCGCGATGGTCCGGGAAGTCCGCAGCAACTCTCCAATAAGCGTCATGACCGTTCGCTGTGTACGGTGACGCGCTGCCGGTGCGCGCAGCGCCCAGCCGCGGCGGGTAGCCGTCTGGCATCGTCGAGCCGCAGGATCTTCCGGAACCGGGCCACTTCGGCCGGGGTCAACGCCCGATACTCGCCCGGCTTAAGCGGGCCGAGCTCGAGAAAGCCGATGCGGACGCGCCTCAGCTTCTCGACCAGGCGGCCGAAACAGCGGAACATGAGCCGGATCTGGTTCTGCCGTCCTTCGATCAGGCTCACCTCGTACCAGGGGTTGGCGGCGCGGCGGAGCAGCCGCAGCCGGGCCGGCAGCGTGCGGCGCCCGTGCAGCGGGATGCCCTGGCGAAACTGCTCCTCCTGCTCCGGGCTGAGCGGGCCGTTCACCTTGGCCAGGTAGGTCTTCGTCAGATGGCTGGCCGCCGAGGTCGCCGCGTTGGCGAAATCCCCGTCGCTAGTGAGCAGCAGCAGCCCCTCGCTGTGATAATCGAGCCGCCCGACCGGGAAGACGCGCGCCTTGACGCCCTTGAGAAACCCCATCACCGTCTGCCGGTCCTGCGGGTCCGAGACGGTGGTGACGCAGCCGTCGGGCTTGTTGAGAGCGAGGTACACGGGCGGCTGTGCGAGCCGCAGCAGCCTGCCATCCACCTTGATGCGATCGCGCTCGGGGTCGGCCTTGCTGCCCAGCGCCATGACCGGGCGGCCGTTGACGCTCACCCGGCCCGCGAGCATCAGTTGCTCGGCCTTGCGGCGACTGGCCACTCCGGCGCGGGCCAGGATCTTCTGGAGGCGTTCCTCGGCCATGGCTACCTCTACTCTTGATTGTCGCTGGTTTCGTGCGGGGGCGGCGCCGAATCGGGCTCGGGATCGCTCAACGCCAGCCGGCCGAGATCCTCGAACTCCTTGAGCGTGGGCAGCTCGCCCAGGTCCCTCAGCCCGAACTGGACCAGGAAGTCCTTGGTGGTCCTGTAGAGGATGGGCCGGCCCACCACCTGCTTGCGGCCGGCGGTGGTGATCAGGTTGCGCTCCAGCAGGGTCTTCAACACGCTGGCGCCGTGGACGCCGCGGATCTCCTGGATCTCCGGGGCGGTGATCGGCTGCTTGTAGGCGATCATCGCCAGCGTCTCCAGCGCCGGGAGCGACAGCTTCAGCGGCCGCTTCAGCCGCTTGACGAAGGCGCGGACCGCCTCGTGGTGCTCGGGCTTGGTGGTCATCTGATAGCCGCCGGCCACCTGGCGGATCATGATGCCGTGGCTGGCGCGGTCGTATTCGGCCGCCATCTCCTCCAGCGCCTGCTTTACCCTGTCTTCGGGCTGGCCGATGGCGCCGGCGATCTGGGCGGCTGAGGCCGGCTCCTCGCTGACATAGACGATCGCCTCGATCACCGCCCGCAACTGACCGGCGCCGACGGCCGCGGCTGGGGTTTCGGGCGGCAACAGCTCGGCCTGCTCAAGCACTTCCGGTGCGTCCATTCCGTTCAGTGGTAGTCCTTCTCGATCACAGGGGCGGCGTCGGCGGCCAGGGCCTCCTCGAAACGCTTGTGCCGCTTGAGGGCGATCTCGCCGAAGGCCGCTTTCTGCACCAGCACAATGGCCTGGATCTTCACCAGCTCGAGGATGGCCAGGAACAGGCAGATCATCGACCGCAGGCTGCGCTGCGCCTCGAACAGTTCGCGGGCCGGGACAGTCTCGCCTTTCGGCCGGCCCGCCAGGGCCGACTTCAGATACTCGATCATCGCCGCCACGGTGATGTTCTCGTGGTTCACCTGGTAGGTGGGGCGGCTCCGGGCCCGCTCCAGCACCGCCTGAAAGGTGGCCACCAGGTCGAAGATGGTTGCTTCCAGGCCCGGCCCGTCTTCCTCGGAGAGGAAGGCGCTGAGCTGAGGATTGGACCAGAGGCTCTCCTCGATCAGCCGCTTCTCGTGCAGCATCTCGGCGGCGTTCCTGAAGCGCTCGCGCTCGAGCAGCCTCTCCACCAGCTCGCGGCGGGGGTCCTCTTCCGGAGAGATGCGGTCCAGCTCGGGGTCGCGCGGCAGCAGCAGCCGCGATTTGATGTGGATCAGGGTGGCGGCCATCAGCACGAACTCGCCGCTCAGCTCGATGTCCATCTCGGCCGCCTGCTGCATGTAGTCCAGGTACTGGGCGGTGATGCGGGCGATGGGGATGTCCCAGATGTCGATCTCCTGCTTGCGGATCAGGTCCAGCAGCAGGTCCAGCGGCCCCTCGTACTGCTCCAGGTGAACGGTCAACGGCGACGACGCCACAACCTCCTCACGATAGCATGAACGTGGGACCGGCATTCGCGCCGTTCATGCCTGCCAGGCAGGATTGCCTCTCCCACAGTCAGCAGGGAAGGCCTGGTCTTGCGGTAATAGGAGTCGCGTGCGCGACATGGAAATGGGAACTTGGGCGCTCTTGTTTTTTGTGGCGCTACTCTGAACGTATGGATAAGAACGGCCGCGACGATCCAGCAAGAGGTCGCCCAAGAACTAAGCCGCCTGCTGCAAGCGGTTTTCGCTGGCTGCCGCAAAGCGGGCCAGCTAGATCTGGAAGCGGTCGAGATGCTGGTTCGCGGCTCGATGTCACCAAGGCCAGAGCCCGCGCGATAGGGTTGGCCCGTGCGCGACGAGGATTCCACCTCCTACACCGGCGCCATCGAGACCGCGTAGCCCTCGCCGACGTTGTGGACGAAGGTCAGCGACTCCGGGCTTTCGTAAACCTCCATCGAGCCGCGCCCCTGGAGGAAAATGTAGACCTCCTCCTGGTCGGTGTGGTTGTGCGGTGGCCAGCTTCGCGCGTAGGGCTCGAAGAAGGTGTAGCCGGCCACCAGGCGGTCGGCGGGCTCGGCGACGTCGAGCAGCAGGTAGACGTTCTTGCCCTTGAGCCGGCGGATGCGCGACTCCTCGCGCGAGACGCTGGCGAACTCGGCGTGGAACGGCGGGTGGACGCGCTCGGCCGGCGCGCGGCACAGCCAGAGGCGTGCGGTCTCCCCGCCCGCATTCGCGTCGGCGGGCCAGGCCGCCAGACGCGTCTGCGCCCCAGCCGCTAGCTCATATTCGCCGCAAGTGAGAAACTGGAGGTTGCCGGCCTCCGGGGTGATGCGCTCCCGATAAACGACCGGCGCCTGTGATGACTCCGCGGCTCCTCGCACTTGCGCTTCTTGCGCTGGCCGCGCCCGGCCAGCCCCGATTCTACCAGTTCGCCATCGACCAGGATCAGCTCGGCGGGGCGCCGGACTTCAGCTTTCTGAACCGCCCACTCGAAGCCGCCGACCGCGTGTTCGTGCGCGACGGCCATTTCTACCGCGTCGGCGCCGACCTCGCCCCCAACACCGAAGACGACGAGCGCGTGCGCTTCTTCGGCATGAACCTTTCCTTCGGGGCGAACTTCCCCGCCGAGGCCGACGCAGCCCGCATCGCCCGGCGCCTGCGGCGGCTCGGGGTGAACCTGGTGCGGCTGCATCACATGGACAGCCAGCCGGACTCGAATCCGAACAACGCCGGCAGCGCGCTGACCCAGGCGCCTTACCCGACGCTCAACCCGGTGGCCATCGCCCGCCTGCGCGCTTTCCTGGATGCGCTGAAGGCCGAGGGCATCTACGCCAACGTGAACCTCCACGTCGGCTACCAGTTCCGCCCGGCGGTGGACCAGGTCCCCGCTCTGGCCAACTTCCCCTCGCAAAGCAAGCCGCTGCACGTCTTCTACCCGCGCATGGTCGAGCTTCAGGCCGAGTACACGCGCAAGCTGCTCGGCGCGCTGGCGCTCAAGGACGACCCGGTGCTGGCGATGGCCGAGGTCAACAACGAGAGCTCGCTGGTGCGGGACTGGCAGACCAACAGCCTCGGCCAGTACTTGCAGGGCGCCTACCGGGACGAGCTGGCGCGCCAGTGGAATGCGTTCCTGGCGGCGAAGTACGGCCCGACTGATGCGCTGCGCGACGCCTGGGGCGGCGGCGAGCCGGACGGACCCGAGTTGTTGCCGGGCAGGTGGGAGATCGAGAACCATGCGCCGGCGCGGGGCATGCCGCCGGAATCCGTGCCCGGTGAGAGCGTGCCCACGACCCGCGTCGAGGTGGTCCAGGGCGGCGACGTCGTGATCGTCAAGCAGGTGGGCTTCTCCCTCAGCGAGGCCGCGCCGTATCTGGCCGAGGTCGAGATCCGGGCCGACCTCGCCGCCGGCGAGTCCCGCACGGTCTACTGGGACGTCAAGCAGAACGTCAGCCCCTGGCGCACCCAGCGGGGCATCAACATCCCGGTGACCAGCCAGTGGCAGAAACAGCAGATGCCCTTCGTATCGAGCTTCGCCATGGACGGCATCGGCCGCTTCGGCCTGTCGATCGAGAGACTGGCGGGGACCACCGTGTACCTCCGCAACTGGAGTGTCCACCAGACTGGCCGCCGCGGCCTGGCCGCCGTCGAGAGCCTGGAGGCGGGCAACGTCTCGCTGGTCGCGGAGAACGAGACCGGCACCGAGGCGCGGGCCAACGATTACCTGCTGTTCCTCACCGACTGCGACCGTCTCTACCTGCGGAGGATGCTGGAGGCGGTCCGGGAAGTCACCGACGGGCTGGTCCCGGTAGCCGGTACGCAGATGGGCTACGGCGGCCTGCTCAACGTGGACTCGCACGAAGAGCTGGACTACGACGACAACCACTTCTATGTCGATCACTACAGTTTCCCCAACGTCGCCTGGGACGGGCGCGACTGGCGCATCCGCGATTCGTCTTCGCTGGGCAGCGGCCTCGCGAGCTTCCAGTCGATGGCGGTGGCGCGGCAGTTCGGCCGGCCCTACACCGTGAGCGAGTACAACCAGCCCTGGCCCAACCGGCAGGCCGCGGAGATCGATGCCACCCTGGCCGCCTTCGGCGCCTTCCAGGATTGGGACTCGATCATGCACTTCGCTTACTCGCACGGCCGCGGCTGGGACGACGGCGTGCCCAACGGCTTCAACATCAACGGGGACTGGACGAAGTTCCCCAACGTGGGCCAGGCGGCCTGGCTGTTCCGCTCCGGCGCGATTCAAGCCGGCCGCGAGCCGGTCGCGCTTCCGGTGACGCGCGTCGAGCGGCTGCGCGCCGGCCGCGAGAAGCGGAACGCGAACATCGCCGCGTTCCTGACGGCCATCGCGGGGTTCGACCCGGCGGTCGCCTTCCTGCGCCGGGTGGGCCTGGTCAAGGACGGCGAGGACGCGATTCCCGAGATCGCCAGGAGGCCCCCGGCGGGTCCTTACACTGGCGACACCGGCGAGATCACCTACGACCGCGACGGCAAGCTGTTCCTCATCCATGCGCCGGCGGCGGCCGGGGTGTTCGGCTTCGTGGAGCGGAAGAAGGTGAAGGCGGGCGCGATCGAAGTGGAGCTGGCGCCGGAGGCCCGTGGCTTCGCGACGATCCTGCTGACGGCGCTCGACGGGCAGCGGGTGGAGGATTCCGCCCGGCTGCTGCTCACCACGCCCGGGGCGACGCTGCGCACGCAGCCCGGCAGCGGACGCCCTCAGGAGATCATCAACTACGGCATGGCCAGGGACTGGTTCACGCTTGAGCCCGAACCCGCTTACCCGAACAAGCCCTCGGGCAACCTGAACGGCGGCCTCAGGCCTGTGTGGATGGAGCGGGTGGAAAGCTACGTGACGTTGCGCACCTCGGCGAAGCAGATCGCCGTCTACCCGCTGGACGGCGCGGGCCGGCGACTGGCGCCGCTGGGGGCACAGGACATCGAGCGCGTGGACGGCGGTTTCCGCATCCACTTGCAGGCGGACTCACCTTGGTATGAGATTACGGCGGAGCGGTAACCTCCTGATCCTGGCCGGCGCCGTGGCGCTGGGCCATGCCCAGCGGCCGGACTTTTCATTCGGCGTCATCGCCGACATCCAGTACGCCGACAAGGACACCGCCGGCGCGCGCGAATATCGCAAGTCGATCGAGAAGCTCGAGGCGTGCGTCGCTGCGCTGCGCACAGAGAAGCCGGCCTTCACCATTCAACTGGGCGACCTGATCGACGAGGGGCTGGCCAATCTCGATCGCATCCTGCCGGTGTTCAACCGGATTCCCGCGCCCAGGCGGCACGTGCTCGGCAACCACGACTTCTGCGCGGCGCGGGACATTGTGCTCAAACGCCTCGGCCTGCGGAGCGCGTACTACCAGTTCTCGTCGCGCGGCTGGCGGTTCGTCGTGCTCGATGGCATGGAGGTGAGCGTCGCGCCAGAGTCGAGCCAGCGCGAGCTGGGCGCCAGGCTGCTGGCCGCGCTGAAGGCCAGCGGCGCAGGTAACGCGCAGGCCTGGAACGGCGCGGTTGGCCCGCACCAGCGGGAGTGGTTGCGCAAGGTATTGCGAGAGGCGGCCTCGCGGCGCGAGCGCGCGATTGTCTTCTGCCACTTCCCGGCGCTGGCGGAATCGTGCCGGCCGGAACACCTGCTGTGGGACCACCGGGAGGTGGTCGAGATCCTCGAGTCGGAGCGCTCCGCGGTTGCGTTCATGAACGGGCACGACCACCGCGGCGGCTACGCCGAGAAGAACGGCGTCCATTACCTCACCTTCCCGGGCCTGGTGGAATCCGATGCCGGCCGGACCTGCAAAGTGGTAGACGTTTACCGCGACCGGCTGGTGGTCCGCAGCGCCGGCCAGGCGGACGGGCAGGTGTTGCGAATCGGGCGCTGACGGGGACAGCCTGCGTGTTTCCCACTTTGCCGACGCGGACAACCCGGTACGCTCAGGGCTGGTTGCCGCCGCCGGGCCGCCGGTGTGCGGCGGCAGCCGGAAGAGACCCGGCGCAAGCGCGGCTGTTCGTCGAACGGTGAGGGAAAACAGGAAACATGCAGGCTGTCCCCGTCGTTTACAGCCGCCCGTGCAGCTTGGCGTGGGCTTCCTTGAGCACGTTGGCGATGCGCTCCAGCCGCTCCTTGTCCGGCCGGATCGCCAGCCGCTCCACATACAATTGCGTGCCCTCGATGAGCTTGAGGAAGTATGCCGCGGCGGGCGCCGAAAAGACGTCTTGCCCCGGCACAGCCAGGTACACCGGCGAGGTATGCGCGGCCACCCCGAAGCGCGCCGCCGCCACTCGGGATCCGCACCGGGCCGCCAGCCAGCCCGGCCCCTTAACCGTCACCTTCTCAGCCAGCTTCATCTGCCGCGTGCCGCCCGCTTCCTCGCGCGAGGCCACCACCTTGCCGTTCAGCACCACCTCCAGGCGATGGAAGGGCACGTAGCTAGTGGCCTCCACCGCAACCTCCAGCGTGCCGCCTCCGGCGCGGAGACGGATCTCGTCGCCGGGCGTGCGGCCATCGGCGCGGAATTCGAGTAGCGGCCCGGTAGTGGCGAAGGTCCGTCCCGCGCGCACGGCCGCGGCCCAATTCGCAAAGTTGAACTCCTGTCCGGCCAGGTACGCGTAGGTGCGGTTGCCCCCCACCGGCGTGCCGGCGGACATTTTGTCCGTTCCTCCGGCCGCGGCCACCCGGTAGCCGCAATTCAGATACCGGTACCAATCGTGGTAGGCCAGCGAGCGGAAGGTCGCGTCCCCGCGCGGGTACAGCTCCACCGCGTCCACTTTCCCCATGACGATCTCCGCCGCCATCTCCGCGTTCGGGTTGGGGAAGTGGACCGCCACCACCACGCCTTCCCGGCGCCGGCAGGCATCGGCCCAGTCCGACATGCTCGTCCAGACCGGGTCTCCCAGGTAGGCCTCGCTCGGCCCGTCCGCGGACATCGGAAACACCGGCTCGCCGTGCCCGCCCAGCAGCCCGAGGTGTCCCAGCAGGTGCTGGCGGTTCTCGGTGCCCACCGACACCACCGTCTCCTTGTCCGGCGACACCAGCGGTCCGTGCGGCAGGTCCCCGACGTTGGTGAACAGGTCCCCCCATTGCGCCGCCAGCAGATTCACCAGGTTCAGCCCTTCCGCTTGCGCCTCCAGAACCGCGGTGGAAGGCGAGAGGAAGTGCACGTGCGTGTCGGCGGTCACCCAGCCCTTTTTCCGCCAGTCCGTGAGGCGGGGGATGCGCAGCTCCAGTTCCCGCTGCCCGGGCGCGATCTCGAACCGCTGGCGGACGGCCTGGTACTCGAACCCCTTGCTGAGTTCGACGTACACCTCCCCCACCGGCAGCTCCACCTGAAAGGTCCCGTCCACGTAGGCGAACGAGGTCTCTCCCACCTGCGCGTCCGCGCCGTAGTCCTGAAACCAGGCAGCGTTGATTTCCGTGCGGTGCCCGTAAGGCGGGAGGTAGCGCCCCTCCTTGGAACGGAAGGCCAGGCGCACCGGCGCCGGCCGGCCCGTGGAGGCGTCCACCACCCGGCCGCGCAGCCACGCCTTGTCCCGCTCCAGCAGTTCGACACGCGAGCTGCCCTGCCGGGCTTCGAGTTCCCGCCCCGGCTCCAGACGGGCCAGGTCGAACTCATACTGCGCGCCGCTTTTCGTGTCCCGCAGGGTGAGCGTCGCCTCGGCGCTGGAGGTGACTTCCACATAAAGATGCCGGAGACCTTGCTGCGGCCGCGACCACTCGCCCAGGCCCGCGGTTTCGGCCTTCAGCCATTCATCCGGCCGGAACTCGCCGCGCGCGAACGTGCGGCAGACGATCCCAAGGTCCGTCGCCACCTTCCAGCGGTCCGGCTCTTCCGCCGTGGCCGAGGGCAGCGTAATACGGTACAACCGGCGCCGCTCATGGCGCAGCGGGTTCTCGCGGCCGTGGTAGAGAGTCAAGCCGCAAACCACCAGATAGTCCTCGCCGGCGGCTTCGAGGCGCAGCCCGCTGACGGGCCGGTCAGGGGCCGGGTTGTCCAGCGCCCAGATCCAGAGCGCGGTGCGGCTGAGCGCCTGGGGAAGCGCGGTGGCTTGCAGGTTCCCCCAGCCGGTGCCGCGGGCCAACGGATCGTCGAGCTTCGCCGCCCGCCAGGAATTGCACTGCATGGCGTTGAAGCACTCCCGCCCCCAAGGGCCGCCGGGAGGATTGACCTCGAAGCGCCGGCGCACCGGGAACGAGCGTTTGGAGCCGTCCTCGTAAACCAGAACGGCGTCGGCCAGCCGCTCGCCGAGTTTCTCGATAACGTCCGCGTCTTCGGGATCGAAAAGGGCGGGGTCCCAATCGCAGAACTGGGCGAGGCACAGGGAGCCGACCGTGCGTCCGAGGGAAATCTCGACGGCCCGGCTGGACCAGGCGTGCGGGCGCGTACTCAGAACCACCCACGATCTCTTGTCAACGTCCGCCGGCCCCAGACGGAACGGGATGCCCTGCATCTGCTGCTCCCCGCCGAGGGTGTGGATCAGGTTGTCCTGAATGGATGGCGCGTTGAGGCCCCTGGCGGCAGGACGCGGCCCGAATTCCCGTGCGGACGCATTGAAATGCCGGTCCAGATCTATGGGGGTGAACTTCTCCGGCTCGGCTGCCGCGCCGGCGGCGTTCCCCACCAGTTCAAGCGTCGGGGCTCCGGCCCCGACAGTCTGCAGAAATGATCGTCGCTTCATAAGAGGCCCCTCTTAAATCTCGAACACCGCGCCGGTATCGGCGCTGGTGACGTGGAGTAAGTAACGCGCCAGCCAGCCGCGCTTCACCTTGGGTTCGAAGGGCGGCAGGGCGGCGAGCCGGCTCCGGATCTCCTGGTCGCTCACCTTGAGCTCGAGCCGGCGTGTCTTGGCGTTGATGTAGATGCGGTCGCCGTTGCGGATGGCGGCGATGGGGCCGCCGGCGGCCGCCTCCGGCGCGACGTGGCCGATGCACAGGCCGCGGGTGCCGCCGGAGAAACGCCCGTCGGTGATCAGCGCGGCGCGGATGCCGGCCCCGACGATGGCCGCCGTCGGCGAGAGCATCTCCTGCATGCCCGGGCCGCCGCGCGGGCCTTCGTAGCGGATCACCGCCACGTCGCCGTCCTTCACCTCCCCGGCCAGGATGCCGCTGAGCGCCTCCTCCTGCGATTCGTAGATGCGCGCCGCGCCCTCGTACTCCATCATGCCGG
>JBBTDS010000006.1:0-5716 GCA_038060875.1 Acidobacteriota bacterium | reverse complement strand
CAAGACGCCGAGCGTGGTATTTCGCAATCTGGGCGGGGGGAAATTCGAGGAACTGCTGGAGGAGGCGGGGCCCGGCGTGACCGAGGCGCATTCGAGCCGCGGAGTGGCCTTCGGCGACTTCGACAACGACGGCGACGTGGACATCCTCGTAATCCACATGAACGAGCCGCCGTCGCTGCTCCGCAACGATGTGCGCGGCGCCAATCACTGGCTCAAGGTGCTGCTGATCGGCGCCGCCTCAAACCGCAGCGCCATCGGCGCGCAGGTCGTCGCCACTTACGGCGAGCGGAGGCAGGCGCAGGCGGTGCTGGCGCAGTCTTCTTACCTGTCGGTGAACGATCGCCGGCTGCATTTCGGGCTGGGCGCCGCGACGACGGCCAGCCTGGAGATCCGCTGGCCCAACGGAGGACAAGAGAAGATCGCGGGCTTGGCGGCCGATCAACTGGTCGTCATTCGGGAGGGCTCGGGAGTGATTCGTACCGAGCGCTTCCCGGCGCGGTCCCCGGGGACCGCCCTACGCTAGAACTCGAAGCGCAGCGACATGGCCATCTGCCGCGGGGCGCGGGCCGAGGTGTAACGGCCGAACTGCACGTTGGTCTGCACGATCCTGCCCTGCAGGTACGAGCTGAGGTCGAAGGTGGGCGAGCCGTTGATCCCGCTCCACTGCGTGTGGTTGGGGAGGTTGTACATTTCCGCCCGGAACGTAAAGCCCCTCCCTCGTTCGCTCTTAAGCGGGAAAAACTTGGCGAAGGTCACATCCCAGTTGTTCATGGTGGTCGGCTGGAACATGTAACTGTTTCCGCCGGCATTCCCGAAGCAGGCCATGTTCTTGCTGGTCCAACTGCACGCGGAAGGCGGCACGAAGACCGACGTGTCGATCGCTTGCCAGAAGGTCCTCTTGTCCTTCGGAATCATGGGGTCGCCGAGGACGATCATCCTCGCGCCCTCAGCCGAGCCGGTGACGTCCGGACCCGGGTTGGTCGCGGTTGTGCCGGTAAAGGAGCAGCAGCCGATCGAAGTCCGGGTCGCGCTCTGGATCGAAGTGATGCCGGATATCGACCAGTTGTCGGTCACGATGCCCAGCAGCCTGCTGCCCAGCCGTTTGCCCAGGCTCGGCAGCTCATAGATGTAGTTGAACACCAGGATGTGCGGCGCGGTCCCCGTCGGCCCATAGTTCCGGAACTTGTCCGGCCAGTACGGGCTGGCGCCGGTGGTTTCCATCACCTTCGAGAAGGTATAAGCCAACCCATACGACAGCCCACGCGCCATGCCGCGGCGCACACTAACTTGCAGGGAATGGTAATTAGAGCTGCGTTCGAAGTCGCGGAGTTGCACGTCGCCCAAACCCGCCAGAGGCCGGAAGAAGCTCTCAGCCAGCGACCGGTTCGCGTGGGCGGGCAGGCTGGCGTTCCAGGGGCTCAGGTATTGCGGATCGTAGCGCGCGTACATCGGGATAGCGTTGATCTGCCGTGTCTGCTGAACGTGGCGGCGGACGGACCCCACGTAGGAAGCATCCACCACCGTTCCAAAGCCGACAGCCTGCTGGATACCGAAGCTCCAGTTCATCACCCCTTCCAATTTTTGCCTGCCAGTGGTGTTATAGGTGGGCGCGATAGGAGACACCGCGGCGACAGCGCCCTGCGTCGTTACGGCACTGATGGGGGCATAGTACAGGGTCTTGTTGAGGGTGATCGGCGGCTGGCCGTTCATACTCATGATCTGATTGCCGTCGCCGCGGTGGTAGAACTGCCCGAAGCCGGTCCGCAGGGCGGTCTTGCCGTTACCGAACACGTCCCAGGCTAGGCCGAGGCGAATCGCCGGCACCAGCCCCCGCACCGTGTACCCCGATTGCGGAAGTCCCTTGCCGTCCATAACCACCATGCCGGGCGTATAAGTCGGGCAGGCGGCATATCCTCCAACCGCACACGGAACGAACGTCCCGACCAGGGATGGGTAAGTCGTGTATCCGGTCTTCAGGTCAACCGCCACCTGGTTTCTCCTGGCGTCGTAGTCCGGATAGTAGAGCCGGGCTACCTTGGAAGGATCGTAGGTGGACATCACAAAGGAGGCCGAGGTGTTATTCAGGTTTTCCTGGGGCATCAGGTGGTAGAAACGAATGCCCGCATCGACGGTCAGTCGGCGGTTTACGCGCCAGTTATCCTGGAGGAAGGCCTCGACGCCCGTAAACCAGAAGTCGCCCATGACCCTCCAGCCCTCGCTGTAGTTCTGGAAATTACCCACCAGAGCGTTGGTGTACCCGTTCCCGGTGTTCTGCGGCATGGCCGAGCTGGCGGAGAAGGTGTACGCCCCGAGATATTGACCCTGCCCGCCCTGCTGCCATTTGCCGGTGCGCTCGTAGGAAAAGCCGACTTTCAGGCTGTGGGCGCCTTTAATGATGCTCAGGTTGTCGCCGAAGGTCCAGACGTCGTTGAAGTTGGTGTAGGGCCGCATACTGTGGTTGAAGCCGTTCACCTGGCCGACGGTGGAGCCGCCGCCGAAGTAGATGCCGGGGACAAAGACCGAGAAGTTCTGGCTGCCCGGCGGCAGGCCGGGCCGCTTCCCGTTCTTGTCGTTAACGAAGCTCGGATCTTTTTCGTCGAACCAATGCGGCGGGTTGGCCATCCGGGAGCGGTCGAGCTGGGAGGGATCGGTCGGATAATAATCCCAACTGTTCCAGCTCTTGCCGAAAATGAACTCGTTGACGATAGTCGGGCTAATGGTATAAGTGGCGCCCGCGCCCCACCCATGGCCCGGGTTGGGGTGATCGGCGGAATAGGGCACCCACTGGTTCTTCGAGTTCAACATCTCAAAATTGCCGTTAGTCACCCAGAAGTCGTAGTCGTTGATGTAGCGCACCCAACCGCTCAACTTGGAGGTCAGATAGGCGTCGAAGCGCACCACGTCGTTGCGCCGGGGATGCCGCTCGTTGAACAAGAAGCGGTAGTTCCGGCGGTCGAGCTGAGTCGCATCGGACTCCTGCCAGCATTTGGAAGGATCCGCGCCGCTGGCGCCGCAGCGGTTCGGCATGGGCAGGAAGTTCAGCATGGCTAGACCGGCCGCATTGAACATCGACCTGGGGACGACGTTGCCCGCGAACGGCTGTCTGGAGGTCGGCTCAAAAATCGGGATCAGCCTGTGGTTCTGATCGTAGGTCTGCGAGAAATCGCCCGCCCGCTCCATGGCGGTCGGCATGTTGTAGTAGTCGACCGTGGTGGTCGGCTTCTGCTTGGTGTACTCCTGGGACACGAAGAAGAAGAACTTCTTCTCCTTAGGGTTGAACACCTTGGGAATGTTCACCGGCCCTCCCACCCCGAAGCCGCCGATGAAGAAGCGATAGATGCTCTTCGGCCGGTTGTTGAAATTGTCGAAGAAGTTCTTGGCGTTGAACATCTCATGCCGCTTGGTGGCCCAGGCAGTGCCGTGAAAGTCGCGCGTGCCGCTCTTGGTAATGACGCTGATCTGGGCGCCCGCCGAGCGGCCGTATTCGGCCTGGTAGTTGGCGGTCAGCACCCGGATCTCGGAGATGGAGTCCATGTTCGGCTCGTAATGGGTCGTGCCGTTGGACCCGGTATCCAGGTCCACGATTCCGTCCACCGTGAAGTTGGCGCGCCCGGTTCCCATGCCGTTGACGTTGACGCCGCCGATGGAGTCTTCGCTGGTGGTTTCACCCACGCGGGTAGCGACCACACCGGGAATCAGGTTCAGCATGCCCATCATGTCGCGGCCCTTAAGAGCAATCCGGAGGAGCTGGGTGCCATCGACCAGCGACGATTTCTCGCTGGAGGCGGTCTGCACCGGCGTCACTTCGGCGGCGACGGTCACCTGTTCCGTCAGGGACCCCAACGCCAGCCTGATTCTCCCCAGGTCGCGGGTTTCGCTGCTCGCGAGATTGATTCCTTGCTGGGTGTAGGCCTTGAAGCCCTGGGCCTGCAAAGCTATGGTATAGGTCCCGGGCGGCAAGTTCGTGAAACGGAAAATGCCCTCGACGCTGGTGGTGAACGTGCGGACCATCCCGGTTCCCTGGTCCCTGAGCTGGACCTCGACCCCCGGGACACTGGCATCGCCAGGATCCGTCACCGTCCCTATGATGTTGCTGGAAACAGCCTGCCCGAACACGCTCCCGCACAGGAGCGCCAGAGTGCACATGAGCTGCACGGTTCTTCCGCCTAACATGTCGCGATCCTCCTTACGAACGGTGGGCCAATTCTATCACAGCGCACGGGCGAGTCAACAGTAGTTTCGCAAAAGACGCCAACGCACTGATCGGAAAGGACTTATGGGTGTCCCGCAGGGCACTGCCCAAGCCGGCGAATGGACAGGCACGGGGCCGGGGCACGGGCCGGCTCACCAGGTGAGGCGCAGCCTCAGGCGCTCGTTTATGGGGACGGTCTTGAACAGCGAAGCGTCCAGCCCCCACTGCCGCACGCCGGGCAGATACTGTTCACGAGCCCCTGTTAGTTGGTAGACCAGGGGCCCCTCGGCGGTGTTCTCGAGAAACCAGCAGGTTCGGAGGGCTGGTGGATGGACTATCATGAGACCGGATGGGCGTCGATGAAAGACTGCTGAGTGAAATTGTGCGGCGCGTTCTGACCGTGGCGCGACCGGAACGGATCATCCTGTTCGGCACGGCGGCAACCGGCCAGATGACAAAGGACAGCGACATCGACTTGCTCATCGTCGAGCCGGATCCTAAGAACCGGCACGAAGAGCGACTAAAGATCGCAGACGCGATCGGCGATGTGAACTTCCCGGTCGATGTGAAGGTCATCGCTTCGGAACGGTTCGAGGCGACGAAGAACATTGTCGGCGGCATCGCCTATCCGGCTCACAAATACGGCAGGGTGCTCTATGCGTCCGCCTGAGGAGGAGATCCGCCGGCTCGTTGCCGAGTGGGTGCAGCCAAGTGGCTCGGGCCGTTCGGTGTCGATATCCGGTACCCAGGTGACTATCCGGAGACGCTGCCGGGCGACGAGGTACGAGCCCATCAACTGGCGCAAAAGGTGCGAGACGCGGTAATGGCGAAGCTGGGCCCGTATCTTTCCGGAGGTTGATCTGCCGCACGGGCCGGCTCACCAGGTGAGGCGCAGCGTCAACTGCAACTCGCGGGCGGCCTGGCCGGAGGAGCGGGTGTTCAGGATGCCGCTGCCGGCGATGTCGTTGGGGTTGCCCGGCTTGTTCAGCACGTTGAAGAAGTCGGCATTGAGGCGCAGCCTCAGGCGCTCGTTTATGGGGACGGTCTTGAACAGCGAAGCGTCCAGCCCCCACTGCCGCACGCCGGGCAGATACTGCTCGCGCCACGGGTGCAGGCCGTCGCTGTAAGTCGTCCGCTGGACACTGCCGTCCTTAAGCGTGACCCAGACGGTGTTGGCGCCGTAGTAGGAGTACATCGGGTCGCTCCGGTTCGGTCTGGCGGGCCAGGGGATCAGCGGCTCGGCCGAAGGCTTGTATTCCGAAGGCACTCCCATGACGCCGTTGGGCCGGCCGTTGGCATCGACACTGTTGATCTGGTTGGCCGGGATGTAGCCATTCCACCAGAGATAGCCGGGACGGCAAGCGCCGCTGCGGCAGTCCTGGATCGGGTACTTGTACCCGTAGATCTCAACCTTGTTACCGTTGGGATAGAAGCCGGTTGGCAGGCCGAAATAGTTGCTGCGCAGCGGGCCCATGCCGGCCACCTGCCAGCCGCCGACCAGCCTGTCGAGCACACCGCCGGCAT
>JBBTDS010000005.1:0-1637 GCA_038060875.1 Acidobacteriota bacterium | reverse complement strand
CTTCAGCCCCTTGCTCTTGACCAGAAGATCCTGCGGCTGGCCGTCGCCGTACAGGTCGTAGAAGGTGGCCGACTCGTGCGTCAGGTGGACGCTCCCTTTCTCGCCGAAGATGACGTACCACTGGCCGTTGGGCAACTGCCTCAACTGGCGCGCGTGGAAGCTCAGCCCGCTGTAGTCCAGGTGGACGTCGTTCTCGTAGATGTACTCCACGCTGAAGCCGTCCATCATCACCGTGCCGGCCGGGATCGGCGAGGGGAAATACTTCTTGCCGTGCCCGTAGGCGCTCGCCGGCCGGCTGCCGGCGATCCAGTTGCAGATGTCGATGTTGTGGACCGAGTTCTCGACGATCTGGTCGCCGGAGCGTTTTACGTCGGCGTACCAGGCGGCGCGCGCCTTCTGCTGCGCGGTCGGCTCGGGCGCGCCGGCCGCGGGGCGGCCGCGGCTGCTGTGCCGCTGCGCCTTGATGATGTAGATCCGGCCCACTAGCTGAGGGTCGCGGATCCGCTCCACCGCCTCCTGCATGTTGGGGAAGTAGCGGAGCTGCTGCCCGATTTGCAGGAACGCCTTGGAGCGCCGGGCCGCCCGCACCACCTGGTCCACCTGTTGCGGCGTGATCCCCAGCGGCTTCTCGCAATAGACGTACTTGCCGGCTTCCAGGCACGCCGCCGCCATCTCCGCGTGCAGATCGCAGGGGGCGCCGATGAAGACCGCGTCCACGTCCTTCAGGTCCACCACCGCCTTCCACTCGGTGAAGGACTGCGGCTGGTGGCGGGCAGCCAGGCTCAACGCCTGATCGCGCGCCTGCGGGTCGATGTCGCACACCGCCTTGACCGTTACGTCCGCTTGCGCCAGCGTCTCCCGGAGCAGGCTGCCGCCGCGCGAGCCCACGCCGATGAACCCTGTCCGTACCTCCTTGCCCGCCGCCGCCGCGGCGGCCGCGCCTCCCAAGAACTCTCTTCTGTCAAGTCCGGCAGTCATGTCATTGCCTCCATCCTTCATATGGTACAGTGAACAGTCGATGCCGCTACTGATTATTTTGGCGCTTCTCACCCCCGCCCTCCTCCAGGCACAGTTGGAGCCGGGATTCGTTTCGCTCATGCCGAAGAACGACGTCCAGGAACTCTGGACCATCGAAGGCACGCCGCCGGAAACCTGGTCGGTCAAGGACGGTGTGATCGCTTGCACCGGAAAGCCCAACGGCTTCCTGCGCAGCAAGAAGACGTACAAGAACTACGTGCTGCGGGCCGAGTGGCGGTTCGAAGCCGAGGGCTGGACCGGCGCGCCGGAGAAGTGGCCCAACGCCGGCTTCTTCATTCACGCCCACGAGGTGAAGGACGCCTGGCCGCGCTCCCACGAGGTTCAGGGCCACTTCGGCCAGGCCGGCTCGCTGTTCGGCGTGCGCGGCGGCACGATCAAGGGCGCCCGGCGCGGGCCCCTCGTCAAGAACCGCATCCGCTTCGGCGACTGGGACCGCTACGAGATCACCTCGCAGAACGGCAGCGTTCGCGTGGTCCTCAACGGCGAGCTGGTGAACGAAGGCGTCGAGGCCGACCCCTCCGAGGGCCACATCTGCATCCAATCGGAGGGCTGGCCGCTCTTCTACCGCAACATCGCCATCAAGGTGTTGCCCGACTAGC
>JBBTDS010000004.1:0-5771 GCA_038060875.1 Acidobacteriota bacterium | reverse complement strand
GCAGGCTTTGGCCGCAAGGGCTACGACAATGAGCGCCCCATCGACCAGGCGTCCGAGGTGAACGTGGAAGCGGGCGGCGCGGCCGGACTGGTCAGCGCCATCCAGGCGGCCAAGGAAGCCGGTTTTCTCGCCGAGCTATGGGATAACTACCGCAACCTCGACCTGAACTCGCCGAGCTATGACGAGAAGTACATTATGCGCGATTCCACCGGAGCGTTGGTTCCCGGCTTCAGCTCCGAAGGGGGGCACTCGCAGGAGATCTGCCCGCTGGAAGGCGTGAAACTATTCCAGCGCAACCTGGATTTTTACGTGCGCGCCCTGAAGCCGAACGCCATATTTCTGGACACGATCGGCGGCCTGCCGCTGGTGGAGTGCTACGACTCGCGCCATCCGCTCACACGGCGGGGAACGCGCGAGCAGAGGCTGAACATCCTGCGGGTCGCCACCAGCGCGAAGCTCGTGCTGGGAGCGGAAGGGTCTCCCCAGGATTGGAACCTGGGTCTGGTTTCATTCTACGATGAGCACCCCATCCGCTTCGGCATCGATGTGCCGCTGTACGGTCTGGTGTACCATGAGTGCGCCATGCTTTACAGGCAGCACGGCAGCCCGTACAACTACGGCATGGACAACTACGGGTATCCGCGCGGGCCGTGGCCGGCGAAGTTCTTGCGCGGGCTGCTGTATGGCGATCAGTCCAGTTGGACCGTCTCGAACAGCGCCTATTACGCCTGGCGAAAAACGTTCAAGGCCATCAACGATGTGCTGGGGCCGCATCAGCGCCGGCTGGCGCACGAGGAACTCCTGAACCACCAGATCCTCACGGCTGATTTTCTCGTGCAACGCACTGTCTTCTCCTCGGGCGTGGAGGTGACGGTCAACTATGGAGAATTCCCCTTCCGGCTTGAAGACGGGACCGAGTTGCCGGCCTATGGTTACCGGGTCAGAGACGCGGCGCCGGATGGGCGCTCCTTCTCCGGCCGGATCGACATCGGGCTGGTGCCAGGAAAGTAGGCGCTTCCGGACAACGCTAAAACAGCAGCTTCAACCCGAACTGAATGGTCCGCGGCAACTGGGTGTCCGCGTTGACGGTGCCGAAGGCGGTGCTGCTGGGGCTGGTGTTGGGCGCGTCGAACTGGACGTGGTTCCAGGAGTTGATGAACTCGGCGCGGAACTGGAGCCGGAGCCGTTCGTTGATATTGGTGTTCTTGATCGCCGAGAGGTCCCACTGGTTGAGCCCATCGGCCCGCACGCCGGAAAAGCGCGACTTGAGCGTGCGGATATTGGAGCCGAGCTGCCGGCTCGCGTTGCGCTCGAAGCCGGCGTCGATGTTGAACCAGCGGTCGATGGTGCGCCGGTCCTTGGGAAGCGGGATGTCCGCCAGCCTGCCGGTAAAGATGGAGTTGCCGAAACCCAGCGCCGGGCCGCTCTGGCCCTGGTAGATCCCCTGCGCCTGCCAGCCGGAAACCAGCCTGTCGATGAGGGCCGCCTTGGGCGCCCACCGCTTGCCGCGGCCGAAGGGCAGTTCCCAGACGTAACTCACGGTGAACCGGTGCGTGCGGTCCAGATCGGAGATGACCCGCTCCGGCACCGGGTCGGTCGAGTTCAGGTAGCCGATCGCCTCCATGAGTTTGGACCAGGTCCAGGAGACCGAAACGGTGTAGTTCTGGGAAAAGCGTTTCTCAAAGCGCGCCTGCATGGAGTGGTACCAGGAATAGCCTTGATTGTTGTTGTAGCTGATGCCGGTGAACTGGGGATGGGGCCGAAGCAACTGCGAGCGCGACACCGTCTGGCCGGAAAGCGAGGTCCGCGGAAGCAGCGGATAGAACGGATTGGGGACCGCGGCGCCGAGGTAATCGATGGTGGCCTGATCGCGGACTGGCGAGGTGCTCAAATACTGGCGCGGTGTCGCGTTTATGTCGCGGCCGATGCGCACCTTGGTGGCGCGGTTGCCTACGTATGCGATCTCCAGCACCGATTGCGCCGGCAGTTCCCGCTGCACCCCCGCCTGGAAGCGCTGCATGTACGGCGTGAGCAGGCGGCTGTTGAAGAAACTGATGCCCTGGCCAAGATTGGTGGCCAGCCCGAGGCCGGCTCCCGCCGGCCGGTCGAAACCGCTGGGGAACGGGTTGGAAAGGCTGGCGATGTAGTGCTGGCCGCTGTCCACCGAAGCCACCAGGTCGGTGCTGCGGCTGAAACCTGTCTGATCCACGTGCTGGCGGGTGACGCCGAGCTGATCGTAGAAGATGCCAAAGCCGGCGCGCAGCGCCGTCCGCGTGTTCAGGGCATAGGCGAGACCGAGGCGCGGCATGAAGTCGTTCTTGTCGCTCTCCCACAGCGTGCGTGGCAGGTTGCCGACACCGGCGAAGTTCAATCCGCCGCGGACGCGGAACTGGCTGACCGGCACCTCGGGGATGGGGGCCCGCGCATAGGCGGCCTGGGCCTGCGCTTCTATGGGGCTGGCCACGGTAGCGTCGAATCCGCGAATGCTGCGGTTGAAGCGCTCCGCCAGCGGCTGTTCGAGCTCGTAGCGCACCCCGAAGCTGAAGGTCAGTTTGGAAGTGAGTTTCCAGTCGTCCTGGAAGTAGAACGACCACACCTTGGACTGCTCGGCGTACGAGGCGTTGATGGGGAAAGAGCCGCCCGTCGGCAGTCCCATCTGGAAGCTGGCCATGCCCTGACCGATGGGTGCGGCCGGCGAGGAGTCCAACGGACCGCGCGTCCAACTGGTGGAGAAGCTCAAGCTGCCGGAGGACTGGCCGAAGTTGAACGTGTTCTCGCGGTAGACGCGATAGCCGGCGCCGAAGCGCATGGTGTGGGCCCGGACGACGCCGGTGAGGTTGGCGGCCAGGTCGTGGAGATCGTCGTGGCGGACACTGTGGGCGCTGCCGGCCAGCGCGCCGTATTGGTCCACGCTGATATTGGGGAACTTGATCGCGCGGGGGTCCACCTGGTTGATCTGGTTGACATAGGCGGTGGAGAAGCCGAGCGAGGCAATGTCAAAGCCCATCTGCATCGGCCGGTTGCCCTCGATGAAGCGGGTATAGCTGTAACGCGTATTGAGCACCAGCCTGGGGGTGAAGGTGTAGACGTCGTCCAAGGCCAGGCCGCGGTTCTTGCGGGAGAAGTAGTTCCCCACCGCGTCGTGGAAGCGCCGGTCGTAATTTTGCAGGCGGTCATTCACGCTGCCGCGCACGAACAGGCGGTGCCGCTCGCTAGGGTTGTGATCCACGCGGAAGACGTGGTTGTAGTAGTGGTCCCACTCGGGCCCCGAGGTGGTCCAGTTGTTTCGTCCGTCGATGGTTCCCGCCTGGTTGGGCGCATCCCAGAAGTCCGCGATTTTGCGGGCGGTCGGATCCAGGCGGCTGGCCGGCACGATGTTTCCCGCCAGCGGCGAGCGGCTGAAGCGGCCGTTGGGGGCGGGGGTGGTAGTCAGCGGGTCGTAGATCTGGTAGGAAGGGCCGAGCGCCAGCAGTGCGGAGAAATCGCCGCCCTTCTGCCTGTCCGTCGGCACGGTGGTGGTGAGCGTGCCGCGGGGGTCGCTGCTGTAGATGCCCTCGTAGCCGTAGGTCCAGAAGGTCCTGTCCCGGCCGCTGTAAAGCTTGGGAAGATACACCGGCCCGCTGGCGCTCGATCCCCAGCGGTTGACATGCAGGACCGCTTTGGGCAGGCCGGCGCGGTTGGCGAAGAACTTGTTGGCGTTCAAATGGGGGTTTTGCAGGAACTCGTAGGCCTGCCCATGCAGCTCGTTGGCGCCGGCCTTCAGACTGACGTTGATGATGGCCCCCGGCGTATGCCCGTAACTGGCGTCGAAAGTGGCCGTTTGGATCTTGAACTCCTCCACCACGCCCGGCGGAGGGATGTAGGCCACGTTGCCCCGCTGGATGTTGGGAGCCCCGTCCAACGTATACTGGCTCTGGCCCCGGCGGGTGCCGTCGATGGCGATGTCGGAGTTCAGGTCGTATGGCCGCGTCTGCCCGCCCACCGAGAAGTTGAGCACTCCCGGAGCGAGATTGGAGAGCATCATGGGGTTGCCGTCCTTGAGCGGCAACTCCAGTACGCGGCGATGATCGACCACCTGGCCCAGCGAGGCGCTGGAGGAGTCCACCAGTGGCGCTTCGGCCACGATCCTCACGCTCTCGGTGGTGGCGCCGATCTCGAGCTTGACATTGAGCGTGACCCGGTCGTCAATCCGAACGGTGATGCCCTCCTGGATG
Source organism: Acidobacteriota bacterium (assembly GCA_038060875.1). Lineage (GTDB taxonomy): Bacteria > Acidobacteriota > Terriglobia > Bryobacterales > Bryobacteraceae > JBBTDS01. The sequence goes on along the minus strand of JBBTDS010000004.1, from coordinate 1,557 downwards.
AACGTCTTGAACCCCGCCATCTCGACCGAGACGGTGTACTCGCCGGCGTTCAGGAACGGCAGGATGTAATCGCCGGTTTCATTGGTGGTGGCCGCGGTGCGCACATTGGTGGCGGCATTCACGGCGCGCACGCCCGCGCCGACCACCACCGCACCGGAAGGATCCACCACTCTTCCGAGAACCTGGCCGCGGGTTTCCTGCGCCTGAAGGGCCACTGCCCCGAGGGCCAGCAGGCAAAAGCGGAGCACAAAAGTCCTCATCGCGGTTAACCTCGTCTGGGGCATTGTACATCGGCGGGCCGGCCGTCATCGCCTCGCACCCCCGTCCCTCGCCCGCCGTCCCCGCCCGCCCTCCCCCCTGCGATATGGCATAATTGGCCTCATCCTGGCGCGAGGCGCCGGCCCGGCCGGCTGCGCCTGGCAGTTGGGCGACTTCGTGAGGAGGCTGGCGATGAGAAAACACTGGGTCAGCGGGATGCTTGTTGTGTTCCTTTGCGGGTGCGGCGGCGGGAGGAATGAGAAGGCATCGCCGTCAGCCGACAAACGTTCGGCCAAAGGCGCGCCGGCGCTCAAGGTAAGCCGCGACAATCCCTGCTCCGTGATGTTCCCCACCGAGGTTGAGCAGATCCTCGGCGTTCGGTCGGACCTGCGGGAAATCATGGACGAAGTGACCTGCCGTTATCACTTTGAGCAGGCCGGCAGCGGCCAGTCGAAGCCAGGCAGGGACGAGACGTTCATCGAAGTCAAAGTGCATTGGACCGACGGACGAACTGCGGTCACCGCCGCCCGCCTGGCCGGGAAGCTCTTGGGCGGGACCTCGAGCGGTTTTGAGAAGCTGCCGGGAATCGGTGACGAGGCCTGGATGGCGCCGATGGCCTCCTACCTCGCTTTCTCGAAGGGCGACGCCGGAGTCGAGATCGACATGCGAATGATGCCGGGCGAGAAAGAGAAAGCCATTCGCCTGGCCAAGCTGATCGCCAGCCGGCTGTAGACGGGCGCCCCCGTTGGTGGTGGATTACGGTCTCTTATTTCTCGTCCACTTGAAGACCGCGGGTTGTTCCTTCCCTTTGTCGAGGGACGTCCAGTCCTGCGTGACGTGATCTGCGTCCTGAAAGGTCACCGTGAGATGGCGGATATGCGGCCCGTCGGGCTTTGAGAGGTTCGTGATGTCGGCGAACCGGAACCGGATCGTCTTGCCGTCCGGTGACGCTTCAGTTGCACGCATACGCGGCTGGTTGCCCAGACTGCAGTAATGCGTCGCCACCAGGCCTGTTCCGTCCCGGTGGTACATCGTTACCATGTCTGGCTCCGGAGCGGGCATCTTCATCGATTCCATCACCACGCTCCCGCCCGAAACGATGGTGTAGGTCACCCCGGCCTTCTTGCCGCCCTCCACCCCCTCCCACTCGCCGGCCAGCGACCGGAGGCGCTCCCACGCAGCGTCAATGCCCGTTCCGGCTGCGGCCGGCAGGAGCAGAACTGCTGTTACCATCAACGCCAACACTCTGTACTACTAAATCCCCGCTTCTTTGCACGGCGCGAAGATTCTTGTCTCATG
>JBBTDS010000003.1:0-11594 GCA_038060875.1 Acidobacteriota bacterium | reverse complement strand
CAGTGGGGGCTAATGTTGAAGCGGTCAACGTGGCCAGCAACACCCGCGCCGTTTCGGTGACCAACGAAAGCGGCAATTACGAGCTCCCCTATCTGCTGCCGGGAATCTACCGCGTCTCCGTGGAGATGGCCGGCTTCAAGAAGGCGGTGCGGGACCAGATCGAGCTGCGGGTGGCCGACCGCATGACGCTGGACTTCACCCTCGAGCTGGGCAACGTGGCCGAGTCGGTCGTGGTGACGGGAGAAACGCCGCTGCTGGAGTCGGCCACCGCCTCGATCGGCATGATCATGGACGAGCGGCGCATCAGCGAGCTGCCGGTCGTCGGCGGCAATCCCTTCTACCTGGCCCGGCTTTCGCCCGGAGTGCTCTCCAGCGGCGGGCGCTCGGCCGGCAATCCGATGGACCAGGGCGCCGCCACCGGCATCATCGTCAACGGCACCCGCAGCGAGTCCAGCGAGGCGATGCTCGACGGCATGCCGAACATGTCGCAGCGGAACACGGTCTTCTCACCGCCGCAGGACCTGGTGCAGGAGTTCAAGATCCACGCCGCCACCTTCGATGCCAGCCTCGGCCACGCCGCCGGCGCAGTCACCAATGTGAGCATGAAGTCCGGCACCAACACGCTGCACGGCTCGGCCTACGGATTCGATTCGCGCCTACGGGCCGTGCCCTGGTTCACCAACCGGTTCATCTACGATGTGCGGACCGGCCCCATCACCGAGGAGAAAAAGAAGCGGGCGCTGGAGGGCTGGCGGCACCAGCGCTGGGGCGCCACCCTGAGCGGGCCGGTGGTCCTGCCGCGCCTCTTCGACGGCCGCAGCGGCACCTTCTGGACCTTCGGCTACGAGGGCCTCTACATTATGCGGAACCTCGGCTTCACCGGAACGGCGCCGACGGCGGAACAGGGCCGGGGCGATTTCTCGGGCCTGCTCGCGCTGGGTTCGCGCTACCAGATTTACGACCCGGCCACCATCCAGCCCGCGCCGGCCGGACGCTTCCGCCGCCAGCCGCTTGCGGGCAACATCATTCCCGCCAGCCGGCTCGATCCAATGGCGCAGAAGCTGCTGACCTACTGGCCGGCGGCCAACCAGCCCGGCACTTCCGACGGGCGGCAGAATTACTTCCGTACTCAAAACATCAACCGCTACAACCGCAACATGAGCGGGCGGCTCGACCACAATTTCAGCGAGAACCACCGCGTCTTCTTCCGCCTGAACAACAACCAGCACGACAACCGGGCCCAGACCATGCCCACCATCGCGGTGGGCAACATCATCGACCGGACCGGCCACGGCGCGGTGCTGGACGACGTCTACGTCTTCAACCCACAACTCCTGCTGAACCTGCGGTACGGCGTCACTTATAACAACCAGATCACCTCGCGCTTCAGCCAGGGCTTCGACCTGCTCTCGCTCGGCTTCCCGCAGAGCCTGTTGAATGAGATCCGAACCAAGAATAGCCCGGCCGGGATCGCTTTCCCGCAGATCACGGTGGACGGCTACACCGGCCTGAGCGACGGGGGCGGCAACACGTTTAAGACGTACTACCACACCTTCGCCGGCACGCTCACCCGGATCGCCGGCGATCACAGCGTCCGCCTGGGCGGCGAGTACCGGCTGATGCGGGAGAACGGTTACAGCTACGGCAACGTCGCGCCGCGGGTGGACTTCGCCAACACCTGGACGCGGGGACCGCTGGACAACTCGCCCACCGCGCCGATCGGCCAGGGCCTGGCCTCGATGTTGCTCGGCCTGCCGACCGGCGGCCAGATCAACACCAATGCTTCGCGCGCCGAGCAATCGACGTTCAGCTCACTCTACATTCACGACGACTGGCGTGTCACCCGTCGGCTGACGTTGAATATCGGCCTGCGCTACGAGTACGAAAGCCCGACCACCGAGCGGTACAACCGCTCAATCCGCGGCTTCGACTTCCAGACGCCGAGCCCGATCGAGGCGCAGGCCAGGGCCAACTACGCCCGGGCGCCCATCCCCGAGGTGTCGGTCGAGAGCTTTCGCATGATCGGCGGCTTGACGTTCGCCGGCGCCGGCGGCCAGCCGCGCGGCCTGTGGACGGCCGACAGGAACAACCTTGCCCCGCGATTCGGCCTGGTTTATCAGCTTTCGGCGAAGATGGTGCTGCGGGCCGGCTATGGGATCTTCTACGACGTGCTGGGGATCGACCGCGAGGATGTCAACCAGGGGGGCTTCAACCAGCCCACCAATCTCATTCCCAGCCTCGATAACGGGCTGACGTTCCGGGCCACGCTGCGGAATCCGTTTCCCGACGGCCTGGAGGTTCCGCTTGGCGCCGCCGGCGGCCTGCGCACGTTCCTCGGCCGCGGCGCTGGTCATTTCTACGAGCGGCCGCTCAACCCGTACATGCAGCGCTGGTCGTTTTCGGTGCAGCGGGAACTGCCCGAGCGCATCGTTGCCGAAGCCGCCTACGTGGGCAATCGCGGCACCCGGCTGGCGGTCAACCGCCAGTTCGACGCCGTGCCGCGCCAGTATTTTTCGACCAGGCCCGAGCGGGACCAGGCGGCCATCGACTTCCTGAGCGAGCAGGTGCCGAGTCCCTTATACGGTATCCCGGAGTTCGAAGGGACTTCGCTCGGGAATGTGCGCGTCGGCCGCAGCAGCCTGCTGCGGCCCTTTCCCCACTTCACCGGCATCGGCGTCGACTTGCCCATCGGCTATTCCTACTACCACTCGCTCCAGGTGCGGGCGGAGAAGCGCATGCAAAAGGGCTTCACCTTCCAGGCCGCCTGGACCTGGTCCAAGTTCATGCAGGCGACCAGTTACCTCAATGACAGTGACGCGGTGTTCGAGAAGGTAATTTCCGACCAGGACTTCCCGCACCGCTTCGTGCTCAGCGGCATCTTCGAGCTGCCATTCGGCCGCGGCAAGCCGCTCGCGGGCAGCGCGCGTGGCGTGCTGGACGGCCTGATCGGCGGCTGGCAACTGCAAGGCTGGTTCGAGGGGCAGAGCGGGGACGCGCTCGGGTTCGGCAACGCCATCTTCCGCGGCGACCTGCACGACATCCCGCTGGCGGTGAGCCAGCGGCGCGCCGAACGCTGGTTCAACACCGAGGCCGGCTTCGAGCGGGACAACACCAAACAACTGGGCAGCAACATCCGGACCTTCCCCTCGCGCTTCACCGGCGTCCGCGCCGACGGCATCAACAACTTCGACCTGTCGCTGTTCAAGAACTTCCGCATCCGCGAGGGCCTGAAGACGCAGCTCCGCATGGAGTGCTTCAACGCCCTCAACCACATCCAGTTCGATGCTCCGAACACCAGCCCGGCCTCGACCGCCTTCGGCACCATCACCGGCGAGAAGGGCCACGGCCAGCGCCAGGTGACCTTGGGGCTCAAATTCCTCTTTTGAGCAAGCGCCGCCGTCCTCAGTATTAGTTAGAATGACCCGGAAGGGAGAGTTTATGAATCGCATCAGCAGACGCGCCGTGCTCGGCGGCGTGGCGGCCAGCGCCGCCATCACCAAGCCCAAGACGGCTTTGGGCTCGCAGGCCAGCTCGGCCATCAGGATGGGCATCATCGGCACCGGCGGCCGCGGGCGCTATGTGGGCGGCATTTTCGCCAAGGATTCGCGCAGCCGCATTGTGGCCATCTGCGACATTTACCCCGACCGGGTTGACCTGGCCAAGACGCAGATCCCCACCGCCGACCAAGCGCGGGTGTACAAGGACTACCGGGAGCTGCTGGCGCAGACCGACATCGACGCGGTGTTGATCGCCACGCCGGTGTTCCTGCACCCGGAGCATTTCGAGGCCGCCGCCAAGGCGCGCAAGCACATCTACTGCGAGAAGCCGGCCGGCGCCGACGTGGCCGGCGTCAAGCGGCTGATGCGGGCGGCCGAGGCGGCCGACAAGACCAAGTCGATCGCCTTCGGCTTCCAGCAGCGCTTCAGCCCCGAGTACCTGGCCGCCGAGAAGATCCTGCGCTCGGGCCAGCTCGGCCAGCTCACGCTCATGATGAGCTACTGGGTCTGGGGCGGCTCGGCGTTCCGCGAGTGGAAATCGCCCTACCCGCCCGAGGACCAGAAGATCCGCCACTGGGGCATCTTCAAGGAGACCTCGGGCGATTTCATCGTCGAGCAGGACTGCCACGGCCTGGACGTGTTGAACTGGTTCGCCGAGGGCCATCCGCTGAAGGCGATCGGCGACGGCGGGCGCAAGGCGCGCACTGCCGGCGACATCTCCGACCACGCCCTCGTCAGCTACGAGTATGCCGGCGGGTTGCGCGGCTGGCTGCTCGGCACGCAACTGCCGCCCTCCCCGTACTGGGACGTCAAGGAGCAGTTCTTCGGCACCCTCGGGGTGCTGGAGACCGAGCGCAAATATTACCAGTGGTGGAAGGCCGGAGAGACGAAGCCGCTGCGGGTGGACTCCGGGCGCGAGATCACCGTCGATGCGGTGGAGAAGTTCCTGGAGAGCGTCGCCGCCGGCAAACCGTACGACATGTCGAAGAGCTCGGCCGAGGCGACGCTGACTTCGCTGCTCGGCCGCATGGCCATCGAGCTGGGCCGGGCAGTCACCTGGGAAGAGATGATGCGCTCGGCGTAGCGCCATGACGCGAAGGACTTTCGTGGGCGGCGCCGCCGCCGCCGCGGCCGGCTGGCCGGCGAAGGTGTGCGCTTCCCCGACGCGTTTGTCACGACTTCGCTGTGCTCGCCCAGCCGGGCCAGCTTCCTGAGCGGCCTCCACGCCCACACGCACGGCGTCATCAACCTCGCCACTGAGTGGTTGAAGTAGCCGCGCCAGCGGCCCTTCCTGCTTTGCCTCGGACAGGATACGAGCACGTCTCGATCGACGAGCGCACCATGCGGGAGGAGAGCATCCGCATCCCGCTCGTGGCGCGCTATCCCGAGCTGATCCGCCAGCCGCGCCTGGTCAGCGAACAGGTGTTGAACATCGACGTGGCCCCGAGCATCCTCGACATATGCGGTCTCGATCCGCCGCCGCGAGCGCACGGCCGCTCGTTCCGCCGCCTCGCGCAGGGCGACAACACCGGCTGGCGGAAATGCTGGCACGCTGAAGGCCGAGCTGCGGTGGTGGTAGGAGGAGACCGGCGCCCTGCCCGACCGCATGCCGGTCAACCCGCAGCTCAAGATGGCGTTGCCCGAGCAGTCGATCCGGTGAGCATAGAAGAACCGCTCCCTGTGGTCGCGGCTCGGAACTGAGCCGTGCGCGTGAGCAAGCGGTTCAGTCAGCGCGGTATTCGCTCGCGGTCGCGACCGGCTTCCACGGCTCAAGCTGCGCCAGGTCGAGTGAACCGACCCGCTCGCGCAGCCGCTCCATCGCCGCCACGGTCAGCGGCTTGGCGCTTTGTGCGGCGCGGGCGTCCATCTTCACCTGCTCGGGCTGGTCGCAGCCGAGAATGGCAGTCGAGACCGGGAGCGACCAGATGTAGCTCAGCGTCTCCTCCACGGTGGCGACCTTTTTGCGCAGCACCGCACCGGCCCCCAGCGTCTTCATCGCGATGACGCCCATGCCCTGCTTCCGCGCTACCGGCAGCGTTGTCTTCTCGAAGCTGCGCTGGCGGTTAGCGCCGTCGAAGTAATTCACGCCGAGGTCGTAGCAAAGCCGTACAACTTCGACGGCCGCCTGGGCATCGGGCTCGCAGCGGCCAGGCCCATCGCTGCGGCCATCTTCACGAAGTCTCTTCTGCTGTTGTGCATCGCTTACTCCCAGTTGACCCACACCGGGCTCGACCACGCCATCGCCCGGTCCTTCTGCACCACACGAACATAATAGTACGAGCTCTTGCGCCCGGCGGGCCGGCCCCGAGCCCTGAACCGCATGCACGATCTGGTGGTCGTGCACGATCTCCACCCGCTCCAGGTCGCTCTCGCCCTCCACCGAGACCTCCACCACCGGTCGAGTCAAAGACACGGCGGCGCCCTCGGTGACTACTTGCCCTGCCAGCGGCAGCGCCACTGCAAAGACGCTCAGCGGTCTCATCGTTTGCCTCCGAGAAACCTCTTCATCTCCACCCGCGCCGCCGCGTACCGCGGGTCGGCGGCGAGATTCAGAAACTCGTTGGGGTCGTTGTCGTGGTCGTACAGCTCGACGCCCAGCCGGCCTTCGTCCCATGCGGTGTAGCGGTAGCGCTCGGTGCGCACGGACCGGCCCAACTTGCCGGTGCGGGTCACCACCGTGTAGCCGGGCTTGTCCCACCTTGCCTCGGCATCTTTGAGCAGCGGCGCCAGGCTCCGGCCCTCCAGGCCCTGCGGCGCGGGCAGGCCGTTCAGCTCCATCAGCGTGGGATAGAGGTCCACCAGTTCCACCGTACGCCGGCACGCCTGGCCCGCATGGGCGACCGGCGGACCGGCGATGATCAGCGGCGCCCGCGCCGAGCGCTCAAACAGCGTGACCTTGTTCCACCAGCCGTGCTCGCCCAGGTGCAGGCCGTGGTCGCCAAACAGAATCACGACCGTGTTGTCGGCGAGACGCAGCCGCTCCAGCGCGTCGAGCACCTTGCCCACCTGCGCGTCCATGAACGAGATGCAGGCATAGTAGGCGCGCCGGAACTCGCGTCCCTCCTGCGGGCCGAGGTTGTGGCGCACCGGCGGTAGCGCGGCCGGCGGCAGGTCCGCATCGTCATTCGGCGGTCCCGGCGTGGCCGGAATGCGCTCCGGCGGATACGGCTCGAAGTAGCGCTTCGGCGCCACGTACGGGTCGTGCGGCTTGTGGAAACCGGCCCCGATGAAGAAGGGCCGGTCGCGCTTCTCCTCGAACAGGCGGATCACTTCGCGGGCGATCTGCCCGTCGGCCTGGTCTTCGTCCGTGCCCTCTGCGGCGATCCAGTGAAAGAAGGCGAACTTGCCGCCGGTAAGGTTGCGGCCCTCGCCCTCGCGGCCGCGCGGCGTCCCCTTCGGTTCGAGCGAGATGTGCCAGTCGCGCGGGCCGTCCATGCCGGGGTGGAAGATCTTGCCTACGTGCGCGGTGAAGTAGCCGTGCTGGCGCAGGTGCTCGGGCAGGAACGGCGCGTCTTTGAGATTCACGCGCGGGTTGGTGCGGTTGTCGAGCACGCCTGTGGTCTCCGGATAGCGCCCGCTCAACAGTGACGTCCGCGACGGGTTGCACACCGGATACTGCGCGTAGGCGCGGTCGAACCGCGTGCCGCGCCGCGCCAGGCGGTCGATGTTGGGGCTCTCGACGATAGGATGGCCGTAGCAGCCGAGATCGGTGTTGAGGTCATCGACCGCGATCAGCAGGACGTTGTGCCTGCGCGCGGCCGCGAACCCTACAAACGGCGCCAGCGGTAACAACAGGCGGCTGCGCGCTGGTAACATATCGGATGCGGTCTTCATGCCCGCCCTCCACTCCATGTCCTTCGGCCAGGGGCGCCTCGATGTGCGCCTGGAAGCCGACCTGATCCTGCCGCAAGAGCCGCAGCCGCTGGCCGGCGAAACTGCCGCCGTCCGCCGGGCTCTCGAGCGGCCGATCGGGACCCGCCCACTGGCCGAGATCGTGCGGCCCGGCGAGCGAGTCGCGATCGTGGTGAATGATATCACGCGGCTGGCGCACACGGACCTGTTGCTGCCCCCGATCGTCGAAACGCTGAACCGCGCGGGCGTCCAGGATGCGGACATCCTGGTCGTCTTCGCGCTCGGCCTGCACCGCCGGCAGACCGATACGGAACGGAAGAAGATCGTCGGCGAGGAGATGTTCCGTCGCCTGCGGGCGATCGATCACATAGCCGACGATGATGCCAGCCTGGTCGCGGTGGGCACGACGAGTTTCGGCAACCTGGTGGAGATCAATCGCGAGGTCTGGGAAGCCGACCGCATCATACTCACCGGCGAGATCATCCACCACATGATCGCCGGATACAGCGGCGGGCGGAAGAGCCTGGTGCCGGGCGTGGCCGGGCGGCGCACCATCACGTTCAACCACCGCATGATCCTCGAGCCCGGCTGCCGCGCCGGCGTGCTCGAGGGCAATCCCGCCCACGAGGACATGCTGGAAGCCTGCCGCCTGATCGACCCCGATTTTATCCTGAACGTCGTGCTGACGACGTCCGGCAGGCCGGCCTCGGTGGTGGCCGGGCACTACGATCTGGCGCACCGCGAGGGCTCGAAAGCCGCCGACAGGCTGCTGCTCACCGAGGTGGACGAACCCTACGACCTGATCGTCGCCTCCGCCGGCGGGCACCCGATGGATATCGACCTGCGGCAGACCCACAAGGCGATGGAGAAAGCCTGCGAGGTCCTGCGGCCAGGCGGCACGCTGCTTTTCTATGGGGAATGCTCCAATGGCGCCGGGCACCGCCTATGCGAGGAGTATCTGTGGCGCTACGACACTGCCGCCGCGATGGAAGAGGCGCTGCGCCGCGAGTTTGCCGTGGGCGCCCACAAGGCCTGGTGGGTGGTGCGCATGGGCGAGCATTATGATGTCCACCTGGTCTCGGGGCTCGATCCGCGGTTCGTCGAGCGCTGCCACTTCAAGCACGTTCCGCCCGCCAGGCATGCGGAGCGGCTGCGCGAGTTGCTCGTCCCCTCGGCCCGCGTCGGCGTGATCCCCAACGCCGCCTTCACCCGCCCCGTAATTCGGTGACAGGCTACACAACCTCGAAATAGATGTCACGCGCCGAAGATTAATTTCGAGGTTGTGTAGCCTGTCACCGAAATTATAGGATGGGCAGATGCTGCTCTTCCTGGATACGGCCGATGTCGCCCAGATCCGCGAGGCGGCAAGCTGGGGCGTAATCGACGGCGTCACCACCAACCCAACCCATATCGCCGCCACCGGCCGCGGCTTTGACGAGGTGCTGGCGGAGATCTTCACCATCGTGGACGGGCCGGTGAGCGTGGAATCGGTGAGCCTCGACGCCGAGGGCATTATCCGCGAAGGCCGCGCCATCGGCGCGCTGCACAAGAACGCGGTGGTCAAGGCGCCGGTCACCATCGAGGGGCTGAAGGCCGTCAAGGTCCTGTCGCGCGAAGAGATCAACACCAACGTCACGCTCTGTTTCAGCCCGCTCCAGGCCTTCCTGGCCGCCAAGGCCGGGGCCACTTACATCAGCCCGTTCATCAACCGCCTCGACGTGGTCGGCCACGACGGCATCGTGCTGATCGAGCAGATCCGGCACATCTACGACAACTACGGCTTCGCTACCAAGATCATCGCCGCCAGCATCCGCACCCCCAAGCAGGTGCTGGACTGCCTGCTGGCCGGCGCCGACATCGCCACCATGCCCTTCGACATCCTCAAGGCGCTCTACCAGCACCCGCTGACCGACACCGGCCTGACCATGTTCCTCGACGACTGGAAGCGCGTCCCCCCGAGCCGGCTGTTTCAGGCGAAGTGACTACCATCGCGGTAGATCTCCCCAAGCGGTATTGGCCGCACCCGGCCCACCAGCACCAGCAGCGAGGTGAGCGACAGCAGCGGCAGCAAGCCGGCGGCGATAAACACCGGCGCCCAGGAGGCACGGTCCAGGACCACGCCGGTCGCGAGCATCATGGTCATGCTCATCGCCCCGTCGCCCACACCGGTCAGCGCGCTCACCTTGGCCAGGATGCGCTGCGGGAACAGGTCGGCGATTACGCCCATCAGGTTGGCGGCGAACGCGTTGATGCCCATCACGGCCACACAGATGAGCGCCATGGCGGACGCGGCGCTGTGGGCGGCCGGCACCAGCACCGCGGCCAGGCAGAGCGCGGTCGCGAGAAAGAACGCCGCCTTGCGCGCTCCGTTAACGGACCAGCCGCGGCGGATGAGATGGCTGGAGAGCCAGCCGCCGCCGATGTTGCCGAGACCGCCGGCCAGGAACGGGAGCCAGGCCCACCAACCGATCTGCTGGAGCGACATCCCTCGCTCGCGCTTCAGGTATTCGGGCAGCCAGTTCCAATAGAAGTGGCTGACCGGCCCGCCGAAGGAGCGCATGAGCACGACGCCCCACACGGCCGGCATCGCCAGCAATGGCAAGACGCGCTCGCGGCCGGCCGCGGCGGCCACCATCGGCTCCGTTCGCGGGTTCCAGCGGAGCGCCAGCCACGGCCACAGCCAGATCAGGCCGGTCAGGCTTGGCAGCAGGAAGGCGTAAGGCCAGCCCAGCCGGGTGGTGAGGTAAACGATCAGCGGCGGCGCGATGATGGCCCCCAGCAGCGAGCCGCTGTTGAAGAGACCCGCCGCCAGCGCGCGCTCCCGCACCGGGAACCACTGGCCGATCGTCTTCACCCCGCCCGAGTAGACGCCGCACTCGCCCAGCCCCAGCATGAAACGCAGCAAACCGAACTGGAGCACCGAGCGGGCCAGCGAGTGCAGCAGGTTGGCCGCCGACCACCAGGAGATGATGAGGCAGAAGCCCATCCGCGGGCCGATGCGGTCGTGCATCATGCCCACCGGGATTTGCCCCAGCGTCATCCCCAGCAGGAAAGAGAAGAAGACCACGCCGAGTTGCGTGTTGGAGAGATGGAACTGATCGCGCAGCACCGGAGCAACCAGCGAGAGCACCTGGCGGTCGAGCAGGTTGATGGTCATCGCCAGGAACAGCAGCAGCAGTATCCACCAGCGCAACCGGGGCGACATCGGTCAGGCCATCCTACCGCAGGCCCACGGCGATCGGCGCCGCGGTGGCCTCGTCGGTGATCACCTCGGCATCGGGGTGGCCCTGCACCAGCGTGCTGGGAAAGTCGCTGGTCACCTCGCCGGCCACGGTGATGCGGAAGATCGCGCGGTGTCGCTCGCCGGCCGCGCAGTAGAGCCGGATCTTCCGCGAGGCGAGGATATCCTTCATGCCGAGCGTCACCGCCATCGGCGGGATGGCTGCCGAGTTACCGCCCGAGCAGTGGATGCTCTGCACCACGATCGAATCGTCGCCGAGCGCCACCACCCGCGTAAGCGAATTGCGCAGTTCCTCCACTGAGATGCGGCGCCAGCGCGAGAGCGGCGGCTCGTTGAAAGCCACGTGCCCGTGGTAGCCGACGCCGCCGCAGCAGACGTCGATGCCGCCCACCTCGCGGATCTTCTCGCCGATCTCGTCCGGGCGGAACGGGTGCGGGAAGAAGCAGTGATCTTCGGGGATGCGCAGATCCTGATCGAGCCGGGCGAAGACCTCGCGGCGCATGTAGCCCTCGAAGCTCAAAGGATGAGTGAGCGGGATCGGGCGGGCCTGCCAGTCGAGGAACTCGTCCATCTGGAACGTGTAGACGTTCTTCCACGAGATACGCTCGCGGTTCGAGATGTCCGTCAGGATGCGGTACTGCGCCACCGGGCCCACCGGCAGGATCAGCCGCGTAGGCTCTCCGCGGCAATTGCGCGCGGCGATCTCATCGGCGATCGAGCGGGCGAAGTCGGCCAGCAGCGACGGGATGTCCGCGACCAGCCGGAACGGGACGCGGGCGCGGCGGCGCAGTTCCTCGACCGGCAATTCCATCAGCGCGGCAACCGCATCTCGCGTCATCATCGGCTTGACTATCTTAGCTCGGACTCGCCGGAGTTTCCTCGGGTGCGCGACACAAAAGTGGTGGACGGCATGGACCCCATGCTGAGCCGCGACCGCAGGGAGCGGTTACCGTCAGGGCTCGGTCTTCTCGAAGGCAGCCATTGGATCACCCTGCTCGTCAACG
>JBBTDS010000002.1:0-1231 GCA_038060875.1 Acidobacteriota bacterium | reverse complement strand
TACCAAATACAAGGGTCAGGATCTCGGCAGTCTCAAGGGGTCGGGGCTAGTGAAGAAGTACCGTCAGCATCAGGCGGAAACGGCGACGTTCAGACTTGCCGAGTTTGTCGGCAAACTGGGTAATTCGCCCCTGCACTGCCAGTTCGTCACCGAAGTCAGGGATGGCGAAGGGCCAGCGGATGCGATCGACAAGTACGGGCGCTTCGTTGGCAACGTGCTCGTCGGCAATGATGACATCAACCTCGCGATCCTGCGGCGCGGCTGGGCGGTCGTAGCGCTCTACAACTCGATGACGCGCAGCGAGATCGAGGACTGCCTTGCGGCCTGGAAGGTGGGCCGTGCGGCGCCGGGCGGCATCGCGAGGTACTTAACAAAGACCATCGGCGCGTTCAACCCGAAGCTGACCTATCGCGGCGGGGCCGGGGCTAAGTTCAAGCTGGAGGGCACGCGCAAGTTCATCCATCCGAAGCTTTACCGCCGCCAGTGTACCTGGTGGGCGTACCGAACGAACGGCACATTCAAGCCGGGCTTCGATACGTTCCTCACGCTCTCTAAGCACGACGTCTTCTACGAGCTTGCCGAGTTTCTCGACGACGCGCCATACACCGCGGTCCAGATCCCGATCGAGAAGATGGTCGAAGGCGGCAAGAAAGTCGTCTACCGACCCGAGCAGGTCGTGTTCAAAGACGCCCCATCGACACTCTATGGCGCCGACGGCAAGAAGCTCGAACGGTGGTGACGTCAGTCCGGTTCTCACTGCCGACCGCCTCGACGGCACGCCAGGCTGAAGTTTGCCGGCGCGGGGGCGAAGGCGCTGCCGCAGATAAGCGAAGAACTCCGCGGCCACGAACAACCAGATCGGCATCACCGGGGTAGCGGCCTGCAAGCTGGAGGTCTGGAAGATCTTTCCCGACGCGCCGGGAAAGGACGGAGAATTCTACGCCGATGGAGTCCGCTGCCTGAGGGCACTGCAAGCGCCGACCGGCGCGAACGTGAAGGTCGTGAACCTGAGTATCAGCGGCACCGCCTCTTCGCAGACCGAGGCCCTTCTGTTTCGCCGGCTGCACGACCAGAACATCACGGTGGGTTCCATCGCCGAGAACCGCCGGTTACGCTTCGTGGAACGGAACCTCGATGGCCACGCCCCATGTGGCGGCCGCCGCTGCTCTGGTCGCCGCGCAGCACCGCGACCAAGCTCCCCGCCATGCGAAACCGAGCTTGGACACCGGCT
>JBBTDS010000001.1:0-21639 GCA_038060875.1 Acidobacteriota bacterium | reverse complement strand
GGTTAAAATACAACCGCGGGCGCGCGGCCACCAGCTCCTTCGCCGGCTGCGCGAAGGCCGCCGCCGGCGCGACAAGAAATGCGCGGCGTTCCATGCCGGGCATTATCTCATCCGCTGGTGGCGCTGGCCTGCCTCGGCCGCATCCGCAGCCAACAGAGAATGGCGAGGGAGTTGAGCAGCGCCGCCGCGCGGAAGTAGGCCGCCGAACTCCCGGTGAGACGCTGCAACTGGGGAAAGGCGTTCGCGCTGACGAAGCCGCCGAAGTTGCCCACCATGTTCATCGACGCCGACACCGCGCCGGAGTTCTTCCCGCCGATATCCAGGCAATACGCCCAGCTCGGGCTGATCGTCATCTCGACGCCAAACGCAGCCAGCGCGAACGCCGTCACCGCCGCCGTGGCAGTTTCGGCGATCGAGAGCGCCAGCACCGCGCCGGTGGCCAGCAGAAAGCCGATGATCGCCGGCAGCCGCCGCGACCAGGAATGCAGGCCGGCCCGGTAGAGGTAATCCACTACCAGGCCCGACACCCAGTTCGCCGTCGCTCCCAGCACCAGCGGAATCATCGAGTAGCGCGACGCCTGCGCCTGCGAGAGCCCGTAGTGTTCCACCAGGTAGGGATTCATCCAGGTGATGCAGACATAGAACGTAAAATTCCCGGCGAAGTACTGCGCCATGGCGGTGGCCATCGCACTGGATCGGAACACCTGCCCGAAGCTCATCTGCGGGCCGGCCGCTGCATTTTGCTCAACGATCCGCTCTCGCGGATAGTTGCGGAACCAGGCCGTCCAGCCAAGCGCCCAGACCAGGCCGGGAGCGCCCAACAGGTAGAATGCGCCCCGCCAGCCATACGCCTCCAGCAGCCAATGGCAGATCGGGAAGGCCACGCCGCCTCCCAGTAGTGCGCCCGAAAACAGGATGCCGTTGGCCAGACCTCGCTCACTCGCCGGCAACCAGTTGTAGAACACCCGCGCGGAGCCGGGAAAAGCGCCGGCCTCGGCAATCCCGAACAGAAACCGCACCAGCAGCAGCGTTCCCAGCCGGCTCACCGCGCCTGTCAGCGTCGTCAGCAGGCTCCACAGCGCGACCACCACCGCCAGCGCCACTCGCGGGCCCGCCCGGTCGGCAAACCAGCCGGACGGGACCTGTGCCAGGGCGTACCCAAGCGCAAAAGCACTGAACACCGCCCCCACCGACTCATCGGAGAGCGAGAGATCCGCGGCCATCGGTCCCTTGGCCGAGGAGATCGCGGCCCGGTCAATGTAAAGGATCAACGAGAGCACGAACAGCGCGGCGACTACGGCGTATCGTGGGGCCCTTGACGCGCGGTCACCACTTGACATAGACCGCCTTGACATTCGTATAGAACTCTCTCGCCGTCGGCCCGATGGAATAGGCCCCCTGGCCGGAATCCTTCACTCCGCCGAAGGGAACGTGCGCCTGGCTCGCCGTCCCGTGATTGACATGAATCATGCCGGCGTCCACCCGCCTGACAAACTCGTTAACCAGGGACAGACGGGACGTAAACACGGAAGCGGCAAGACCATACCTCGTACTGTTCGCCACCGTGATGGCTTCCTCGGCGTCCCGCACGCGGATCACCGGCAACACCGGGCCGAAAATCTCTTCCCGCGCCAGTGGAGACGCCGGCGTCACCTGGTCAAACACCGTTGGGGCATAGTAGTAGCCTTCCTGATCGGGGGCCTCCACCAGCGTCCGGCCGCCCGCCAGCAGAACGCAGCCCGATTCGATGCCCTGCTTGACATAGCCGTCCACTGTCTCAAGCTGCTCCTTGCTCACCAGCGGCCCCATCGTCGTCCCTTCCGCCAATCCATCACCGACTTTGATCCGCCCAACGTGATCGAGCAGCCGCTCCACCAGCGCCTCGGCCTGGGATTCGATGACGATGACCCGGCTCAGAGCCGTGCATCGCTGGCCGCTGCAAAGAAACGCCGCGGCCACGATCTCGCGTGCGGCGCCGTCCAGGTCGTCGTAGTCGATGACCACCGCCGCGTTCTTGCCCCCCAGTTCGAGCTGCACCCTGGCCAGGCGGCGGGCGGCGCCTTCATAAATCCGCATGCCAGTGGCGGTGGATCCGGTGAAGCTGATCCCGCGCACGCGCGCATCCCTGATCAGGCATTCGCCCACCGCCGAGCCTGCCCCGATCACCAGGTTGACCACGCCCGCCGGCAAGCCCGCCTTCTCCAGCAGTTCCATCAGGAACACCGCCGTCCACGGCGTCAGCGTCGCGGGCTTGAAGACGACCGTGTCGCCATAGGCGAGCGCCGGCGCGATCTTGCGCACCGGCGTCACCACCGGGAAGTTCCACGGGCTGATGGCCGCGACCACGCCGAGCGGCTCCAGCACCGTCTGGCAGGTGCAGCCGGCTCGTTCGCTGGGAAACGTGGCGCCCAGTGCGCGGCTCGCTTCCCCGGCCATGAACCGCGCCTCGGCGGCGGCGCGCGAAACCTCGCCGAGCGATTCGCCGAGGGCCTTCCCTTGTTCCAGCGTGATGATCCGCCCCAGCGCGGCTCGGGAATCCTCCAGAAGCTGCGCGAAGCGGTGGAGCAGCGCGCCCCGCTGCGGTCCGGGAGTCTCGGCCCAGGCGGCCAGCGCCGTCTCCGCCGCCGCAACTGCGACCTCCGCATCCGCCGCGGTCGAAGCCGGAAACTCGCCCAGCACTTCGCCGGGCCGCGCCGGGTTGCGGATCGCGTAGTAGCTCCCGCTCTGTGGCGCCGTCCATTGGCCGCCTATGTAGTTCGCACGCCTTTGCATCGTTAGTCCTTCTACAGCGCCCGCCGCAGAATGGCCGCCAGATCCTCCTTGCCGGCCCGGCGGGGATTCACCGCGACATTGCCGCTCTTGATCGCCTCCTCCACCACCATCGCGACATGTTCTTCGCGTACCCCGTACTCGGACAGGCCCCGGGGAATCCCGATGTCGCGCGCCAGCTTCGTCACCGCGCTGACCGCCCGGCCCGCGGCTTCAGTCCGTGAAAGGGCGGCCACCGGTTCTCCCAGCGCCCGTGCCACGTCCACGAACCGGTCGGGTTCTGCCGCGTGATTGAATTCCATCACCACCGGCAAGGTCACCGCGAGAACCACCCCGTGTGGGACCCGCAAATCCCAGCTCCCGAGCGGCATCGCCAAGGCGTGCGCCAGGCCGAGCCGCGTCGGGTTCATGGCGATCCCCGCCATCGTGCTCGCGAGCATCATGCCGTAGCGCGCATCGCGGTCGCCCCCGTTTAGCACAGCGGTGCGCAGGTGGCCGCCGATCAGCTCGATCGCCTTCAACGCCAGCGCGCCCGAGATCGGCTGGCACGCGTTGTTCGTGTAGCACTCGATGGCGTGCGCCAGGGCGTCCATGCCCGTTGACGCCGTCAGCGCCGCCGGCAGCCCCAGCGTCAGCTCCGGATCGCACAGCGCAACGGCCGGATACAGCAGAACACTCCCGATCGCCACTTTGAGCTTTGTGGCGTCGTTCGTGAACACCGACCACAAGGTGACCTCGCTCCCGGTGCCCGCGGTCGTGGGAATGGCAACCACCGGCAGCGGCCGGTTGCGCACCTTGTGCAAGCCCACGTAATCGAACACCGACCCCGGGTTGGTCGCCAGCGCCGCCACCGCCTTGGCGGTGTCCAGCGAGCTGCCCCCTCCAAGGCCGATCACCACGCCGGCGTCGCTGCGCTTCAGTTCCTCGCTCGCCTCGGTGATCAACCCGGATCCGGAATCCGCGGTGACCCGGTCGTACACCTCGTAGTCGATCGCCGCCGCCTGCAAGATCCGCGTGACCTCGTCAACGATGCCGGCGGCGCGGATGCCCGCATCCGTGACCAGAAAAGCCCTGCCGCCCCCGAGCGACTTGATCCGATCCGGAAGCGTGCGCACGACGCCGTAGCCGAAGTGGATGTCGGTTGGCGCCGGCAGGAAGTTGAAACTCTGAGCGGCGTTCAAGCTCATGCGTTACCCGCCTGGCTCAGCCGCACGCCCGCCAGCTCGGCGAGAAACTGCGCCGCCGCCGAGAAATCCAGCTCGCCCTTGCCCGCCGCGCTGGCGGCCGAAAAAACCTGCCCCGCCACCGAGCCGATCAGCAGCGGCACACCCAGCGTGCGGCCCGAATCCAGCGCCAGGTTCACGTCTTTCTTCATCAGGTCGAGCTTGAAACCGGGCTGGAAGGAACCGGCGAGCAGGAAGTCAGGCAACCGCGCATCCATCATCCTGGAGTAACCCGACGACGTCTTGATCACTTCGTAGAGCTTGTTCGGGTCCGCTCCGCACCGGACGCCGAGCGCAAACGCCTCTCCGACCATCAACAGGTTGACCGCGGCCATCAGTTGGTTGACCATCTTCACCACTTTGCCCTGCCCGACCGGGCCGACGTGGAAGATCCGGCTCCCCATCGTCTCCAGCAGCGGGCGGCATTCCTCCAGCAGCGCCGCCTCGCCGCCAACCATGATGGTTAGCGTGCCCTGGGCCGCGCCGGTCGTGCCGCCGCTGACCGGAGCGTCCAGGACTCGCCCGCCCACCGCCGTCAACGCCTTCTCCACCTCCTGCACCGCCTGTGGCGTCGCCGTCGTCATCTCGATGAGCACCTTGCCCGGGGAAAAGCCTTCCAGCAGGCCGCCCGGGGCGCACACCGTCTGCTTGAGCTCCGCATCGGCGGGGACGATGGTGATGATCACCTCGGCCGCGCGGGCGATCTCCGCCGGCGTGGCCAGCACTTGCGCCCCCAGCGCCGCCAGCGCTTCCGCAGGTTCCCTTCGCTTGTGAAACGTGGTGAAGCATGGGTACCCCGCCTTGACCACCCGCTCGGCCATCGGCAGACCCATGGCGCCTAGTCCGATGAATCCTACTTTCATTGAGGTTCTCCTTGTCGTGGCGCACGCCTTAGCGCGCAGCGGCGAGCTTCGGCTCGCCGTGGTTTCAGCTCGCCGTCTGAGCCGCCTCTACTTCCCCGGCTTCTTCTGCCTGCGCTCCAGCCCCACGTTATCGAGGAACTGCTGCGAGGCCGCGGCCACCTCTTCGGCGCGCTCGCGAGGAACCACCACCACGCCATCGCCGTCGGCCACTACTACGTCCCCGGGGCGAACCAGCACGCCGCCGCACATCACCGGCCGGTTGACCGACTCCAGTTCATTGCGCCCCGGCCGCAGACCGCGGGCCGGCCTCTTGTAATAGGCCGGAACCTTGTGGTGGATGATCTCGTCGCTGTCCGCCAGCCCGCCGCTGGTTACCACACCGACCATCCCCCGCTTCTGCCAGCCTCGGATGTTGGAGGAGCCGATGGTGCGCGACTCGCCGTCCTCGCCGCCATCGATCACCAGCGCCGCGCCGGGGAACAGCACCTGGGTGAATGCCTCCGAGGTGATCTCCTTGTACCACCGGCCGATCGTCTTCGGGTCCATCTTGGGCTCGCGCTTGTTGGTCGGCACGTACCGCGCCGTCACCGCGATGCCGATGACGCGATGGGTGAAGTTCTCCGTATCACGCCACAGCGTCCTGATCTCCGGCGCCACGATGCCGATGTCGGCCAGGCCGACAACGTCCATGCCGTCCGAGACATCGGACACGCGCAGATCCGCGAACAGCTTCAGAATGCGCTGGTTGTCCTCCTGCGAATACTCCTTGTAGGGAATGAACAGCTTCACCTTGTCGCCGGCTGGCTGGGCTTGCGCGTAAGCCGCGGACGCCGCCAGCAGCGTCGTCATGATGAGCAGAATTGCGTTTCGTACCATGTCAGTGTTCTCCTTATTCAAAACAGCACCTTCAAACCGAACTGCACCACCCGCGGCCACGCCCGCTCATCGGTCACCCGCCCGAAGGCAGTGCTCGTCGGACTGGTTTCCGGCGGCATGAACTGGGCATGATTCAGAGCGTTGATCGCCTCGGCGCGGAACTGGAGCTGGACCGACTCCCTGATCTGGGTGTTCTTGATTAACGAGAGGTCCCAGTTGTCCAGCGCATCGCCGCGAATCCCGGAGAAGCGCATGCAGAGCGTCCGAATGTTCGCCCCGAGCTGCCGGCGGGAGTCGCGCTCGAAACCCGCGTCCACGTTGAACCAGCGGTCGATCGTGCGCTGGCCGCGCGGGAGCGGGATGTCCTTCAGGTTGCCATTGAAGATCGCGTTGCCAAAGCCCAGCGCTTCCCCGCTCTGCCACCCGTAGATGCCTTGCAGTTGCCAGCCGCTGATGATCCCGGACAAGGCCGGCTTCATCGCACTGCCCCAGCGCCTGCTCCGGCCGAAGGGAAGCTCATAGATCCAGGTCGCCACCAGGCGCTGCGTGCGGTCCTGGTCCGATATCACTTCCCTCGGCGTCGGGTCGGTGTCATTCAGATACTGTCTCGCTTCCATCAGCTTCGACCAGGTGTAGGACAACGACGAGGAAAGCCCCCGCGCGAACCGCTTCTCGAAGCGCACTTGCATCGAGTGATACCACGAGTACCCCTGGTTGGTGTCCGCCGATACGCCGGTAAACTGCGGGTAGGGCCGCAGCAACTGCGAACGCGAGACGTTGGTGCCGGCCAGGCTGGTCTTCGGCAGCAAGGGATAAAACGGGTTGGTCACCGCCGCGTTCAAGAAATCAATGGTCCTCTGGTCCCGCACCGGGGATGTGCTCAGGTACTCTCGCGGCACCGGATCGTACTGCCGCCCGATGCGCTGCCTCGTGCCCCGGTTTCCCACGTATGAGATTTCCAGCACCGAGGTCTGCGGCAGCTCGCGCTGGATGGCGAATTGCCAGCGCTGCATATAAGGGTGCCCCGTGCCCTCATCGAAGAAAGACACGCCCTGCCCGAGGTTGGTAGCCAGCCCGCCGGCGGCGGCCAGCGGCCGCTCGAAGCCGCCCGGGAACGGGTTCGTCAGGTTCGCGACGTAGGTCTGCCCGTTGTCGAGCGAGGCCAGAAAGTCGGTGTTCCGGTGGAAGCCGGTCTGGTTGACGTGGGCATTCACAATCCCGATCGGCTCGTAGAAAACACCGTAACCCCCGCGGAAAACCGTCTTCGGCGTGATGGAGTACGCGAACCCGAGGCGCGGCATGAGATTGGCCTTGTCCGTTCTCCACAATGTCCGCGGCAGGCCGCCCGCGGCGGCAAAAGTCAGTCCGCCGCGGACCTGGAACTGGCCCACGGGAACCTCGGGTATCGGGTCCTTCGCATAGTTCGCCCGCGCCGCTACCTCGATCGGGCTGGGCGTGGCGGCATCAAAGCCTCTTACGCTGCGGTTGAATCGCTCCGTCAGCGGCGAGAACAGCTCATACCGCAGTCCCGCGCTGAGGGTGAGTTTCCTGCTGACCTTCCAGTCGTCCTGGAAATAGAGAGCCCAGGTTGTGTCTTGCTCGGCATACGAGTCGCGGATCGGGAAGTAGCCGCCGGTCGGTAGCCCGTACAACAGGCTCGCCATGCCCTGCCCCATCGGCGCCGACGGCGAGGTGTCCAGCGGGCCGCGGGTCCAGGTCGTGCCGAAGTCGAACCGGCCCGAGGACTGATCCAGGTTGAAGTTGTTTTCTCTCCGCACACGGTAGCCGACGCCGTACCGCATCGTATGCGAGTGGACCATGGTCGTCAGGTTGGCCGCCACGTCGTGAATGTCGTCATGACGCCGGTCAATGTCCTGCTCGGCCAGGTTGTGGTAGCCGCTGACTTCGATGCGCGGCAACTTCAAGCCGCGCGGATCCACCTGGTTGATCTGGTTGATGAACGTGGAGGAGAACCCCATTCCCGCCAGGTCCCAACCCCCTTGCAAGGGAGGCGTCCCTTCGATGAAGCGCGTGAAACTGTAGCGCGTGTTGAGGAAGAACTGCGGCGAAAACACATATACGTGGTCGAAGGCGAGGCCACGGTTCCAACGCAGGAACTTGTTGCCCCAGGCGCCGTTGTGGCGGATGTTCTCATCTCGATCCATCTCGGTGACGTTGCCGCGCGCAAAGAACCGTTGCTTGGCGGACACGTTGTGGTCGATCCGGACGATGTGGTTGTAGTAGATGTCCAGCGCATTCTTGGCCTTCCGATAGTTGTTCACCCCGTCACGGGTTCCCGTCTGGTTGGGGAGATCCCACAGCGCGGCGATCTTCCTGGCGACGGGATTGATCAGGTTCGCGGGAATCACGTTGCCGGGGACTGGCTGGCGGCTGAACCGCCCGCCCGGCGCCGGCGTGATCGAGTAGGGATCGTAGATCTGATACTGCGCGCCGGCAGCCAGCAACTGCGAAAAGTCGCCTGTCCGCTGCGCCGGCGTCGGCACCGCCGCCACCGTGTAGGGCGTCGGGTCGAAGCTCCAGATGCCCTCGTACCCGTACATCCAGAACGTCTTGTTGCGGCCGCTGTAGAGCTTGGGCAAGTGGATGGGTCCGCTGGCGCTGGCCCCCCAACGGTGCAGCCGGAAGGTAGACTTGTCCAGGCCCATCCGGTTCTGGAAGAACGTGTTGGCGTTCAGCGCCGGATTCTGCAGGAAGTAGTACGTCTGGCCGTGGAGGTCGTTGGCGCCGGACTTCAGGCTCATGCTGAGCGCGCCGCCAGCCATGAACCCGTAGCTGGCGTCGAAGGTGGCCGTCTGGACCTTGAACTCCTCCACCACCCCCGGCGGCGGCGAGTAGGCGACACCGTTCCTCTGCATGTTCGGTGCGCCATCCATCATGAACTCGTTGCTGCCGGTCCGCGTGCCGTCGATCGAAAGCTGCGACGGCGTGCCCACGTCAAACGGGCGCGTGTAACCGGTCCGCTGCGGCAGAAACTGCACGCCCGGCGAAAAGGTGGCCATGATGATCACCATGCCGTCCTTCAGCGGCAGGTCCAGGATGGTCTTGCTATCGATCACCTGCCCCATCGACGACGTCGAGGTGTCCAGTATAGGCGTCTCCGCCACTACCTGGACGCTCTCCGCTGCCTGGCCGAGTTCCATCCTCACGTCGATCGTGATGCGATCGTTGACGCGAATGTTTAGCCCCGCCCGGGTGAACGTCTTGAAACCCGGAGATTCAACCATGAGGGTGTAAGGACCGGGGATCAGGAATGGAAACAGGTAGTCGCCGCTTTCATTGGTGACTGAGGCCGAGCGCACCCCGGTGGCGGTGTTGGTGACCTCCACCCTGGCGCCGACCATCACCGCGTTCGTCTGATCGGTCACCCGTCCCAGGATCGTCCCGCGCACCTCCTGCCCCTTCAACGGAAGCAGAGCGCCAAACAGTGTGGCAATAACCAGCCCAGTGGTTTTGCGCATCGTCACATACCTCCCCTTTCCGACCTCGCCCGCCGGGCGAGTCTGCTATTTCACCGTGAAATCCGCAGGCCGCCCCATCTTCTCGTAGAGACGGCGACGGCCTTCCTTGTCGCCATCCTGGACTCGGCGCGCGGCCGCGGCCGCCGCCTCCGCTTTGGCCCGAGGCACCACGGCCACGCCGTCCAGATCGGCCACGATCACATCCCCCGGCATGACCAGCACGCCCCCCACATTGACGGGATGATTGTACGACTCGATCGCTATTCGGCCCTGATTGATCCCCCGGGTCGAATCCCGCTGGTATACGGGGATGCGCTGGAGAACCATCTCGTCCGAGTCGCGGCACCCTCCGTCAGTGATAATTCCCCGCAGCCCACGGCTCATCCAGCCGTAGGCGTTGTTCGATCCGCAGAAACCGACGTCATGCGTCCGCGAGGCGTCTATGACCAGGATCGTATCCGGCTTGATCTGGTCCGCCATCCCCCGCCCAATCCATCGGCGTGCCCAGTCGCTATGCCATTTGCGGTATTCCTCTTGCGTCGCAAAATGGCTGGGACCGCGCTCTTGTGGAGGCACCAGCCGCAACGTGACCGCCACTCCGTAGATCCGGTGGGTGAACTTTTCCCCATCCGTCCACATGGGTCCGATCTTGGGATCCATGATGGTGACGTCCTGGAGCCCCACCTCCTGGAGTCCGTCGGCCACGTCGGTCACCCGCAACCCATGGAACTTCTTCACGATGGCTTCGTTTTCCGCCTGCGAGTATTGCTTCACCTCGAAGAACTGCCTGGAGAACGGCGCCGGCTCCTGTGCCCAAACCAGGCCCCAGCCCACGAACAGAAGATATGTGTAGCGCATCTCGGTTATCTTCAATCCCCCGCCTCGGTCCTGTCAAGACCTTTTTCCACGCGCTCACCGCCCCCCAGCCACGATCGAGCTACAATAGCACTTCGAAATCGCTCTCGCATGGTTGCTGTACGCCCCCTCCCGGTTCGCGCCCTCTGGCTGGCGCTCGCGATCGTTCCGCTGGCTGCCCAGGAGTGCCGCATCACGGCCATCACGCCCGCTCAGCCTTCGCCCAAGGTCGAGGAGGGCGAACGCGCGCGCGAATCGCAGACTTTCCAGACCAGCGCGTTCGCGCTCTCGCCCGCCAACGTCCCTCACTTCTTCGATACGGCCAACCGCATCCGGCGTATCGAGGCGAACGGCCGCGTGAGGACGGTGGCCGGCGCCGGCTACCGGGCGGAGATCCTGACCCCCGGTCCCGCGCTCGATACGTCGCTGCCCACTGTCAGCCAGATCGTGTTCTCGCCGGAAGGCGTCCTGCATTTCACCGCCCTCGGACGGGTGTGGCGGGTGGTGAACGGGGCGATTGAAGTGGCCGCCGGTTCGGGCCGCCCGGGGTTCAACGGCGAGGCCGGTCCGGCGGCGGAGGTGAATCTCGGCAACATCGTCAACGTCGCTTTCGCTCCCTCCGGCGCGCTGCTCATCCTGGATGGCTACAATCGCGTCCGCCTGCTGGAGAGCGACGGCATCCTACGCACCATCGCCGGATCGGCGCGCGCCGCGGCCTCGACCGGATTCACCGGCGACAACGGCCCCGCCACCGAGGCTGCGCTTTCCAGCCCGCGGCAGATCGTGCCCCTGCGCGACGGCTCGCTGTGGATCAAGGATCTCTCGGGCCGGCATCTGCGCCTCCTAACCCCCGACGGCGCCATCCGGACTATCAACCAGAACTTCGAGGCTTCGGTCAACATCCTGCTGCTGCCCGACGGAACGCCGGCGGCGGCCACATCCAACCGCGTCTATCCCATCCGGCCCAACGGTACGATCGAGACCGGCGCCAATCCCTTCCCTCCGTTCACCGGCACACCGCTGGCTGTCGGCTCCGACGGGGCCTTGTTCTTCCTCGGCTCGGCGCGCCCCGAGCAGCGCAATCCCCTGGTGCGCCTTGCCGACAGGGTGCAGACCGTGATCGCCGGAGCGCCGGTCGCGGCCACCGTTGATGGGCAGGCGCCGCCCTTCGGGATCTGGCAGCCGCGCACCAACAGCCTCCTCTACGCCACCTCGCAAGGCGGAAAGTCGGGAATTGTGGAAGCGCGTGCGGGCCAGGCGCCCCGCTTCGTCGTCGGAGGCGGGGACGATGTCGCCGACGCCGACGGCAAGGCCGCCACCAGCCTGACCATCTTCGGCATCGTCGCCTTTTCGATCGACGGCGAGGGGCGCATCGCTGTCGCCGACGTCTACCGGCGCCGGATCCTGGTTGTCGGCGCCGACGGCAAGGTGACTGTGCTGAAGACGCAAGGCGGTGAACAGGTCGTCTACGCCCCCACTGGGAGCCTTTCCGCCTTGCAGCGGATTGCCGCCGACAACACCGGCAACATCTATTGGTACTCGCAGGGCGCCACCCCGGCCGGTGGCGTGTTCACGGCTGAAATTACCGTGTGGGCGCGCGCGACTTCCACCCTCATCAGGCATACGGTGGAGGGACTGTCGGCCCTGGCGCGCCTCGAGGATGGCAGCGTGGCCGTCATTGCCGGCAACGGCGCCAACTTCCGCACGGCGCATCGTCTGGGGCTGGTGGGGCAGGGCGCTCCGCTGCCTGCGTTTCGCATGCTCCCGTTACAGTCGGTCACGCGGTGGCGCGACCAGTCGTTCTTCACCGCCGCCTCGCGCCTTTTCCGCGGCGAGCCGGGCCGGCTGGAGATGCTGGACGTAACGCCGCCGCCGGGCGGGACTTTCGTGCCGGATTTCGTGCTGGCCGCGCCCGACAACCTGCTGGTCCACCTGAACGACGGGGGCTTCTACCGCATCGACAACCTCGATGCCTGCAAGTGGCTGCCGCAGCCTTCCATTGCTCCCGACGGCATCGTGAACGCAGCCAGCTTCGGGTTTCCCAACACGATCTCCCCGCGCCAGTTGACGACCGTGTTTGGCTCTGGCCTTGGGCCGCCCGAGGGTCAGGGCATGGTCCTGGATGGCGTGCTGCGCGCCACTGGCCAGCCGGCGCCCTATCCGGCCCTGGTGCTGGGCAACTTCTCCGGAGCGATTCCGAACGCAACGCTTAGCGGCACGACGCTGCCGGTAGTTTATTCAAACGATCGGCAGGTGACGGTGCAGGCGCTGGCGGGCATTCCCGCCTCCGGCCAGTACCTGTTGTACTTCTCCTGGCAAGGGCTGCAACTGATTCACCCGGCCCCGATCAAGGTCGAAGTGGCTACCCCCGGCCTGTTTGCCATCGACGGCCTGGCGGTGGCACTTAACGAAGATGGAATCGTGCAGTTGTTCGGCACCGGTTTCGGAGCCCTCAGCGCCAGCCTGGCCACCGGCGAGTTCTTCGGCGCCACCCCGCCGCAGCTCGTGAACCCCGTGTCGGTCACCATCGGGGGACTGCCGGCCCAGGTCGAGTTCGCCGGCGGCGCGCCAGGCATGATCGGCGGCATGTATCGCATCGACGTCCGCGTCCCCGAGGGTCTCGCCCCCGGCCCCCATCCGGTCCTCATCGAAGTCGAGGGCCAGCCCGCCTCAGCCTCCCTCCTAATTCGGTGACAGGCTACGCTTTCACTAATTTAATCTTGCGCCGGCCACATGAATTAAAAGCTTAGCCTGTCACCGAATTGTGGTAGAAGTATTTCCATGCGACGTGTTGAATTGGCTGCTTTGTGTGGGCTGTGCCTGGCCGGCCTCAGCTTCGGCCAGGCGGGTCTTGGTTCCATTTCCGGCACGGTGGTCGATCCCGGCGACGCCGTCGTGCCGAACGCGACCGTCAAGGTTGTTCAACTGTCCACCAATTCCGAGCGCGTCACCGTTACGAACGAGTTCGGCATCTTCAACCTCCCCTCGCTGGTCGCTAGCGCTTACACCATCACGATCGACGCGCCCGGCTTCAAGTCGAAGGAACTCGCCAACCTGACGCTCAATGCCTTCCAGACGATGACGCTCGGCCGCATCATGCTGGAGGTCGGTTCGGGACCCTCGACGGTCGTGACCATCACGGCCGAACAGCAGATGATGGTCACCGAGAACGCCGTGCGCTCGGACACGATTCAGTCCAAGCAGGTGACCGACATGCCGCTCCAGGGCCGCAACTGGTCCACCCTGCTGAAGATCATCCCCGGATCGACGCCGCGGAACACCAACGCGATGAACGGCCGTGAAGCGGGCTACGACGGATACGGCGATTTCCGCATCAACGGCAAAGCGTCTAACCAGACCCAGGTCAACCTCGACGGCGGCAGCAACGTGGACCACGGCAGCGACACCAAGACGACGGTGACTCCCAGCCTCGAGGCGATTCAGGAAGTGTCGATCCTGACCAACAACTTCCAGGCCGAGTACGGAATCCGGGCCGGGGTAGTCGTGAACATCGTCACCAAGTCGGGCACCAACAACTGGCACGGAACGGCCTGGAACTACATGCGCAACGAGGCGCTCAACGCCAGACCGTGGGTGGACGGCTTCTTCGGCCGGCCTAACCCGCGCTACCGCTACAACTACTTCGGCGGCAACGCCGGCGGCCCGATTCGCAATGACAAGCTCTTCTTCTTCGTCAACCACGAGAACCTGAAGCAGGACACGCCCACCATCCGGCAGCAGATCCGCGTTCCCACCGAACTGGAGCGCCAGGGCGATTTTTCCCAGACCATCAACGCCGACGGCACGCGCCCGACCATCTACCTGCCGGGAACGCAAGCCTCTGGCAACCCGCAACTGCTTCCGGGCAACAAGATCCCGGCCAGCATGATCCACCCGCTCGGCCGCGCGATCATGAACATCTATCCGTTGCCGAACCTGAAGAACGAGACCAACAACAACTACCTCAACGAATACTCGAAAGTGGACAAGCGGTACCTGAACGTGGGCAAGTTCGACTGGAACATCAACGAATCGACGCGCGCCTACGTGCGGTTCAATTACGATTACCAGCACTACCGGGACATGGTTACCTGGGCGGCCGGTAGCAACCTGCCTTTCGTGGTTACCGGCTGGAACCGCCCCGACAAGGCGATGACCATCAATTCCACCAAGACCTTCTCCCCCACCCTGGTCGCCGAGACGCTGTTCAACTGGCAGAAGGATTTCGTGAACGCGCCGCTGGAGGTCTCCAAAGACCCGTCGAAGATCAGCCGCGCCGGCGGGGGCCTGAAGGATATCCCGCTCGCCTTTTCGGTGGCGACCGACGTCATGCCTGAGATCTCGGGCACCGGCTACCAGGACTTCCAGTTCAACCGCTTCCCCTGGTACGCGAAGGCACCCGAGTATCAGATCGCGCAAATCTGGACCTGGACCCGCGGCACCCACATCTTGAAGTGGGGCGGCCAATACATCCTCAACAAGAAGGACGAAATCAACCAGGCCATCGAGAAGGGGAGCTTCAACTTCGGAGTCAACACGGCGAGCGGCTT
Organism: Acidobacteriota bacterium; assembly: GCA_038060875.1. Taxonomy (GTDB): domain Bacteria; phylum Acidobacteriota; class Terriglobia; order Bryobacterales; family Bryobacteraceae; genus JBBTDS01. The sequence continues at coordinate 7,024 of JBBTDS010000001.1, read as the reverse complement.
CGACATGGGTTACAGCCCGGCAAACGTTCTGACCGGGGCGATTTCACAGTTCCGCCAGGTCTCCAGCCCCTCACACAAACTGTCGATATACCGGGATCTCCACTTCTTCGCCCAGGACACGTGGAAGCTCACCCCGAAGCTCACACTGGACTTCGGCCTCCGCGTGTATCACACTCCGAGCGAGCGCAATACGGACCGGAGGATAACCCTCGACGCGGTGTTTGTCCCCGGTCTTTGGGATCCCGCCAAGGCGCCCCGCTACTACGTTCCGGACCCGAAGAACACCCGCCGGCTGATCGATCCGGCCAGGCCGGATGAGCCGCTGCCGACCAACGTGTTCAATGCGCTGCTTTACTCCCTTGTCCCCGGTTCGGGCGACCCGCGGAACGGCGTGGTCCCGCTGGGAGGCGCGATCGGTGAAGCCGGCGTACGGAACCCCAACGCCATCCTGCTTGCTCCGCGGGGCGGATTCGCCTGGCAGTTCCTGGGCAAAACGGTGCTTCGCGGGGGCTTCGGCTGGTCTTACAACCGGCCCACTATCAGCCAGGCCACCGGCACCTTCCAGAACGGGCTGGCCGACTCGGTGGACTATCGCCAGACGGACCTGAACAACCTTACGACCAGCACGGTGAAGCGCATCTCGCCGCAGAGCTTCGGCGCGATCGACGAATCGAGCAATGCGGTGCCCACCGTGTACGATTTCAGCCTGTCGATCCAGCGCGAGCTGCCCCTCGACATAGTGCTCGACATCGCTTACATCGGCAACCTCCAACGGCACCAGACGATGCAGTTCAACATCAACCAGGTGCTGCCCGGCACTTCCTGGAAACCCGAGTTCATCGATCCACGGCTGGCCGGCAACAACTTCGCCGGTCCGGTCTCGGCGTCAAATCCGGGCCCGCTGCCAGGCACCCAGGCGGTGGACAGCAACCTGATGCGGCCCTTCCGCGGCTTCACCAGCCTGAACCTGATCACCAACGTCGGCAACGCGCGGTACAACTCGCTGCAATGGTCCCTGAACAAGCGTTACAGCCGCGGCCTGGCGATGCAGTTCGTTCACACCTGGGGCAAGCTGATCACGGGAACGGAAAACGTCGGCCCCTTCTATTACCGGTGGAAGGAATACTCGGGCTTCATCGCCGGTGAGGATCGCGTGCACGTGGTCGGCATCAATTACACCTATGATGTGCCGAAGCTGTCCAAGCGCCTGGGCATGGACAACGTTGTGGGCAGGCAGTTGCTGGACGGCTGGGCCATTGCGCACCTGATGAACTTCTACTCCGGCCGCGGCCTCAGCCCGAGTTTCGGCCTCCAGTACGCCAACAACACGCAAGGCGTCGCCAACGTCAACGGTATCTTCACCGGCAGTCCCGACATCGGGCCGCGCATCCAGCCCACCGCCAACCCGAATAACGGGATCGCAGCGATCGACCGGACTTACGACGTGAGCGGGTTCATGCCGCCGGAGATACCCGACGTCGGCATGGGCTCGCGCAACTACCTCTGGTCGCCGGGCACGTTCTCAAACGACATCAACATCAGCAAGATGTTCCCAATCCGCGAAGGCAAAGGGCTGGAGTTGCGCGCCAGCCTGTTCAACCCCTTCAACCAGGTGCGGAGGCAGGACACAAACACCGGCCACACCTTCAAGATGCACGGCCCGAAGATGTCGGACGGCTACTACCTGTTCAACTCGCCCGAGAGGCTGGTGGAGAACCTGCTCAGCCGGGTGGGCAGCGCCACCGAGGCGGAGAAGTACAACCAGTACCGCGGCGGCGTCGGCCACTACAATGTCACCAGCGTGCTCGACATGCGCCGCATCGAAGTCGGGCTGCGCTTCAAGTTCTAGGCCGGATTTCTCACCCTGGTCACGCCTGGTGTCAGCAAACGTGCGGCAAAACCGGGGACAGACGGATCTGTCCCCAAACCGCGGCACTCAACATCTCGTTGGACTGGTGGCGTTGTGGACAGATTCGTCTGTCCCCGGTTTTGCGTGGTTCGGATTGCACCGGGACTGGCAGAACTCTGGGTTGGTGAGGAATCCGGGTTAGCGCCTCCCGTCGGCTCGTCACGCTGGACCGAGGCTTCCGGCAATTCCGGGGATTGGACGGCCAACCTCCTGGGCCGCTGAGACGAGAGCCGTCAAAACTCCAGCCGCATGGTGAGCTGCACCTGGCGCGGGCGGAAGCCGAAGCCGCCGAAGGAACTGGCCAGGCTGGCGATGCCGTCGCTCGCGGGGACGTTCAGGCCCTGCACGTTGAAGACGTTGAACACGTCCACGTTGACCCGCAGGCGCGTGCGCTCGGTGAGGTGAAAGAACTTCATCAGCGAGGAGTCCAGCGTCCAGTTGAACGGCCCCAGGCGGTACTGGTTGCGCCAGGGGTGCAGCCCGGTGTCATAGTTGACTCGCACCACGCCGCCGGTGATCAGCGGCAGATAAACGTAGTCGGTGTCGTAGTCGTTGGCATTGAGGTCGGTCAGTTGTCCGCTTTTGGGCCAGGGATTCGCCGGCTTCTGCGCCGGTTGGTAGTTCTCCGGAAGACCGAACACCCCGTTGCGCAGCCCGGTGGCGTTGCGGCTGTTGATGAACCGCTCCGAGATGTAGCCGTTGTACCAAAGGTAGCCTTCGATGCACCGCTCGTTGCTGGGGTCCGTGGCCAGTGCCGGTGTGTTGCGGCAGTCCAGGATCTTGTACTTCGTCCGGTACACCTCGAAGCTCCCCATCTCGCCCCAGTCGCCGGTCGGCATCGCGTACCAAGTGCTGGCGATGGTTCCGGCGCCGGAGAGCCTCCAGCCGCCGATCACCGTGTTGAGCATTCCGCGCGCGTGGCGGGCCAGGGGCTTGCCCCTGCCGAACGGCAGATCGTAGATCCAGTTCCACCGGATGCGGTGCTTGGGAATGGCCGTGTCGCGGTCATAAAAGAGGAACCGGTTGAGCTCGCGGAAGTCGGTGGGCACGGTGCCCGGCAGGTAGGCGGAGGGGCTGACAACGTCATCGCGGAAGGAATTCCCCGCCAGACGCAGGGCGTTGGTCAGCGTGTAAAACGCCTGCAAACCCAGGCCGCGGCGGAAACGCCGCTCCACCTCCAGCGACCAGGTGGCCGAGTTGATGTAGCCGCTCCGCTGCAAGATGCGGACATCGGTGTAGGCGTTCTGGTCGTAAGGGCGGCGAAGAACGTTGGAGAACTCGCCGCTGGGCAGCGCGCGGCCGGTGGTGAGGTACCAGATGTAATCGGTCTGGTTTCCGTTGATGTTGTACAACTGGTCGGCATTGACGCCGTGCTTGCCTTTGTAAGTGAGGCGAACGACGGTGGAGGGCGCGAGCTGCTTTTCGAACCCGAGGTTCCATTCGTGGATGCGGAGGCTGGGCTGCGCTCCGCTCATGCCGACCACGCTACGGCCGCGGCCGACCGAAGCCGGGTCGTTCAGATCGATGACGCCGGCGCTGTTCACCCCGGCCTGTGTCTCCGGGACGGTGCGCAGCAAATAGTTGGCGATCCCGTCCGGGCTTTGGCTGGCGGAGTTGCGGTTGTAAGTGAAGTCGATGCGGAAAGGAGGCAGTCCGGAGAACTGCGCCAGCAAGGTCCGCATCGGAACGGCCGAGACGTAGAGACCGTAGCCGGCACGGACCACCAACGGGCGATCACCCCCGGTCAGGCTGTACACCAGGCCGCCGCGCGGGCCGATGTCGAAGTAATTCGAGGGAAACAACTGCTTGGGCTTGCCGAGTTCCTGGGCGCTCTTGAACGATACTCCCACACGCTCAAAGGCCGCCACCACCTGCGGCGACGTGGCCCCAAGCCGGTAGTAATGCTCCAGCGGCTCGGGAAACATCAGCGAGTGGCTTTCGACGTCGTAGGCCGACAGCAGGTTGTCCTTTTCCCTGAAGGCGGGGTTGATGTCCCAGCGGACGCCGGGCGTCAGCGTCAAGCGGCTGGACAGCCTCCAGTTGTCCTGAAGGTAGAGGCCCCAGTTCCTCTCGCGAACCCGCATGATGCCGCGTTTGAGGCCGACCGTATAACTGCCGGCGTAGCCGAGAAAGAAATTGGCCGAGTCATGTCCGGTTTGGGGCGTCGTGCCGGGATTGAGCGTTGTGCCGGTCGTGGAGGACTCCAGCGACGTCGCCAGGCTGTTGAAAGCGACCGAGCCGGAAATGGCGCCCTGATCGGGCAGCAGGTGCTGCTTCTCGTCGTGGTAGCGCAAGCCGAAAGCGACGTTGTGCGTGCGGCGGATGAAGCTGTAGTTCTGCTCCAGGTTCGAGATCATGCTGTAGAGCTGCCGCCGGTTGTCGCCCTCAATGTAGCTCATGAAGCCGGTGCTGGTGATGTTGGGCCAGCCGATTTCCCCCAGCGGGTTGGGCAGCCCGAGCTCCTTCGACCAGTTCGTATCGACCGCTCCGGTAACGGTGCGGGACATCTGCCAGGTGCGATTGGCGAGGGTCTCCACAAAGAGGCTGGGCGAAAAGACGTGGATCCAACTTAGGGCCGCGGAGCGTCCCTTAACCGGGAGAAAGGTGGTGTTGGCTTCCCGGTTCGCGGTGGGGGCGCCGGTGCTGCCGCCGGTCCCCATAAAGCGGGCCCGGCGGGTTCCGCCGTTGGCCTTGACGAAGATGTTGTCCCTTTCCGAGAAGCGGTGGTCCACGCGGACGGTGGCGGGATTGTCGCTCAAGTTGGGATATCGACTCGTGGGAACGACCATCTTGAGGTTGTTCGCCACCAGCGGATTGGTGATGTCGCTGGGAAGGGGAGTGATCTCGTAAATGCGCTTGGCCAGCGGGTTCAGGCGTTCAATCGGGATCTGGTTGTCGATGAAGGGGTCGCGCACGGAGACCAGCCGGCCGTTCGCAAACTCCTCCTGCTGGGTGGTGAGGGGATCGTAGAGCTGGATGCGACGGCCCTGGGCGTCGATCAGCCCGCTGAAGTCGCCGCCGCGCATGGCCGCCGTGGGGACGCGGAACTCGCGCGTCAGCCCCTGTACCAGCTCGGCGCCCTCGCGCGAGAAGAAAAAGAAACTCCGGTTCCGGCCGTTGTAACGGGGCAGCATGATCGGCCCGCCCACCGACCCGCCGAACTCGTTGCGGATCAGCTTCGGGGTCTCGTAGGGGCGGCCGTCATAAAAGACATCCTGGCGGGCGCGCGCGACGCCGAAGGCGTTGTTGCGGTGGGTTTCGTAAACCGCGAAGCGGAGCTGATTGCTGCCGCTCTTGGTGGTGACGATGACCGAGGTCGGGCGGGTGTACTTGGCCGACGAGGTGCTGGTCTCCACACGGACTTCGCCGATCGATTCCAGGCCCTGTAGATTCGCCGAGCCGCCGAACTCCCGGTTGTTGGCGGCCGCCCCGTCCTGCACGTAGTCGGTCGAGTAGGTCATCAAGCCGCTGACCCGGACACCGCCGTTGACGTCGTCGATGTTTTCCACCCCGGGGGTGACGTCTTCGATGAGGACGTTCAAGTTGCGCCCGTTGACGGGGATCTCCTGGATGCGCTGGGCGTCGAGCGTGGAGCCGTCGCTCGGGTCGGTGGTGGTCACCAGCGGGACGCTGTCGGTGACCTGGATCGTCTCGTTCACCTGGCCGGGGTGAAGGACGGGATCGACCACCGCGACGCGGCCGGTCTCGAGGGTGATCTCCCCCTCCCACGTTTTCATGCCGGGCATTTCGACGCGGATCCTGTACTGTCCGATGTTGATCGGCGGCGTGGCGAAGTACCCGTCGGCGTTGGTCACCGTGTTGGTAATGACACCGCTCGCAAGGTGCAGAATCGAGAGCCTGGCGCCGGGCGCCACCGCGCCGCTGGGATCTTTCACCGTTCCCTGGATCGTGCCGCCGCCGGCGCTGGATTGGGCGTAGCACAAGCTGGAGACCAGAAGCGCCGCGACCAGGCGAGCAACCAACACTTGAGACATTTTACCTCGCTCCAGGCTCGCCGTTGAGCCGAAGACGGGTTCTATCGTAATGCCTCGGCGCGTGCGAAAGAATTGAACGCGGCCAAGCCGTACTCCGCTCACTCGAGGCCGTGAGCAGTTTGTCGGCCGGCGGTCATAGTCCGGGCATCCGGGTCTGTTCGGTCCCCGATCCTGGTCGGCGGCGCCGCTGACCGCCATTTTCTCGCGGTTTGTGCCCGCTCGGTTTCATCGCCTTCCCCATCTTGTCTTTGATCCAGGCGTTGGGGAACTCCGCCCACCTCCCCCGCTGCCGGTAGATTTGCCTGGCCTCCTCGGTCTGCATCTTGGCCGCAACCGCGGCCAGTGGCGGCGACTCCTCCGCTCGCACAATCGTGCGCCCCTTGGCCGCACCACGGGGACAACACTGCGCTTGGAAGGTACAGGTGGCACAGGCGGCCCCCGCGGCCCGATGGCGCTATACAGCCGCGCATAAATGACAGGACGTACAGGCTCCCATTGTGGCATACTTCTCGTAGGAGGAGTGGCCATGCTTCCTCGACTGTTGCATTTGCACCCGAAGACGCATAGCCGACTGGTCCGCCTCGGCAAGGAAGCGGAACGGGACGGCGCCTACCGCGTGGCGAAGCGTTTGCAGGCCGTTGTCCTGAACTCCGAAGGTCGCACCAGCGGGGAACTGGCGGGGATTTTGAAGGCGCCGCGATCCAGGGTATCCGAGTGGTTGTCCCTCTATCAGAGGCACGGAGTGGAGGGACTCTTGGAAGGATACCGGTCCGGACGGCCGCCGCTGTTGACGGCGGCGCAGCGCACCCAACTCGGCGACATTCTCGACAGTGGTCCGGTAGCGTACGGTTTGGATACGGGCGTGTGGACGTCCCCTATGCTGGCCTGGGTGATCGAGGAAGAGTTCGGCGTGGCCTACCATCCGGGGCACGTGCGGAAGCTGCTGCACACCATGGGCTTTTCCGTGCAACGGCCCCGTCGCGTTCTGGCCCGCGCCGATGCCAGCGCGCAGGATCGCTGGCGCCGACGCACCTATCCGGACCTTAAGAAAAAGCCCGAACCGAAGGCTGGGCGCTGATCTTCACCGACGAAGCCAGCTTCCGTCAGGACTCCACGCTGC